>JAICTV010000358.1 GCA_025936175.1 Phycisphaerae bacterium
CCACTCGGTCGGCTTCTCCTTGCCGAAGTAGACGAGGTAGTACTCGCCCGCCTTGCCGACCGTGTGCACGTCCTGCCACTTGTCGATCGGCTCGAGCCCCTCGGGCGGCGATGATTCGAGGATCTTGCGCAGGAACGCGAGTCGCGGCGCGCTCTGGCCGTGCAGCGTTCCGCCCTTGGACCACCAGATGATCTCCTTGTCGCTCTTGTACGTCTCGCCGTGCCCGACGTACGTGCCGGCGATCGTGCCTTGCCAGAACCGATGAACCATCTCCTCGGGGGAGATGTCGCCCCAGCGCTCGGAGATGTTGCCTTCGTATTTCACTTCATCGAAGACGACCGGCTTGCGATAGACGTCGCGATACAACTCCGCGCGACCGAAGTCTTCGACAGCGGAGCCGTTCTGAATGCTCGCGTGCGTGACCCACGGCTTGCTGTGGTCGTAAATCAGCCGGCCGTTGTGAATCGAGCGGAGGTGATGGTACGGATCGTTCTCCACGACGATCTTGAAGAAGCGGTCCCAATCCTGGGGCTTCTTCGTCTTCATGAAGTCGAACTCATTCGCGAGCGACCACCAGACGTTGCGGAACGCGCTGAAGCGGGCCAGCACGTACTTGAGGTAGCGATCGTCGCTCGCCGCGTCCATCCGATCGAAGCCCCAGTGGCCTTCGTCGTAGGGATGGAAGAGGATCAGGTCCGCCTCGATCCCCATCTCGCGCAGCTGCGCGACGCGCTGTTCCTGATGCCGAAAGTACGCGGGGTTGAAGCGGGTTGTGTCCCACTGATTCGGCGCCGTGCCCTCGAAGGGATAGAGCGGCGGCTCGACACGGTTGTAGGCGTACCACTTGGGGAAGAGGCACATCCGCAGCTTGTTGAACGGACTCGCCTTCAGCGTCGCCAGCGTCTGCTTTTCCAGCTCATCGCCCTGATGGCTCCAGCAGTAGCAGGTTGTTCCGATCTGGCGGTAGGGCGTGCCGTCGGCGTAGGCGAAGTGGAACGTGTGCGCCACCTGCACCATGCCATGGTTCTGCGGCGACGGCGCGACGCACTCGAAGCTGCCGGTCTTGCGGTTCAGCTCCGATCGGTTGCTCCTGGTTTCGAAACTCCACCGGCCTTGCCTGGACGGCATGAAGCGCACGCGATACGTGCCGTCCCCGTCGTAGAAGCCGCTGACATCGAGGTGCTCTTTCTCGCAGGTGAAGCGCGCGGTCAGCTCGACGTCGATGAACGGGTTGCCCTTGGAAGGTCCGTCGAAGGTGGCTTCGAAGACGCCCCATTGCTCGACGGAGCGTGCGGCGTCGACGGGCGGGCGGGCGGCCGTTGCTGCTGCGGTCATCTCGACAACCATCTCACGTAACACTCGCGCGGCTCCTGCTGCTGCCATCGTTGCCACCAGCGCAACCAGCGTGAGCGCGCACCACCAAATTCGGGCACCTGCGCGCACGCTGTGCGCCTCCGTGCCGCCGAGGATACACTGCCGCAGAATTCGGTCGCACGACACGACCTATGAATTATTAGACAAAGCTTTGCACAAAGCGATGCCGGTCGTGTCGCGCTCGGCGGAGGCAGTGTAGCAGGAGAGTTTATGCGAGGTCGAACGAGCCGCGCAAGTGTCATTTTCGTGCCTGTCGCGGCGATGGTTTTCGCGATCGCGGCGGTGGCGCCGACTTCGTCGCGCGCGGCGGCGCGGGTCGCCGGCGCGTTCGGCGATCACATGGTGTTGCAGCAGGACGTGACGCTTCCGGTCTGGGGCCGCGCCGACGCGGGGGAGAAGGTTGACGTCACCCTCGCCGGTCAGACCCGATCGACCTCCGCCGATTCCCAAGGCAAATGGCGCGTCGAGTTCCAGCAGCTCCATCGCACGCGCCAGCCACTCGAGCTGCGCGTCAACAACGACCTCACGATCACCGACATCCTCGTCGGCGAAGTCTGGCTGGCATCGGGCCAGTCCAACATGCAGTACTCGCTGAAGAACGCGCACGACGCCGCCGAGGCGATCAAGGAAGCGGATCGCAAGCTGATCCGCTTCTGCATCGTCGGCGCCAACGCATCAACCGAGCCGGCGGAGGATCGAAAGCTCACCTGGGTCGTCTGCTCGCCGCAGACCGTCGGCAAATTCTCCGCCGTCGCCTACTTCTTCGGCCGCGACCTCCAGGATTTTCTCGACGGCGTGCCGGTCGGTCTGATCGGCTCGTACGTCGCCGGCACGAATGCCGAGGCATGGACCGATCGGCGGACGCTGGCCTCGCTCCACATCGCCGCATCGACACAACCGACGACGCGGCCCGGCTCGCCGAGTTCTCTCTTCAACGCCATGATCGCGCCGCTGACGCCGCTCCCGATCCGCGGCGTGATCTGGTACCAGGGTGAATCCAACAAGGACCACGCGATCGAGTACCGCCGCCTCTTCCCCGCGATGATCGAAGGCTGGCGAGCGGCGTGGGGGCGCGGCGACATGCCATTCCTGTTCGTCCAGCTCCCCGGCAACGGCCGCCGCGCGGATGCCGCCGCCCTCCCGGTGCCGAGCGACTGGGCGATGACGCGCGAGGCGCAAACGTACGCGCTCAAGCTCCCCAACACCGCGATGGCGGTCACGCTCGATCTCGTCCCGCCGCGGGCGCTGCTGCATCCGAAGAACAAGTCCGGCGTCGGCACGCGTCTCGCGCTCGCCGCGCTCGGATCGGTCTACGGCAGGGACGTCGAGTCCGTCGGCCCGACGTTTTCTTCGATGAAGATCCAAGGCGATCGCGCGCGGATCCATTTCACCCACACCGCCGGCCGCCTGCAGCTCCTCCCGCCGCCGGCGGAGAGCATCCCGCCCTCGACCACGCGACCGACGAAGCTCGCCGGCTTTGCGATCGCCGGCGACGATCAGAAGTTTTATCCGGCCGACGCGACGATCGACGGCGCGGGCGACGACGTGATCGTCTGGTCAAAGAAGGTCCCGCAGCCCGGGGCGGTCCGCTACGGCTGGGCCGACAATCC
>JAICTV010000286.1 GCA_025936175.1 Phycisphaerae bacterium
CCCCCCCCTGCTCATTCCGGGTTGTTGGTGGCTCGGGGGGTGGGTGGTGCCGGGGGGGGGCGGCCCCCCCCCCCCCCGCGACCCCGGTGACGCAATCGGCTCGGCGGGAGCCTCGCCCTCCCGTCGCCCCATCATCGCCGTCACGTGGACGCTCGCCCTGCTCTTCGCCATCGCCGGCATCGCGCGATCGGCGGCAATCGCGAAAGACCTTCACGACAACGGCGGCGGTTTCGCGCACGTGAAGTGGCGGACGTCGCCGGTGCTCGCGGCGCTGCGCGAGCACGTGCCGCGCGAGCGGATGCTCTACAGCAACGCGCCGGGCGCGATCTACCTGCTGACCGGTTGGCCGATCGTCATCTCGATCCCCGCCGAGTACTCGGCGTCGAGTCGCCTGCCCAACGAGGACTATCCGCAGCGGCTCGCGCGGATGACCGACGACCTGCGCGCCGGCCGCGCCGTGATGGTCTACCTCGAGCGCTACGGCAGCGGACGCTGGTACTACCCGGGCGGCGATCAACTCAAGAAACGTCTCGGCCTGCACCGTCTCGTTCATCGAAGCGATGGGGACATCTACGACTACGTCGCGCCGACGTCGCGTCCCTAAGCCGCTGATTCAATCATCTGACGATCTGATCATCCATCCATTGAGCAAGAGATGCCTTTTCCCAATGATCAGATCAATAAAGCGCTGCGCGCTCGAGTGTAGCGCGCGGGTCCACGCTTACGTCATGCTGAGGTACTCCGAAGCATTGCGTTCCACGGTGAGCCGCTTCCGTACGGCTCGACTGATCTCGCCGAAGTCCGCTCAGGATGACGGCTCACCGACGCTGCAGGCGGACGCGCGCCGCCTCTAAATGCTCAGATGATCAGATTCTGCTAATGCCCGCGCAGCAGTGCCGCTTCGGCGGTCTCCTCGTCGAGATCGAGCTCGGCGAGTCGTCCGCCGGCGCCGTCGCCGCGAATCACTTCCGCCGACGACGCGATGCCGGTCGGCGAAGCGGTGGTGACCACCGTCGAGGGCATCCCGATCCGCCCGGCCGCGTTCATCCGCGTGTTGTGCTCCACGTCGATGAAGAGCTTGAGCACCTCGGCGACGGCGAGCAGCGACACGACCATGAAGAAGCCGGCGATCACCGCGCCGATGGTCATGATCAGGTGATCGACGAACCCGCCCGGCGCGCGGGCGAAGATGTAGCCGATCCCGATCACCACGCCGATCAGCGTCAGCGCGGCTCCGATGACATACCAGATCGCCAGCGCGCGAAGGACCGGATAGCGTCCGCCGCTCTGGACATGAGGCTTGTGCATATGCTGACCTCCCTAAAGGTTGCGAGATGTCGAACCGAAAGAGGATTATCGCGCGGCTCTCGCGGCGCGTGCAGGTCGAAAATGCGCTTTTTTGCCGATGAAGCTGCTGCGGATGCGATGCCCGGCGACGGTTGGTCCGTTGGAAACGCCGCGGCGCGCATGGTAGGCTTAGCCTGCTTGCCCGATGCGGTGTTGTCGGACCGGCGAAGGTACGGCGTCAGCAGCGCGTGTACGCGGCCGCCGCGGCCCGCGCGGCCGGCGATTGCCACGGAGCGAGGCTTAGGTAATTCCCTTTGGCGGACGGCGTCACCATCACCCTCTGGATCATCGCGGCGGGGCTGCTCCTGCCGGCGGCGGTGTTCTGCGGGGAATGCCTGCTGTCGGTGCTGAGCCCAAGGCAGGATCCCGCCACGGTCGGCGCGGCTCCATCGGCGCGGTCGCGCGTCGCGGTGCTCATCCCGGCACACAACGAAGAGCGCGGGATCCGCGCGACGCTCGAGGCGATCCGCCGGCAGCTTTACGCGGGCGATCAGATCCTCGTCGTCGCCGACAACTGTAACGACGAGACCGCGGAGGCCGCGCGGCAGGTGGGCCGCGAAGCGGGCGATGGCGCCGCCGCGCCGATCACCGTCGTCGAGCGCAACGATTCGTCCCGCCGCGGAAAGGGATACGCGCTGAGCGCCGGCCTGGCGGCGCTGGATGAGAATTCGTACGACCTGCTTATCATGATCGACGCCGATTGCAATGCCGAGCCGGGCGCGATCGACGCGCTGGTGCGGCAGGTGACCGCGAGCGGCAAGCCCGCGCAGGCGGTCTACCTGATGGACCGCTGCGCCGAGCCCACGCCGCGCGACAGCGTCTCGGCGTGGGCGTTCGCGGTGAAGAACTTCGTCCGCCCGCTCGGGCTCGCGCAGCTCGGCCTGCCGACGCAACTGACCGGCACCGGCATGGCGTTCCCGCGCTCGATCCTGGCGCGCGTGTCGCTCGCCAGCGGCAACATCGTCGAGGACATGCAGCTCGGCCTCGACCTGGCGCTGACGCGCAACGCGCCGCACCTGTGCCCCGCCGCCCGCGTTACCGGCCGACTCCCCGCCGGCGGCGACGCGGCGCTGAAGCAGCGGCGGCGCTGGGAGCACGGTCACCTCAAGACGCTGCTCGTGCAGTCGCCGCGCATGGCGATCCTCGGGCTGCTCCGCGGCAACTTCTCCGCCGTCGCGATGGCGCTCGATCTGATGGTCCCGCCGCTGTCCCTGCTGATCACGCTGATGCTGCTGGCGACCGGCGCGATGAGCGTCATCGCCGCGACGACCGGGCGCGCCTGGCATCCCGCGATCGCGCTGGCGATCGGGACGATCGCGATCATCCTGAGCGTGCTGGCGGCGTGGGCGAAGTTCGGGCGCTCGATCCTGCCCGCGCGCTCGATGCTCGGCGCGATCGGCTACGTGGCGTGGAAGCTGCCGATGTACGCGATGTTCGTGATCAAGCCCGAGCGCAAGTGGGAGCGCACGCGGCGCGACGACGAAGACCACGGCGCTCCGCCGATCACGCCGGTCGATTCGGCCAAGTCCGCCGCTTAAAGATGACAAGGTGACCAGGTGACTTCGTGACAAGGTGACCAAATTCACCAACGTCGCTCAGCCTCTGGTGTTTGTCACCTTGTCACCCCCTCACCTTGTCACCTTGTCATCCGCACTCAATGCCCGTGCGCCGGCTCGCCTAAAATCTTCTCCAGCTCCTGCAGCTTCGCCTGCACTTCCTGCGGACTTTTCGCCTCGAGGTTCAATCGCAGCAGCGGCTCGGTGTTGCTCTTGCGGACGTTGAACCACCAGTCGCCGCCCGGATCACCCTTCATGTCGATCGTGATGCCGTCGAGGTAATCGATCTGTCCCTTCTTGTAGGCGTCGCCGAGCTCGCGGATCTTGCCGTCCTTGTCCTCGACCTGGAAGTTGATCTCGCCGCTCTGGCTGTACTTGTGGTACTGGCCGATGATCTGCGACAGCGGTTTCTGCTGTGCCGACAGAATCGAGAGAACGCGCGCGAACGCGACGGCGGCCGAGTCGGCGTAGTAGTAGTCGCGGAAGTAGATGTGGCCCGACAGCTCGCCGCCGAAGATCGCGTGCTTCTCCGCCATCGTCTTCTTGATGAATGCGTGGCCGACGCGGTCGCGCACCGGCACGCCGCCGTACTGCTTGACGACGTCGGGCACGACGTGGCTGGAGCGCAGATCGTAGACGATCGACGCCCCCTTGTTCTCCGGGCGCTTGAGGTAATCCTCGGCGAGCAGCGCGGTGATCATGTCGGAGCCGATGGCTTTGCCGGTCTCGTCGAGAAACATGCAGCGATCGGCGTCGCCGTCGAAGCAGGCGCCCAGATCGACCGGCGTCTGTTTCATCTTCTCCTTGAGCATCGCGAGGTTCGCCTCGACGAGCGGATTCGGCTCGTGCGTGAAGCTGCCGGTGATCTCGAAGAGGATGGGGACGATCGCCAGGTTCGGCACGTCGCCGAAGACCGCCGGCACCATCTTGCCCGCCATGCCGTTGGAGGCGTCGATCGCGACCTTGAGCGGGCGCTTGAGGTCGAGGAACTTCAGGACCGTCTTCTTGTACTCCGGCCAGAGGTCGCGCTGCTCGTACTTGCCGGTCAGGCCGGTGTTGGCGCGCTGCGTGAGCGTCGCGGCGATGCGCTTGATGTCATCGAGGCCGCTCGCCGAGCCGATCGGCTTGGCCTTGGGGCCGGAGATCTTGAAGCCGTTGTACTGGATCGGGTTGTGCGACGCGGTGGTCTGCACGCCGCCGACTGCGTCGAGGTGGTTGATCGCGAAGTAGATGAACGATGTGTCGATCATCCCGACGTCGATCACGTTCATGCCGACGCTGCGAATTCCGTCGGAGAGCGCCGCCGCCAGCGCCGGCGAGTGCGGTCGCATGTCGCGGCCGACGACGATCGTGTCATTGAGCGCGACCTTAGGCTCGGGGTTCTTCTCGCGGCTGCGCTTGAGGAACTGCGCGGTCGCGTGGCCGACCTTCCAGGCGGCGTCCTCGTTGAGCGGATTCGGGTACGTCGCGCGGACGTCGTAAGCTTTGAAAATCTTCTCGATCATGGCGGCGAGTCTAGCCGGCGCATCTGCGCGCGGCAAACGCAGCGAAAGACGGAACGCAAAGTGGCAAAGGAGCAAAGTCGCGAAGAAGAGAAGATTTCAAATTTGAAACCTCACGTCTCGAATCTCTTTGCCTCTTCGCGTCCTTGCCAATTTGCGTTCCGTATTGGGATGCGTTACCCCGCAGCGTCGTCCTCCTCCTCGCGATCGAGGTATTCGTCTTCGAGCTCGTCGATCAGGTCGGCCGGCGCGCCGGGCTGGCCCGGCATGGGCGCTTCGACATACGCCTTGATCGCGGCGAACGCGTCGTCGTCGTGTTCATCGCTCATGCTGCGTGCGGGACGCGCGAGGCGCGTCGGGTTGGCGAAGCGAAGCAGGATGGCGGCCGCGCGCAGGCGCGTCTTGGGATCGTCGCCTTCGAGCTGCTGTCGAAGCACCTGCAGCGCCGGCTCGACCATCGCCTGGAGCTGCCCGGCCGATCGCTCCCACAGCCGCGAGCGCTGCCGCTCGAGCTCGCGTTGAAAGCCGGCGTGCTGCCGCCAGCGATAAACGCTGCCGCGATCGACGCCGATCTCCGCCGCCACCTCAGCGTTCTGGCGTTCGCTTAAGTGCTTTCCGGGACGAAGGTAAAGATCGAGTGCCTCCACTCGATTTTTTGATTTGTTGCGCCCTGTTGCGCCTTGTTGCGCGGCCGGGTGACGTCGCAGATCGGCTGACATGGCTCCTCCCTTTCAAAAGGCGGCACGCGAATAATACCGCACAAAACCCGAACAATCCAATCGCCTGATAAATTTCCGATATCCTCCGCGCTTCGCCGATGTCGCGACTCCGCGGGTTCAAGCTCGGCCTGTTCATCGTCGGCTTTGTGCTGATGCTGCCGGTCTTGGTGCCGATCGGTTTGGTCTCCGACGCGATGGCGCGGCGGCGGCTGAAAGCGGCGGCGCGGAGCGCGACGTGTCCATCGTGCGGCGCGACGCTCGGCGTGCGCGCGATCGAGCTTGCAGACGCGGCGTGGAAGCAGTTCATGCGCGGGCTGCGCGAGAAGCATCCGGACGCGAAGTTTCGCGTCGTCAAGACCGTTGACGCGATCTGCCCGAAGTGCGCCGCCGAGTTGGCGCTTGTCGAGGCCGATCGATCCTTTGCGCCCGCCGAGCGACCGTTGCGCGGCGGCGCTACGCAAGACGCTGCTGAAAGCAGAGCCCAAATCCGTCGGGATCGGTGATGTCAAGCTGCCGCATGCCGTAGTGCGTATTGACCGGCTCGTTCGCATCGATGCCGTTGGCGCGGACGTGCGCGCAGGCGGCGTCGACGTCGTCGCACATGAAGAAGAGCGTGGTGTCGGCGTGGCCGGGACGAAGCTTTGGGTCCGCTTGCGCCGGCTGGTCCGTCGCCTCGCAGCGCGCGTTGAGCATGATCGTCGCCCCGCCGAGCTTGAGCATCGCCCAGTAAAGATTCCCGTCGGGTTCGTACTTGTCGATCACGGTGAAGCCGAGCAGGTCCCGGTAGAACG
>JAICTV010000384.1 GCA_025936175.1 Phycisphaerae bacterium
ATGCGCGTTGATCGACGCGGTCGCCGATCGACAGGATCAATCGCAGGCTCAAATAATCTTCGGGATCGCCGAGGCCGTAGATCGCGGACACCGTGCCGACGATCAGTGAATCGCGCCGCGACAGCAGCGCCTTGGTTGCGGCCAGGCGCATCTGCTCGATGTGGTCGTTGATGCTCGCGTCCTTTTCGATGTACGTGTCGGACGACGGCACGTAGGCTTCCGGCTGGTAATAGTCGTAGTAGCTGACGAAATACTCGACCGCGTTGTGCGGGAAGAACTGCCTGAATTCGCCGTACAACTGCGCCGCCAGCGTCTTGTTGGGCGCCAGCACCAGGGTCGGGCGCTGCACCGCCTGCACCACGTTGGCGATGGTGAAGGTCTTGCCCGATCCGGTGACGCCCAGCAGCGTCTGCGCGGCGAGGCCCGCGTCGAACCCTTCGATCAGCTTGGCGATCGCCTGCGGCTGGTCGCCGGACGGCTGGTACGGCGCGACCAACTGAAAGCATTCGTCGGCGCGTGTGGAAGTGCGGTCATCCATCCTGCAATTATAGATGCCTCCCACAGAACGCCCATGGTGCTTCGTCGCCCGAATGGCGCGCTTGCGGAGCCGCGCAATGTCGCGCTTGCGGAGCCGCGCAATGTCTGGTGCACACACGATCGTAGGAGCGGCCCATGGCCGCGACCGGATGCCGCAACCGGGCGTCCTGCATCAGTCGCGCGCATGGCGCGCTCCTACCTGGATGCCATGCGTGGTCGCCCGGCGCCGGACGGCTTCACGCGGCGGTATGCGCCGCCTCTCGCCATTCGGAGTAAGCTTTCGCGGCCAATAGGGGCCTCCCGCCATGTCAACGCTGCCCGCCGCGACGGATCCCATGCAGTCTTTCGATGAAGACGCCTGGGACGACCTCCTCAACTACATCGAGGAGCACCGGGTCATTCCGATCATCGGACCCGACCTCTTGCGCGTGCAGACCGATCGCGGCCTGCAACCCCTGTACGAGGTGCTCGCCGAAAAGCTCGCGGCGCGGCTTTCAGTGGATGCCGCCCAGCTTCCCCAGCCCGTCACCCTCAACGACGTGGTCTCGATGTACACCGCCCGACACGGGCGGCGGGAAGAGGCCTACACGCGACTGCGCTCGATCACGCGCGAGCTGCAGTTCGAGCCGCCGCTGGCGTTGAAACAGCTCGCGCGGATCACCGACTTCAACCTCTACGTCACGACGACCTTCGACCCGCTGCTCGAAACCGCCGTCAACACCGAACGCTACGCCGGCCAGCCGCGCGCGGAGGTGATCGCCTACACGCCCAACCGCGTGGCGGATCTTCCGGCCGAGCTTGCGGATCTGTCGCGCGTCGTCGTCTACCACCTTCTCGGCCGCCTCTCGGCTTCGCCGACGTACGTCATTTCCGACGAGGACATGCTGGAGTTCGTCTGCGCGCTGCAATCCGAGCACCTCACCCCCGAAAAGCTTTTCTTCGAACTCGAACACAACCACCTGCTGTTGATCGGCAGCGATTTTTCCAACTGGATGGCGCGGCTGTTCCTGCGGATGGCCAAGCGCAAGCGGCTGTCCGATCCGCGCGATGTAACCGAGGTGTTTGCCGACGACCACACGCTGAAAGACCAGCGGCTCGTCGCGTTCCTGCAGCAAGTCAGCATGCGCACCCGCGTTTATGGCGGCGCGGCGCCGTTCGTCGATGAACTCTACAAACGCTGGAGCGCGCGCCAGCCAACCACGCCCGCAGCCGAC
>JAICTV010000243.1 GCA_025936175.1 Phycisphaerae bacterium
CGCGCACCGCTCGTGGGGGGGGGGGGTGAAAATGATTGGGCCGCGCCCGGGGTGTTTGGGGGTTTATAATATGTGGGCGGGGCGCGCCGCGACGACAGGGAGGAGGGCAAAGCTCGCCCGACCCCTAAAATTTACTTGACATCTGCAAAGTTAGGGTAGAATTCGGACAACCGAACATTGCCCACACAAGGACGTGTCAAAATGATTACCCTTCGGCAGGTTGAACGATTCTTCGACGAGCATCAGTTCCGCCGGCTCTACCGCGAATTGGCCGCCGCGCGACCGGAGGCGAATTTTGCGCTGGAGGCGACGCTCGCGCAGGTGGTGCCCGTCGCGGCCCTCGTCGCCATCCGGCTCGACGAATTGAGCCAGTCGCACACCCCGCTGTATCGCCGATTCCTCAATGTCGTGCTGACGAGCCAGCAGCTCGATGGCGGATGGACGGATCCGATGACCACTGCGCTGTGCGTCCGCGCGCTGCTGGTCGGCAACGGCTCGGGGGAATCCGCCGCGCGCGGCTTGACGTACCTGGCGAACCTGCAGAAGACCGAAGGCGTCTGGCCGTGCGAACCGATCCGGCGGATGCCCGCCGACGCGTCGGCAAGCGCGTTCATCCTCTTCCAGCTCGCCGACCGCGAATCGTTCCGTCGTGCCGTGCGCTTCGAGGACGCGCTCGATTGGTTCGCGCATCACGCGAAGACGCTTGATGTCGAAACGCGAAGGATCTGGACGCACGCGGCCGCGCGCTGCCGCGTGCCGGCGGAGCCGTCAGCGCCGCCGTCGCATCATCTGTGGTCGCCGGCGCGTCCGGCCGCATAAACGGATGGTGATGTAGCGCGGCGGTTGCCATCGCGATGTACTCCGAGGGATCTGGGGCGCCCATGCCACCCGAGAGCCGTCGCCGGTATCTCCGGATGACAGATCGCGCCGCGCCGTGCATGCTGCGTTCGCGGTGTCCGCGCAGAAAACAACCCGGGCCGCATGGTCATGACAACCAGCGGCCCGGGTCATCCCGTACAGCATCTTCCCCGCCTGTCGCGGCTCTCTCTCCAAAGAGACGCGACCGCATCCGCGTGCAAACGACTACCGCGTTGAAGCGGTCACGGTCGGCGCCTCCGGGAGTTCCAGCACCTGCCCGACCTTGAGCTTGTGCGAGTCCTCGCCGATCGTCTGCTTGTTCAGGTCGTAAATCTTCTGCGCCATCGACGACTTGCCGTACAGCTTGATGGAAATCTTGTAGAGCGAATCGCCGCTGGCGACGCGGTACTGCTTGTTGGTCAGCGGCGTCGAAGCAGCGGCGACGTGTCCGCCGGCGGTCCTGGCATCGGCGACGGCGTCGCTGCCGAGCGCCGACGGCGCGCCGGAAGGCCTGACCGACTTGACGTCCGGCAGCTTCAGGATCGTGCCGACCTTCAGGTGGTTCGCGTCGATGCCCGGATTGGCGCGGATGATCGCGGGATACAGGTTCGGGCTGCCGTACGCGGCGGCGGAGATCGTCGAGAGCGTTTCGCCGGCGCGGACCTGGTGCGTCCGGGCGGCGCCGGACGAAGGCTGCGTCGTTGCCGCGCCGCTGGAGGCTGTGTCGCTGGGCGGAGTGGATTCGACGATCTGCTTATCCGCCGGCGGCTGAGTCGGCGCGGTGTCGTTCGACTGCGGCAACGTCTCGCTCCTGGGCGTTTCGACGGGCGCGAGTGCGACGGCGGGTTTCACTTCGCCTTCGCTCTGCTGGGCGTACGACGTCTCGACCTTGGCCGACTTGCCCTTGACGCTCCCGGCGACGGGCGTCTGGGCCATCGCCATCGGCTGCTCGTTCAGCAGCTTGTTCCAGTCGATGTCCTTGTTGTTGCCGTTGCCCGACGCGGGCTTGGCGGCGGCGGACGTGTCGGACTTGCTCGCCTCCGCGGTCGCCGCGTCCTTCGCCGGGTCACTCGCATCGCCCGCAGACGCGAGAGCATCGGTCTTCGCCGCTTGGGTGTCGTTCGAAGCGGCCGATGGAACGGCGGGGGATTGCGGCGTAAAGCTCGCCGGGGGGGCGGCGGGGGGAGCGCTCGGCTGCGTCGTCGCGGCGCCCCCGCCGACCGGCTCGAGCGTCACCTTGCCGTTGCTGGTCGAGACCTGCTTGTTGGCGCTCGACCCGCCCGGCACGACCAGCACGTAGACGATCAGCACCGCCAGCAGCACGCCGCCGATGGCAAAGCCGAGTTTTACATCGTTCCGCATATGGGCATCCTTTCCCACAAGATGAAGTGCTGAGTCTGAGTGCTGAGTCCTCAGTGAGGCTGATTTCCAACTCAGCACTCAGGACACAGCACTCAGCACTTTTTGTTCGTCACGCCCGTTGAAGTTGCCCGACGGGCGTCGCTTGCTTCCGTGCTTCTTTCGCCTTGTCGCCGCCGGTTCCACTGTCGCTCGGCTCTTCGCCCAGCAGCAGGATCGGCGCGGCGATGGCGACCGAAGAATATGTGCCGACCAATATGCCAAGCACCAGGCAGTAAGTAAAGCCGTGGATGCCGGGCCCGCCCAGGAAATACATCGTGGTGCAGGTCACCAACGTGCACCCGGATGTCAACAACGTCCGCGACAGCGTCTGGTTGATCGAGTCGTTGATGACGCGCCGGCTGGCGGTTCCGAACTTGCCGCGGTTCTCGCGGATTCGGTCGAACACCACGACCGTGTCGTTCATCGAGTAGCCCATGACCGTCAGCACCGCCGCGATGATCGTCAGGTTCACGCGGAACGGCTCGACCAGCAGGACGTCGCGGAAGAAATGTCCGACGACCGGCAGCTCGACCAGGTAAGCGGAATAACCCAGCGCGGCGAGGGTGAAGAGCACATCGTGCAGCAGCGCGACGACCGTCGCCGTGCCGTACTTGAGGTTCCCGAACCGCACCCAGATGTAAGCCATGATGCCGACGATCGAGGCCGCGAGCGCGAGGAAGGCCATGCGCTGCGTCTCGCCGGCGACCTGCGCGTCGAAGTTGGTCACCTTCTGGAGCTGCACCTGGCTGTTGATCGCCTCGTTCGCCAGCCGCCACATCGGGCGGACCAGATCCTCCTGCCACTTGATCTCGTCCTGATCGTGCGGGAGGGACGGATCGGAGACGAGGATGACGGCGTTGCTGGTGGGCTGACTGGCGGGCGTGTCCGCGACGACGGTGAAGTCGCGGTAGGGAATCGTCGCCTGCCCGGGTTGCGGCTGCAGGCGGTAGCGGTCGATTCGGTCCTTGATCTCCGCCGGCGAAAGCGGCGGGGTGATGTTGGTCAGCTTGATCGCGGCGCCGCCGATGTGATTGGCGATGTCGCTCAGCGGCACGTCGGGAAGCTGTTGCGCCTTCACCTTGTCGGCGTCGTCGAGCGGGACGATGAGTTCGTTCTTCACTTCCTCCAGCGTCTTGCCGGCGCCGGTGAAGGTGCTGGGCAGCTCGACCTTCAGCTTGTCCCCCAGCGCATCGATGATCGCGCGCTTGACCGGCGGTGCGTCCTTCTGCGGCGTGATGACTTCGTACGACTTCTTATCCGTGCTGGCGGAGACGACGCTCGGCGCGGGCAGGTCGCCGGGGCGCTGATCCGACATCTTCGTGATGATCTTGCGGACGTCCTCGATCTCCATCGGCTGCTTCAGGTCGAACTGCACCGACGTTCCGCTGGCGAACTCGATGTCGAAGAGCTGGCCCTTGTGCGCGGTCCACACCAGGCATCCCAGCCCCAGCCCGATGAAGACGGCGCTGAAGCTGTAGAAATACTTCGCCATGCCCATCCAGTCCCAGTCGGGATGGAGCATCTTCTGCCAGCGCGGGAAGCTCTGCGGCACGCTGCCGAGGCTGGGGACGTGGAACTTGTCCAGCAGCACCGCGAAGATCGTCTTGGTGACGAACAGCGCGGTGAACAAGCTGCACGCGATGCCGATCATCAGCGTCAGGCCGAACCCTTTGACTTCCTCGGACCCGAAGCAGTAAAGGGCGCCGGAGGTGATGGCGGTGGTCAGGTTGCCGTCGAGGATGGCGCTGAAGGCGCGGTCGTACGCGTTGCGCAGCGCCATGCGGACGGAGAGCCCGCGCTCCATTTCCTCGCGCAGACGCTCGTAGACGAGCACGTTGGCATCGACGGCCATGCCGATGGTGAGCACGACCGCGGCGACGCCGGGCAGCGTGAAGGTGGCGTTGAGCGCCGCCATCACGCCGAGGATCAGGATGATGTTGCAGGCCAGCGCGACGCAGGCGATCACGCCGCTGAGGTAGTAGTAGCCGATCATGAAGACGACGACGAGAATGCCGCCGATGATGCAGCTCATCAGCCCCGCGCGCAGGTTGTCCTGCCCGAGCTGCGGGCCGACGGTGTGCTCGCTGATGGGCTCATCGGTCAGGCGCGCGGGGAGCGAGCCGGCCGAGAGCATCGAGACCAGGTACCCTTGCTCCTTGGCGCTGAAGCCGCCCTCGTTCTTGTTGCCGCTGATCATGCCGCTGCCCTGCGTGATCGGCTCATTCACGTTGGGGGCGGAGATCATGCGGTCGTCGAGGACGATGCCCAGGGCCTGATGCGTGTTGTTGCGCGTGAGGTCGCCGAAGAGACGTCCGCCGGTCGCGTCGAAGCGGAAGCTCACGATGCGCTCGCCGCTGTTCTGGTCCATGTTCGGCGTCGAACCGGCCAGCGCCCACGCGGGCAGGCCGGGGCGGTTCACCATCGCCTTGTCGGGCGTGGTGTACGCGAGCACATAGTTGTTGCCGTTGTACGGCTCGGAGCGGCCCTTGAACTCGTCGGCCTGGTCGACGAGGTACCAGCGCATGGTGTCGCCGGCCTGCTGGACGGGACCGCGCTTGTGCAGGCGGTCGATCATTTCGGCGACCTGGGGCGGCGGATGGAGCGGGTCGTATTCGACCAGGATGTGGAACTCCAGCACGCCCGAGCCGCGCAGCAGACGCTTCAAATCCGCCGCGTCTTCCAGCTCGCCCGACGCGGTTTTGAATTCCTTGTACGCCTTGGCGAAATTGTCGATCGCGCTGACGCGCGCGGGGAAATCGTTGTAACGCGACTTGAGCTCGTCGACCTTCTTCTGCCCGTCGGCGGAGGAGATGGTGCTCTCGAGCACGGCGGCGGTGAGGTTGGTGTCCTCTATCTGCTTCTTGAGGTTGTCGTACTCGATTTCCTTCTCGGCCTGGACGGCGGCGTTCTTCTCGCTCTTGGCCTTCTGGATCTGGTCCCAGACGCTGGCCATCGCGCCGAAGAGCTTGTCGCGCGTGGTGCTGCCCTTGGCAAGCTGCTTGAGCTTGTCGCGGCGCGCGTCCCCGGTCATCGTCTCGACCGCGCGGATCACGTCGCTGGAGCGAACGTTCGTGTCCTCCAGCTTTGCCTGCGCGTCGGCGAACGCCTTGCGCCGCTCGGCGGCGCCGGCGGCCTTGGGGTTGGCGGGCATCTGGATCTCGAGACGGCTGTTCCCCTGCGGACGCCAGATCAAGTTGCGCACGCCGTCCGGATCGACGCGCTTCTTCAGCGCGTTGGAGACCTCCGTCGCGAGGTTGCCGCTGGCGGGCCCGCCGCCCTCGGGCTGCTTGATCTCGTAGAGCAGGCTGGTTCCCCCGACCATGTCGATGCCCGGCTTGAGGTCGGCGCGGAAGTCGCCCTTGAAGGCGCCGGGAAAAATGCTGATCAGCGCCGCGAAGAGGATGACGCCGATGAGGATGAATCGGCTGGTGTAATTCGTTGGCATGTTACGACTCGGGCTTCTCTAAACGGGTATCGGGTATCGGGTATCGGGTGTGTCTCCAGACCCGATACCCGACACCCGACACCCGAGGATTACTTGACTTCGGCCTTGTCTTCCGTCACGACGCGATGGATCGCGTTGCGGCTGTACCAGATCTTGGTGTTGGACGTCTCGTCCACCTTCACGAGCACGCGGTCGTCGCGCACGTCCACGACGCGCCCGTACTCCCCGCCGATCGTCTGGACCTCGTCCCCCTTTTTCATCTTCGCCAGCATGTCCGTGCGCTTAGAGTCGGTCTTCTTCTGCGTGCGCGACATCATGAAGATGAAGAGCAAGGCCAGGCCGACGATGGGGGCCCAACTGATCCAGGCGGGCGGTTCGACGGTTCCCGGCGCCGGCTTGCTGGCGGCGGGGGCGCTGCTCTGGGCGATGACATACATGACGTTCAAGCGGTCTCCTCGGATGCGGATTCGTCCACGTTTCGCGGCCCCAGATTGCACCTCGGATCAGCCTGGCGGAACTGCTGGAAAGTCCCGTCACGAATCGCCCGGCGGAGGTCGCTCATCAGCCGTTGGTAGAACCGAATATTATGCACGGACGTCAACACGGGGGCCAGCATCTCGCCCGCGAAAAAAAAGTGCCGGATCGCCCCTCTGCTGAACGTCCGGCACGCGTAACAGTCGCAGTCCTCCTCGATCGGCTTGTCGTCGCGAATGTATTGGCTGTTGCGCAGGCGGATCGCGCCGTTTCGCGTGAAGGCGTAGGCGTTTCGTCCGTTGCGCGTGGGCATGACGCAGTCGAACATGTCGATGCCGCTCGCGGCCGCCGCCACGATGTCGCGCGGGAAACCGACGCCCATCAGGTAGCGCGGCTTATCGGACGGCAGCAGCGGGGCTGTGTAACCCAGCACGCGCTTCATCGCCTCGAAGCCTTCGCCGACGGCGCAACCGCCGACGGCGTAGCCGGGAAAGTCCATCGTGATCAGCTCGCGCGCGCAGCCCTCGCGAAGTCCCTGGTCCGTACCTCCCTGGACGATTCCGAAGAGCGATTGATCGGCCGGGCGCCGATGGGATTGCAGACATTGCTCCGCCCAGCGCAGCGTCCGCTCGACCGCCTGCACCTGATACTCGAGCGGCTTGTTCGGATCGGGGCACTCATCAAACGCCATGATGATGTCGGCGCCCAGCTCGTTCTGCACCTGCATGCTGCGCGCGGGATTCAGCTCGACGATCGCGCCGTCGATGTGGCTCTTGAATGTCACGCCGTCGTCGCTGATGCGATTGATGTCCGCCAGCGAGAAGACCTGGAAGCCGCCGGAGTCGGTCAGGATCGAACCCGGCCAGCCCATGAAGCGGTGCAGGTCGCCCAGCTCCGCGACGACTTTCTCGCCCGGGCGGAGCATGAGGTGATACGTGTTGGCGAGGATGATCTGCGATCCCGTGGCGGCGACGTGATCGGGAAGCACTCCCTTGATCGTTCCCTGCGTGCCGACCGGCATGAACGCGGGCGTGTCGAAGGTTCCGTGGCGCGTGGTGACGCGTCCGAGCCGCGCGTGCGATGACGGATCTTTCTGCAACAGCTCGTATTTCAGTGGACGATCGGCGGCGGTCATTTGTTGATTCTAAACACGATCGCCGCGTCGTTCTCGAAGAGGCGCGTGAAGGCGGAATCGTTATCGATCAGCGGCAATTCGGGCGGGATGATCGTCTGATCCGGCGCCGCCGGGTCCTGCTTTGCGACCAAGAGGTACCCCGCATGACTGTAGCGGAGCCTTCGCAGCCACTGCGTGCGGTTCGGGTTCTCGCGAAGCATCGCGCAGATGCTCGCGACGATTTGCTCGCCGCTGATCTTCTTGTCGATCGGCGGCATGTCGACGAAGCGCTCGAGGTTCGCGCGGGTCGGTACGTATGTGACGCGATGATCGTACGTCGCGCCCATGAGCGGGTAGGCGAAGAACGTGTTCGCGTACGCGACGTTCGCGCCCAGCGGAAGGTCGTGGCGGACGAAATCCCACGCGTCGGCGATGGAGCCGTACTGCTGTTGCCACGGGTAAATCGCCTCGTCGCGCGGAAGGCGCGTGTAGGAATACATCAACGTCATCACGGCCATCGCCGCCGCGGTGAGTGCGCCGATCGCGACGCCGATGCGGACGAGCGCGATGCGGCGGAAATGATAGGTCAGCGCCGCGATGATCGCGCCGATAGCGCCCGCGCCGGCAAAGAGCATCGACTTTTGGATGATGAACCCCGTCAGCGCCGCAAGGACGACGACGATCGTTGCGGTTCCGTACCGCGCGAGCCCAAAGCCCCGCACGTTGTGCCGGGACAG
>JAICTV010000248.1 GCA_025936175.1 Phycisphaerae bacterium
CCTTACCCCCCCCCCCACAACCCCCTGGGGGTCTGGCGCGCGGCCTTCCTCCCCCCCCCCCATGGTTCTCCTTCTCAAAACCCCCCGCCCCCCCCCGCCCGCCCCCCCCGCCGGCTCCTGGCAGCTCTCCAATCTCGGCCCGCGGATGATCAAGCACGACCTCAAGCCCGGCTTCACGATCGACCTGCAGCAGAAGGATTTGAAGATCGTGCTGCAGACCGCCGAGGAATCCAACGCGTCGCTCCCGGCCGCGAGCCTGGTTCACCAACTCTTCACCGCCGCGCAGGCCGCCGGACATGGCAAGGACGGCACGCAGGCGCTATACACGGTGCTGGAGAAGCTCGCGTCGCTACACTAGCTGTCGCGCGATTCGGGAGGTCGGAACTCCTGCCGAGCCGCTCTGCGGTCGCGAGAACACAAACCGGCTCGGCGGGAGCCTCGCCCTCCCCGAACGCGGCGTCCCCGCAATATCCGCAACGGGCGCGGCCGGTTCATGGCGTGAAGATCGAGACCGCGCTGCCGACCATCGTCTTCGTCACCGTTTGCACAAAGGATCGGAAGCCGCGGCTCGCCAATGATCCCTGCCACGCACTGTTGCGAGAGGTGTGGTTGGGCGCGCGATCGTGGCTCGTCGGCCGGTACGTCGTCATGCCGGATCACGTGCACTTCTTCTGTACGCCCGGTGATCGGGAATTACCACTCGGCAATTGGGTCAGGTATTGGAAATCGCAGTTCACGAAGCTCCACGAGGTCGCCGACCATCGTTGGCAGTTGGATTTCTGGGACCGACGTCTTCGAAGCGACGAAAGCTATGACGAGAAGTGGTGGTACACGTTGAACAACCCCGTCCGACATGGGCTCGTTTCGCGCGCCGAGGATTGGCTGTACCAAGGGGACCTGAACGAACTGCGGTGGCACTAACGTCGGGAGGGCGAGGCTCCCGCCGAGCCGGTAGTCCTCACCGCGCCGGCGGCTCGGCAGGAGCCTCGGCCTCCCAGACCTTCGCGCGTGTTATTCCTCCACATACCACGGCACGCGATGGCCCCACCCGGAAGGGTGGGGTTTCCCGTGGACGCGCGCGACGGTCTAAACGTGATGCTTGTGATGCGGCTGATGTGAGTGAAGCGCGACGTGCACCTCTTCGGTCGCGCGTTCCTTGACGAGGGCGTGCGTTGTGGTCTGGCCGACGCCGCGCTTGTAGACGCGGACGAGGTAGCGGCCGGCGGGGACGCTGATCTTGAAGTGGCCGGCCTCGCTGGAGACGACGCGGCGGAGCTTGTGGTGCACGTGACCGTGCGCGTGCCGCGCGGGAAGGAACGTGACGCGCGCGCCGAGGACCGGCTGATTGCCCGTGGTGACGTAGCCGACAACGGTGCCCGGCACAGGCGAATGGGTCTTGCCGTGATGCACGTGCGCCGCCGGCGCCAGCGCCGAGCCCAGGAGCAGCACCGCCGCCGTCGCAACGATCGTGTTGAATGTCGTCATGTGAAATTACCCCTTTGCTTTGGGCGAGGCCTGGAGGCGCTCGTGAATCGCGGCCGGCAGTTCGGCATTGGACATCAGCTCCGCCAGCTCGCGCTGGGCCCAGTGCTGGACGACCGCGACGGCATCGACCTTACCGACGATCCTGTGGGCCTCTTGTTCCAGGTCCCTCTGCCTGCTCTTGTAGTCGCCGTCCGAGAGTTTGTGGACGCGGTCGAGAAAATCGCCGACCGATCCGGCCAGCGAAGCGTTGCCGGCGCCGTAGCCGCTCGCCAGCTCGAGCACGTCGCCGACGATCGAGTCGCGGGTTTGCTTGTAGTCGGCATCGTCGCCGCGGACCTCTTCCATCGACTCGATCAGCGTCTCGGCCGGGCCTTCGATGTCATCGGAGTGCATCGCGATGAGGTTGGCGAGCTGGCCGGCGGTAATGAGCTTCATCGCCTCCGGGGCTTTTTTCTTCGCCGGCTCGGTGGCGTCGATGTCGACGGGGTCGAGCTTGGCTTCCTCTTCCGCCTGCTCGACTTTTTCCTGGAGGTCATCGACCTTGTCGTCATCGCTCCTGGCCAGGGCGTCGCACCATTCGTTGAGCGCTTTGCGGAGGGCCTGGGGATAGCGATCGTGCCTGACCGGGGGCGCGGCCGCGCCTTGTGCGAGCTTCTCGAGATCGTGAAGTTGATCGGGCGTCAGTTCGAGGTCGTAGATGATGTCGAGGGCGGCGGCTTTGAGTCGCAGGTCGCCGCCGGCGCCGCCCTGCGCGCTCCCGGCCGCCGGCGCCGGCGCTGCGGCGGCGATCGAAAATGGGAACAACGCCAGCAGCAGAGCGACGCAGACGATCGGAGGACGCATGGCGGCAATATAGCGGATGCGGCGTCTGGCAATCCACGCGCCATGTGTTAGGATGAAGTTCGGATCAGGGAAACATGCAGGGGAACATGGCAGAGGAGGTGTGGCATGCTGAATCTGGAGGCGTTCGAGCGGGACGGGTTGGCGATCGTCGATCGCGTGATCGAGCCGGCGCTGATCCACTCGTTGATGGAGTCGTTCGACGTTTCGGCGGAGTTTGAGCATTGGCAGGAGACGCGCGCGGGGCTGTACGCGATGCGGCAGATCCTCGGCGTCCCCGACGTGTACGCGCTGGCGAATACGACGGGCGTGCGCGGGATCGTCAAGCAGGTGGTCGGCAAGGATGCGCGGCCGGTGCGGGGGATTTTCTTCGACAAGCTGCCCGGCGCGAACTGGAAGGTGGCGTGGCACCAGGATCGCGCCATCGCCGTCGCCAGGAAGATCGACGTCCAGGGCTTCGGGCCGTGGTCGGTCAAAGAAGGCGTCGCCCACGTGCAGCCGCCGGTCGAGCTGCTCGAGCGGATGGTGACCGTCCGGGTGCATCTCGATGACTGCGGCGAGGAATGCGGGCCGCTCAAGGTGCTGCGCGGATCGCACCGACGAGGGATCATCGCGCCGACGGATGTCGAGCGCGTCGTCAGCGAGGGTCAAGAGGCGACGTGCGAGGTACGCAGCGGCGGCGCGGTCGTGATGCGGCCGTTGCTGCTCCATCGCTCGGGCCGCGCGGTGACCCCGGGGAATCGGCGGGTCGTACACATCGAGTTCGCCGCCGGCGAACTGCCGGGCGGATTGGAATGGGCGGAGAAGCTCGATCGCGTCATCCCGGCGTTTTCGCCCGAGGTGAGTCACCGCGCAGGCGCAGCGAGCGCGCTGGCGCGGCTGCGGCGCAGGCGCGCGCGGCATCATCGACGCGCGTAGGTGTCTGCCGCTACGATTCGCTCCGCATGCACGAGTCGTCGTCGCCGGGCACGCTTGGCAGCGCAGCCATCTCACTTCGCGGCGTGAGCCGGATCTTCGACGGCGGAGTCGAAGCGGTGCGCGCGATGGACCTGGACGTAGCGGCGGGCGAGTTCGTCGCGCTGATCGGGCCGTCGGGGTGCGGGAAATCGACGCTGCTGCGGATCATCGCGGGGCTCGATCGCGCGACTTGCGGAACGGTCGCGATCGCGCCGGCGGCGCCGCTCGCGTTTGTCTTTCAGGACGCGCACCTGCTGCCCTGGCGGAACGTGCTGCGCAACGTAACGCTGCCGCTGGAGCTGGCCGGGATGGAAAAAACACGTCGCATCGAACGCGCGATGACGGCGATCGAGCAGGTGGGCCTGGCCGATGCGATCAAGCGGTATCCGGCGCAGCTCTCGGGCGGGATGCGCATGCGCGTCTCGCTGGCGCGGGCGCTGGTGACGGATCCGGGGCTGCTGCTGCTCGATGAGCCGTTCGCGGCGCTGGATGAGATCACGCGGCAGCAGCTCGACGAGCAGCTCCGCGAGCTGTGGGCGCGGCGGAAGATGACGGTGCTGTTCGTCACGCACTCGATCAACGAGGCGACGTTCCTGGCCGACCGCGCGATCGTCTTCACCAGGCGGCCGGCGCGCATCGTGATCGATCATCGGCTCGATCTGCCGCCGAAACGGATGAGCGTTCTCCGCGCAGAGCCGACTTTCGCGCGGCAGACGGGGATTCTGCTGGAGGCGCTACAGCGCGGAAACACATAGCCCGCCGTTTACGGCGGGGCATTTCGCTTTTCGCGTCCCGCGAAAACCCCGCCGCAAGCGGCGGGCTATGTGATGAAATCATCCCATGAGACGACTTCTCAATGGAATCCTCCCCCCCGTCATCGTGCTAATCGCGACGATCATCATCGCGGAGGTGCTCATCCGCGCGCTGGGCATCGCCGAATATCTGCTGCCACGCCCGACCGCCGTATTCAAAGTCTTCCACGAGCAGTATCCCGACCTGCTGCGATCACTCTGGACGACGGCGGAGGCGGCGCTGATCGGGTTCGGCTGCAGCGCGGTCTTCGGGCTGCTGATCGCGCTGTTCCTCTCGACCTCGCGGCTGGTGCAGCGGGCGTTTTATCCGTACACGGTCTTCTTCCAGACGGTGCCGGTGGTGGCGATCGCCCCGCTGCTGGTGATCTGGTTCGACGCGGGGCTCAAGGCCGTCGCGATCTGCGCTTTTATCGTCTCCGTCTTCCCGGTGATCGCTAACTCTCTGGCCGGCCTGCTGTCTACCGAGCCGGCGCTGCGCGACATGTTCAGGCTCTACGGCGCCGGATGGTGGGCGACCATGTGGAAGCTCAAGCTGCCGTCGGCGCTGCCAAATATCGTCACCGGGCTGCGCATCGCCGCCGGCTTGGCGGTGATCGGGACGATCGTGGGGGAGTTCGTCGCCGGCGTGCTGGACGTGAATCCGGGACTCGGGATCAAAGTCATCGAGGCGAAGAAATACGGGCAGACGGACGTGGTTTTCGCGGCGGTGCTGACGGCGTCGCTGCTGGGACTATTGATGCTCGCCGCGGTAAACTTCCTGGGCTGGCTGCTCCTGCGGCGGTGGCATGCTTCGGAACAGGGATAGGAGAGGTTCATGCGGATGTCCAAGTGGGTGATCGTCGCAATGCTGGCGCTGATGCCGGCGGTCGCGTCGGCGCAGAACAAGAAGGTCACGTTCGCGCTAAACTGGGTGCCGGAGCCGGAGTTCGGGGGGATCTACGAAGCGCAGCGCGGCGGCGCGTTCGCCAAGCACGGCGTCGAGGTATCGATTCAGCCGGGCGGCGCGGGCGCGCCGACCTGGCAGCTCGTGGCCAGCGGCAAGGCGGATTTCGCCGTCGCCAGCGCGGATGAAGTCGTGATCGCGCGATCGCGCGGCGCGGACGTCGTCGCGGTCTTCACAATCTACCAGACCTGCCCGCAAGGAATCATGGTGCACGCCTCGCGCGGGCTCAAATCGATCAAGGAAGTCTTCGACCCGGGCGGCGGGACGATCGCGATGGAGGTCGGGCTGCCGTACGGGAAATTCCTCCAGCAGAAGTTCGGCTTCGATAAAGTGAAGCGCGTCAGCTACGACGGCGGGATCGGGAATTTTCTGGCGGACAAGATGTTCTCGCAGCAGTGCTTCGTCTTCAGCGAGCCGCTGGCGGCGAAGAAGGCGGGCGCGGACCCGCAGACGTTCCTCGTCGCCGATGCCGGGTACAACCCGTACACGGGCGTGATCATCGTCAGCCGCAAGACGCTGCGCGACGACGCCAAGACGGTGAGTGCGGTCGTCGCGGGTTTGACCGAAGGCTGGGGCAATTATCTGACCGATCCGAAGCCCGCCAATGAGATGATGGGGAAGCTGAACAAGACGATGGTCGCCGAGACCTTCGCCGCCGCCGCGGAGGCGCAGAAGCCGCTGATCGAAAGCGATGACACGAAGGCGAATCGCCTCGGCTGGATGACGCTGCAGCGCTGGCAGGAGCTGTGCAAGCAGCTCGTCGATCTGAAGGTCGTCGAGAAATCGCCGGCGGCGGAAGAGTGCTTCAAGAATCCCGAAAAACCCTGAGTTTTTAGGAGGAAACGGAAATGAAAGTGAACCTGGCAATCGCCGCCGTGCTCGGCGGCGTGGTGTTGATCTGTCCCGTGACGCGCGCCGAAGACGCGCCGACGTCGAAACCCGCGACGAGCGCGCCCGCTTCAAGCGGCAAGACGATCGAAGCCACCGACATCGAAGGCCTCAAGGCGATGGACGGCAAGGAGGCGACCGTTCACGGCAAGGTCGCCGACGTCTTCAAGAGCAACCGCTCCGGCATCATGCTCGTCAACTTCGAAGGCGCGAAGCGCGACTTCGTCGGCCTGATCGAGAAGGACAACGTCGAAGCGCTCAACGCCGGGTTCGGCGGAGACGTCAAGGCGGCGCTGGTCGGCAAGACCGTCACCATCATCGGGCCGATCAAGATTTACAAGGACAAGCCCGAGGTCGTGATCAGCAAGCCGGAGCAGATCAACGTCGAAGGCGGCGACGAGGCGAAACCGTCGGACGAAAAGAAGCCGGAGGAGAAGAAAGAATAAAGGCGTGGATAGTGGATGGTGAGACTGATTCCTCACTGTCCACTATCTACCATCTACTATCCACGTGTTTCGGCCGGGCGAACGAGCCGCCCCGCGTCGTCGCGTTGCAGCAAGCGCGGCGTGGTGGCTATGCCGTCGAAGTCAAGCCACTGGTGGTTCGCGTAGTCATACAGGCGGCACTTGCGGAGCGTGTCAAAATAGCCGCGCAGAGTCCACGGGACGACGACGATGTCTCCGCCGTAGGCTTCTTCGAGCTTCTTCTGCGCGTCTTCGAGGTTGTAGAGCGGGATGCGCGGGTCCACGTGGTGGGCGGTGTGCTCCATGATGTTGTGCAGGATCAACTCGATCGGCCGCGGCAGCTCGACGTGGACGACGGACTGGATTTGCCCGGCGTAGAAGGTCCAGT
The DNA here is from genome assembly GCA_025936175.1 of Phycisphaerae bacterium. Lineage (GTDB taxonomy): Bacteria > Planctomycetota > Phycisphaerae > Tepidisphaerales > Tepidisphaeraceae > JAICTV01. The sequence goes on from JAICTV010000248.1 coordinate 6,778, forward strand.
CCTGCTCGTCGCCGTACCACGGGACCGTCGGATGCGTGTGGTGCTGAAAGACGACGAAGCCCATCAGCCAGTTCCACAAAACCTGCGGGATAATCACGCCGATCGCGAGCAAGCCCGCTGAGACGGCGAGTGAGTTCGATCCGAGCCCAGTGCGATCGGTAGCGAACAGAACGACCGCGATCTGAGCGATGACGAAGAGGACGACCGAAAGCCGATCCGCCCAGAAGAGGCGATTGGTCTTGGCGTTCTTCACCTTCGCTTGTGTCATGCCGAACTTGATCCACATCTCGATCGCGTAATACGCGCCGACGCCCCACCACGTGCGGTACAGACGATGGACGAGGCGATACGCGGGCGAGAGCCGGTCGTATTCCTCTTTCGACAACGGCGTCCAAACCAAATCCTTGCTGCGGACGTTGGTCCAGCCGTGATGCAGGCTGTTGTGGCCGTAGTCCCAGACGGCGTAGGCGTGACAGCCGGGCAGCATTGCGATGCGGCCGACGATCTTGTTGAGCCAACTGTGCGGCGTGAGCGCCTGATGGCAGGCGTCGTGGCCGATGATGAACAGAGCGGGGATCGCGCCGGTGAAGACGGCGGCGGCGGCGATCTTCAGCCACCAGCCGTGCAGCTCCACGAAGCCCCAGTAGCCGAGCACGAACGGGAGGAGAGAGATCGCGAAGAGCAGCAATCCCTTGAAGGTGGACTTGCGGTGCGCGTGCTCGTCGAAGTTAGAGCGGACTTCCTTGACCGACGGAACCGCCGCGACTTCCGCGGCGGCGGCGACGGGCGAATCGCCTTGGGGACTGGGCGGCGTGACCTCCGGTGTCATCTCGACTGTCATTGCAAATACGTCCTGCGGGGAAAAATGAGCCGGGTGGGGCTCGAACCCACGACCCACGGCTTAAAAGGCCGTTGCTCTACCAACTGAGCTACCAGCTCGAACTTGAGCGCCAGACTATAGGACAGATACTCCATTCACTCAACCCGGCGATATATCTGTAGGGGCGACGCCTGCGTCGCCCTTTTCGGGTGCGAGGGCGACGCAGGCGTCGCC
>JAICTV010000023.1 GCA_025936175.1 Phycisphaerae bacterium
AACGGGGTGAAACGGAGAATGCAAAGGGGACATTCCTGATTAGCTGGCGCAGTCGCATTCGACGCCTGCGCAACCATTCATCGTCCCCGCTCAACCACTCGTGATCCACGCCGGGCCATCGGTCATCCACGCACGACCACCCGTCATCCACGACCGGCCGCTCATCGTCCACGCTGGGTCGCTCGTCATCCATGCTGGGCCGCTCATCGTCCACGCTGAGCCGCTCATCGTGGACGCTGGATGGCTCAGCGTGGACTAAAAGTGGCTCATGATCCCCCGTCCGCGACGCGCGATCCTCTTCTGATGCGCGGCGGGGCAGTAATTATCGGCGGGCGAGCGCTTCCGGGCGAGCAAACGTGATCTCATCATGCTCAAGGACCTTGGAGAGAGGCGACGCGGGCCGATTGGAACAACAGGCCAGCGCGACGACTCCTTCGTCATCGGTTCCACGTTCCCGCAGTAACGTCCGCCGCGGTAACGCCCGCGCCGGGCGGCGGCGCATCTGCGCGGGCGGCGCATCTGTGCGGGCGCCGCATCTGCGCGGCGGGGCATTGCGCGTGCTGGGCGGGCGGCGCGTTATTTCTTTTTGCTTGTGACGCCGCGCGGCACGGGCGTATCATCCCGTCCGCACGCACGCCAGGGGAGCGAGAAAGCCGCACGTCTCGTTCGCATCCCCTGATTTGTTCCCCGCGCGCAGGATCGTCCGGCCGTGGCCGGCGGGTCGCGCACGCGGCCGCGCCACTGTCGCGAAGGGATCCGCATCATGTCACCTCGCTCGCTCTCACCGGCGGAAATGTCCCCGCGCGCGCTCTTGCGGCGGCGCGCCGTGCGCGCGCTCGATGCGGCGCTCTTCGAGACCCTCGAGGCCCGCCGGCTGCTCACCGTCAGCTACAACGCCGGCCTGCGGCTGGTCACCTCCGACGGCAACGGCGGGAACAACAACATCGCGCTCAGCACCTCGGGCTCTTCGCTGGTGGTCAACGAGAACGGCGTCAACACCTTCTTCGCGCTCAGCAGCGTCGATCACGTCAACGTCTTCACCACCAACAACAACGGCGGCGTCGGCAACGATCTCGTGGTGGTCAACTCCCTCTTCCGCGGCGGCACCGCGCTGGGCGTGACCGTGGATACCGGCCCCGGCACCGACACGCTCCGCTGCGCCGAGACGACGACGTCGAGCACCTTCGACATCGGCGACCGCACGACCACCTGGAGCATCGTCGGCATCGGGACGATGCAGGTCATCTTCTTCCGCGTCGAGGCCGAGGAGCTGTACGGCAGCAACGACGGCGACACGTTCATCGCCAACTCCATCGGCCCGCTGCTGCCGAACCTGACCGTTCATGCCTACGGCTTCGGCAGCGGCGACCTCTTCACCGTCGCGCAGCCGGTGGTCAACGGCGCGGGCGGCAACGTCTCCTTCACCGGCGGATCCGGCGACGACGCGATCGTCATCGACGCGTCGGCCAACACCGGAGCGACCTCGCTGCGCGTGGTGAACGACTACGTCGCGCTGAATCAATCCGGCACGCCGCGGCAGGCGCACTTCGACACGACCGAGAACGTGTCGATCCTCGGCGGCTCGGGTCCGGACTTCATCTCCATCGACTCCTTTTCCACCGGCGCGGGGCTGACGATCGACGGCAATGACGGGAACGATCTGGTGGACTGGGTGCCGACGAGCGAAAACCTCTCGGCCAACATCACCAACATGTCGTCGTTCTTCTTCGACGGCGGCGCCGGCACCGACACGATGCGCGAGTTCAACAACAACAGCGCGCTGCAGTGGAACTACACGCGCACGAGCACCATCGTGCAGGCACAGGCCCCGGCAACCGGGTACAACCTGACGCTGTCCCACTTCCACGTCGAGCAGATCTACCTCAGCGGCGGGAGCAACTTCGATCAGTTCTTCGTCGAAAGCGCGCCCGCGGGATCGCTGACGCAACTGGACGGCGTCGGCAGCTCCGGGAACTTTTACGTGCTGGGGCAGGCGGCGCACAGCACGGCCGCGATTCACGGACTTGTGGAGGTGTTCGGCGCCAGCGCCGGCGAGGATTCGATCATCATCGACGATCAGAGCGACGCCACCGGACGCACGGTTCACCTCGATCAGACCACGATCGGCGCGGGCGTCGGGGACGATCTCCTGGGCGCGGGTGACGGCTCGGTGAGCTACTCCGGCATCACCGGCGTGATCAACCTGCGACTCGGCAGCGGCGACGACACGATCTTCGTCAAGCCCAACACGGCATCGATCGACATCGACGGCAAAGACCCGACCGCCCCTGCCGCGCCCGGCGACACGCTCAACGCCGCCATGGGCACCGCCATCAATCCCGTTCATAATCCCACCACGCCGGGCAACGGCTTCATCAACTACGACAACGGGCCCGGCATCAGCTATGAGTCGATCGAGACGGTCAATTACGACCCAGTCTCGCCCATGTCGCTCGGCGTCGCGTTCGAGCCGATGTTCACGGCGCAGCATTTCTCCTTCGCGTTCGACGACGACGTCTCCGCCTCGCTCAGCGCCGCCTCGCTCGTGCTCTACAACGAGACGACCGCCACGCAGATCCCCGCCGCGGACATCACCTTCAGCTATGAGGGCAACACCGCCCTGTTCAGCTTCGATATTCTCGGCGGGACGCTGGCGGACGGGATCTACAGCGCGACGCTGGTGGGCGTGACCGATCCGGTCGGCAACGACGCCGTCGGCGATCTGGATTATCGCGTCATCTGGTCGATGGGGACCGGCGGCGACGATGAGTTCCGCACGGCGCTCAACCCGGCGAACTTCAGTCTCCAGGTCTTCGAAAACGATCCCGTCACCCCGGTCTTTACCGCTGACCCATTGCTAATCGACATGATCGCGCTCTACGGCGGATCAGGAAACGATCGGCTGACGCAGGACATCCCCGGCGGGTTCTTCATCCCGCCGGACGGCATCCGCTTCGACGGCGGCGATGACATCGACACGCTCGCGATCAACGGCTCGAGCGCGGCGGACACGGTCACCTTCGACGGCGGCGACGTCGATCTCAACGGCCGCTTGGTCATTCATAGCAACGTCGAGTCGCGCCTGTACGACGGCGCGGGGGGCGACGATGTGCTGACGGTCAACGACGGCGCGGTCGCGGTCGCGACGACGCAGCAACTGGCTTCGCTGACGATCGGACCGACCGCTTCCGTCGCTATGCTCGCAGGCAGCGCTGCCACCCTCGTCACGCACGATCTTTTGATCAGTCCCGGCGGCGTGCTGGACCTGGCGGACAACGATCTGATCCTGCACTACGACGGCGCCTCGCCGATCGGCTCGTGGGACGGCGCGGCCTACACCGGCGTCACCGGCCTGCTGCAAAGTGGAAACAACGGCGGCGCGTGGGACGGCAGCGGCATCGTCACCACCATGCCGGACGCCACCGGCGGCAACACGCTCACCACGCTCGCCGTCGCCGAAGCATCGGACGTCCTGGGCATCAGTGGAGACGAAACGGCATTGTGGAACGACCAGCCCGTCGATGCCGCCACCGTCCTGGTGAAGTACACCTACAGCGGCGACGCCAACCTCGACGGCGTCGTGAACGGGGACGATTACTTCCAGATCGACAGCGCCTTCCCGCAACAGCTTCACGGCTGGGTGAACGGTGATTTCAATTACGATGGCGTGGTCAACGGAGATGACTATTTCATGATCGACTCGACCTTCCCGCAGCAGGGGGCGCCGCTGTAGCGCCGGACGGCGGCCGGCGGCGGGCGCGGCAAAATTCCGTTGACCGCCTTTCCTCCGCCCGCTCCAATATCGGCCGCACGTCATATCCCAATCGGCAGGTGGAGGGAGCATCATGGCCAAGCACAGGACGCGGCGGTGGGAGCGCGCCCATTTCGTCGAGCCGTTCGAGCGGCGGCGGCTTCTGTCGCTCGTCGTGCCGGCGTACAGCAGCCTCCCCGGCGCGCCGGTCAACCTGTACATCGACTTCGACGGCTCAGGCGCTTTCGACTGGCATAACAACTCCGACGGCAGCAGCTCGTACCACGCGCAGGGGCCGGGCGCGGACACGACGCCGATTCCCGCGTTCGACACCGATGGCAACATCAACGATTTCTCCGCCGGCGAGCTGACGCTGATCAACCAGATCTGGCAGGAGGTCGCCGAGAAGTACTCGCCGTTCACCGTGAACGTGACGACCGTCCCGCCGACCTCCGCGCAGCTCGGCATGACCGCGATCATCATCGTCGGGGGGAGCAAGAACGACTGGCTGAATCAGGCGGCGAGCGGGATCGCGGCGCGGGACGGGTTCACCAGCGGCGCCGACGCGATCGGGTTCATGTTCTCCGGCGACTACATGTCGCTGGACGCGTCGTCGATGACCCACTTCGACGGCGAGACGATCGCGCACGAAGCGGGGCACATCTTCGGGCTGTACCACCAGAGCAACATCGACGGGTCGTTCAACGTCACGCAGGAGTACTACCAGGGCACCGCCAACGACGCGCCGATCATGGGCGCGTCGAACAACCAGTACGCCAAGCGCGGGCGGTGGTGGAACGGCAGCGCGAGCGAGAAGCTGTCGGACAACAGCGTCCACTACGTCGGGATCCAGGACGACATCTCGATCATCACCAAGCTGGTGAACTCGATCCAGGTGCGCAACGACACGCAGACGTCGCCGCAGACGCTCAACGTCGATAACAGCGGCAAGCTGCAGACCGGCAGCGGGATCATCGAGAACCCGTCCGATTCCGACGCGTTCATCTTTTTCCCCACCAGCGCGCACGCGACGTTCCAGATCGACAACGCGCCGTTCGGGGGGATGCTGGCGCCGACCGCGACGATCTACCAGGTCTCCACCGGCGCCGCGATCCCGCAGACGCTCACCGAGACCACCAACCGCGCGGTGATCGAGACCAACAGCCTCTCGCCCGGCGTGCAGTATCGCATCGTCGTCAGCGGGCACGGCGCCTACGGCGACATCGGGCAGTACACCGTCAACGGGCAGATGCAGACCTTCGCCACCCTCAGCCCCGCCGGAACGCTCAGCGTCGGCGGACTTCCGGGCGGGACAAACCACATCACCCTCGACGTCACCTACGGCACGGGGCTGGGCACGCTGAACGTGCGCGATCAGTTCAACGGCGGCGGGACGTCCACGCAGTCGTTCGACATCTCACAGGTCAACGGGGTCAACATCTTCCTCGGCGACTTTGACGACGCCATCGACCTCTTCGACCTGCTTCCCCTCGGATCGCACAGCGGCATCGGCGTCTTCGCCGACGGCGGCGGCGGGAGCAACACGCTCTCCCTGCACGGCACAAACGCCTTCAACACCTTCAACTTCAAGGCCAGCGGCGCGGTACAGGCCGCCAGCGCCGTCTCCACCTCCGCCGATCAGCAGGTCGTCAACTACATCGGCATCCAGAAGCTGCAAGCCGTGCTCACCTCCTCCGGCGGCACCGTCAACATCACCGACATCGACATGTTCACGCAGGTCTGGGTGTTCGGCGGCACCGCCAACGACACCCTCACCATTCCCGTCGACGTCGCGCACTCGCCTGGCGCGCAGATCCATTTCTCCGGCGGCGGCGGGAGTGACACGCTGGTGATCCCCACGCTGGCGTCGGTGCCCGACAGCGGCTACGCGATCTTCGGCGATTACGTCGATGTCAACACCTACGACCCCAACGCCAGCGAGCGCGACGTGTACTTCGACAGCACGGTGGACAACGTTTCGATCGTCGGCGGCAACGGCGCGGACGGCGTCACGGTGTACGAGCTCAACGCCGGCACCACGCTCACGCTCGACGGCGGCGCGGGCGACGACCTGCTGGAGGTCGGCTACACGCCGCCCGATCCGCGCGACGCGAGCGTGCCCTTCTCCGAGAACATGCTCGGCAACGCGCTGCTCAAGGGCGGCCCGGGCATCGACGAGCTGCTCGCCTTCGACAACTCTTCCAGCCCGCGCACCTACACGATCAACGACACGAACTTCCACGCCGACGCCGGCGGCGCCGTCAGCTACGGCCGCAACGATACCGAAATCGTGCAGATCAACGGGCCGGCCAATCACCAGGGCGTCTTCAACGTCGGACCCGTCGGCACGCTCGGCGCGCCGCCGCTGGCGCTGATCGGCGGCGATCAACCGGACATCTTCACCTTCACCAACGCGCTGATCGCCTCGACAAGCATCACCGGCGGGCTGGGGAACGACACGCTCACGGTCGACGACCGCAGCAACATCACCGGCGACAGCGCCGTCACGCTCTCTTCGACCGCTCTGTCGCGAACGTTCGGCGGCTTCGGCGCCGCGTCGGTGAACTGCGCGCAGGTCGAGAGCTCGACCTACTACTCCAACACCGGCCCGAACGTCGCCAACGTCGCGGCCACGATCAGCGGCGTGCCCGCCGGAACGTGGACCCTGCACTTCGGCTCGGGCAATGACACCGTCACGATCACCGACGGGCCGGACAGCGTCGCGAACCTCTCGATCGACGGCGCCGGCGGCGCCGATCGCTTCGTCGTCGACAACTCCGCATCGACCGCCAACGGCGTCAACTTCACCATCACGCCGACCGACATCCAGCACCTCTACGGCGGCCACACCGCCGATTACTTCTTCAGCGCGATCGAGCAGATCGTGCTCAACGCGACCAACGGCAACGATCTCGTGGCTTTCACCGGCGCGTTCGCGATCCCGCTGAGCGTCAACCTGCTCGGCGGGGACGACGCGGTCACCTTCATCGGCGACAACGCGCCGGCGCTGCAGCCTTTCGCGGCGTTCGACGGCGGGAGCGGGAACGACTCGTTCACGATGAACGATCAGACCACCGCCGGCAACATCACGTACACCGCCTCGGGCTCGGGCTCGACGATGACGCTGCTCCGGACGAACAACTCCAATGGCATCTCGTATTCGGTCACTTCCACGGCGGTTGAGACGCTGGCGATCAACGCGGGGAATCACACCAACTCGCTGATTCCGGCGTCGCTGCTGAGTGGCGTCGCCCTCAACTATGTCGGCGGGAGCCTGGGCGACACGCTCACGCAGGGACTCTCCGGCGTGCCGGTACTGATCCAGGGTCCGATCAATTTCAACGGCGGGGGCGCGGCGAACGTGCTGCAGATCCAGGTCAATCCCTCTTCCGTCGGCGCCACGGTCCACATGACGCAGAGCGACATCGGCGCGGCGGCGGGCGACAATTACTTCGGCGTCGGCGGATCGATCCACTTCACCAACGTCGCCGCCGTCACGCTCGCCGGCGGCAGCGGCGCCGTCACCTTCGACGTTCAGCCGAGCAGCACCGCCACCATCAGCATCGTCGCCAACTCCCCCACCACCGTTCCCGGCGACGTGCTGAACCTCGCCACCGCGGGCGTCACGGGCGTTTCGGTCAACCCGTCCGGCAGCAACGGGAACGTCACCAGCGCCAATCGCAACACCATCTTCTACAACAGCATCGAGTCGATCACGCAGGATGCCGTCGCGCCCGCCGTCACGTCGGCGCAGCTCGTCTCGGGGCAGACCATCTCGGTGCAGTTCAGCGAGAACGTCGTCATGTCCGCCGCGAGCATCACGCTGCTCAACCAAACGACCGGGCAACCGTTCCCCACCAACTTGCTGGCGACGAGCTACAACTCGACCACGCACGTCGGGACGTTCACCTATCCCGGCGGGCAGTTTCCGGCGGGCCAGTACGCCGTCAGCTTCGCAACCGGCTCCTACCTCGACACGGCGGGCAACGACGGCGCGGCGGCGAACAACGTGCTGCGCTTCATCACCGTCCCCGCCGGCCAGACGCTCAATCTCGGCGCCGGCGCTTCGGCGGTGCTGCTCGATGCGCTCAACCTCGGCGTCGGCGCCAAGCTCGACGTGGGCGCGCGGGCGCTGGCGATCCGCAACGGCAACGTCGGCTCGTGGAACGGATCGGCCTACAGCGGCGTCACGGGAATGGTCGCCTCGGGGTACGACGGCGGCGCGTGGGACGGCGCCGGCATCATCACGTCGCAGTCCAACGCCACCGGCGGCAACACCCTGACCACTCTCGCCGTCGCCAAAGCCGCCGATGTCCTGGGCTTGACCGCATCGCAGACGACCCTTTGGAACGGTCAGAGCGTCGATGCCAACACGGTGCTCGTGAAGTACACCTACAGCGGCGACGCGAACCTCGACGGCGTCGTGAATGGGGATGATTACTTCCAGACCGATTCAGCCTTCCCGCAGAACCTGCACGGCTGGCTGAACGGCGACTTCAACTTCGACGGCGTGATCAACGGCGACGATTACTTCCTGATTGATTCCACCTTCCCGCAACAAGGTCCGCCGCTCTAGGTAAAGTGCCAATATGCGGAGGGTGTACGCGGCCGAGCCGCTGGAATCACGCCGGCTCCTTGCCGTCAGCATCAGCGGTCTCGACACCGGACGCGTCTTCGACGGACTTGGCGCGCTGAGCAATTCCTCTTCACGTCTTCTCTACGATTACCCCGAGCCCCAGCGCAGCCAGATCCTCGACTACATGTTCAAGCCGAACTACGGCGCGTCCCTTCAAATCCTGAAGGTCGAGATCGGCGGCGATACCAACTCGACCGACGTCGCGGAGCCGAGCCACGAGCGCTCGCGCGGGGTGTTCGACTTTACGCGCGGGTTCGAGTGGTGGCTGATGAAGGAGGCGAAGGCGCGCAATCCGAACATCAAGCTCTCGGCGCTGGAATGGGGCGCGCCAGGATGGTTCAGCGGTGGGTTTTACTCCACCGACAACATCAACTACATCACCAGCTTCCTCGACGGCGCGGCGCAGCAGGGATTGAACTTCGACTACGTCGGCGGATGGAACGAGAGCGTCGCCAATCCGACCTCCGCGGCGATCCGCAACTGGTTCATCAACCTCAAGGCCGCGCTGCAGGTCAATCACGCCAGCACGAAGCTGGTCGCGTATGACGACGGCGGGACGGTCTGGCGCGTCGCCGACGACGTCGCGAACTACCCCGACTTCGCCGCCGCCGTGGACATCCTCGGTCAGCATTCGCCGGGCGTGTGGCGGTCGCTTTATCAGAACTATACCGTCACCGCCAACGCCTTGAACTGCGGCAAGCCGCTGTGGGCGAGCGAGCAGAGCGCCGAGAGCCACGACGTCGGCGGCCCGTCGTGGGCGCGCGGGATCGTCCGCGCGTACGAGCAGGGGAAGATCACCGCGAGCCTCGCGTGGGATGCGGTCGATTCGTTCTATCCGAGCATGAACCACGCCGACACCGGAATCATCCTGGCCGAGAACCCGTGGTCGGGCTTCTACGACCTCGGCAGCATGGTGTGGGTCTTCGCGCACACGACGCAGTTCACGCAGCCGGGCTGGCAGTACCTCGACAACGCGTGCAGCGTCTTTCCCGACGGCGCCACGTACGTGACGTTGAAATCAAATACCACCAACGACTACACCACCGTGATCGAAGCGATGGACGGGACCAGGCCGGACACGGAGACGTTCAACGTCAGCGGCGGACTTTCCACCGGCACGGTTCACGTCTGGGCCAGCAACATCGCGTCGCCGACGCTCGCCGATGATTTTCTCCACGTGCAGGACGTCACGCCGGTCAACGGCTCCTTCAGCTTCACCATCCAGCCCGGATACCTTTACACGCTGAGCACGACCACCGGCCAGGGCAAGGGAACCGCGCAGCCCAACGCGTCGATCGCCACGCAGATGCCGCTGCCTTACGTGGAGAACTTCGAAGGCTACGGCCCCCCCTATGGAAAGCTCGCCAAGTATTGGGCCGACATTCAAGGCGGGTTCGAGACCGCGCCCGCGGGCGGCGGACGCAGCGGAACCGTCTACCGCCAGGCCGTCAGCACGCCCCCGATCGCCTGGGGCGGCGGCACGCCGTCGGCGCCGACGAGCATGATGGGCGACATGCGCTGGTGGGGTGATTATCAGTTCAGCTCCGATGTGCTGCTGGAACAAAGCGGGTACGTGGAACTGATGGGGCGCATTGGAGGCGCGCCGTGTCCGAAGGTCAGCGGCTATCACTTCCGCGTCAGCGACTCGGGCGCGTGGAGCCTCTACGGCGAGGAAACCAGCGGCGCCGACACCACCCTCGCATCCGGCGCCGGCCTTTCGTTCCCGCTCAACACCTGGCACACCATGTCGCTGAAGATGACCGGCGGTCAGATCGCTGTCCTCTTCGACGGCAGCACGCTCACCACCGTCACCGACAACGGCTTCATCACCGGCAACATCGCCATCCGCGTGAGCAACATCGGCGGCGCCTATCAGAACGCGCAGTTCGACAACATATCGATCATGCGGACTGCTTCACCGCCGACGTTCATCCCACACGCGCAGATGACCGCGACCGCCTCCGACACCTACAGCGCCAACGGCGGGTTTTACCTCGGCCAGTATTATCTCGTCTCCTACGCCATCGACGATCGGCCCGAGAGCGTCTGGCATTCCGGTTTCGACCCGCGCGTCCCGCCGCCGCACTGGTACACGGTCGATATGGGCTCGCCGCAGATGATCGACGGCCTCACCTATCAGCCGCGCATCGACGGCAGCAGCAACGGGATGATCAACACGTACAGCGTCCTGCTCAGCGACGACGGCGTGAGCTGGACGACGGTAATCGACAGCGCCTCCTGGCCGATGAGCAGCGCCACGAAGATGGCGACGTGGGCTCCCCAGCAGGCGCGGTACGTGCAGCTCTATGAATCCGCCGGCGTCAATGGGCTCGGGTCGATCGGGGAGTTCAACGTCATCCAGGCGCCGGTGGTGACATCGTCCTCGCCGTCCGCGCCGAACCTCGCACCGGCGAGCGACCTGGGCGTCTCCGGCAGCGACGATCTCACGAGTTTGAACAACTCTTCGGCGGCGTCGAAGCTCGTATTCAACGTCACCGGGACCGTTGCCGGCTCGACCGTTCGCCTCTATTCCGACGGCGCGCTGATCGGCAGCGCGGCGGCAAGCGGGTCGAGCGCGCTCGTCAGCACCGACGGCGCGACGACGCTGCTCGACGGCACGCACGTCATCACCGCGACGCAGCAGGCCACGGCGATGGCGGAGTCCGCGCCGTCCGGCGGCTTGAGCGTCACCGTCGATTCGACCGCCCCCACCGCGACCGCTTCTTCCGCCATGCCGCTCACCGGCGGAAGCACCTTCGATTTCGCCGTCACTTATTCCGACGCCGGCAATCTCAACGCCTCGACGTTCGACGTGAACGACGTCACGATCACGGGACCGTCCGGCGGGCTGCCGGTCGTCGCGGTGACGATCCCGGATTCCACCAACGGCTCGCCGCGCACCGTCAACTATCGCATCAACGCGCCCGGCGGGTTCTGGAACGACGCCGACGACGGCCTCTACACGATCGCGCAGGCCACGAAGCAGGTCGCCGACATCGCCGGCGCCGCGCGCCCGGCGGGGACGATCGGCATCGTCAACGTCAACACCCTCGGCTACACGTGGACGAGCGGCGGCGGCGCGGTGCTGAACGTCGCCTTCAACGGCAGCGCCACGCCGATCATCCTGGGCGCCGCGGGCGCGTCCGGAAGTTTCACCGTCACGCGCGCCGGCTCGCCGACCAACTACACCGGCATCACGAGCGTCAACATCATCGGCACCGGTTCCGACGACGCGCTGCAACTGTCGAACACGATCACCGCCCCGATGACCATCAGCGCAGACGGCGGGAACGATTCGCTCGAGGTCCAGGGAGGCGCGACGACCTTCGGCGCGGACCTGGGCGCATCGATCCTGGTGTTGATCGATGCGGGCGCAACCGCGACGTTCGCGTCACCACAACACCTGCGCGGTCTTAACCTGGCGGGCTCAGCTTCGCTGAGCCTGTCGGGAAACAACACGCTGGTTCTGAAGTCACTTTCGATAACAGGTTCCGGACAACTCGACCTCCGCAACAACGAATTGATCCTCGACTACTCGGGTCCCACTCCGCTGGGAACCTGGAACGGCTCCGCGTACACGGGAGTCTCCGGCCTGATCGCATCCGGTCGAAACGACGGTTCATGGAACGGCGCCGGCATCGTCACGTCGCAAAGCAGCGCGACCAACGGCAACACGCTGACGACACTGGGCGTGGGCGAAGCATCCGACGTCCTCGGCATCAGCGGCACGCAGACCGCGCTGTGGAACGGGCAGACGGTCGACGCGACGAGCGTTCTCGTGAAGTACACCTGCAGCGGCGACGCAAACCTCGACGGCGTCGTCAGCGGCGACGACTACTTCCAAATCGACAGTGCCTTTCCGCAGCAGCTCCACGGCTGGAGCAACGGCGATTTCAACTTCGACGGCACAATCGACGGCGACGACTATTTCCTGGTCGACTCGACGTTCCCCGCGCAAGGCATTCCGCTCTAACCGCAGGTATCACAACAATTAACAGGTACGCTGGCGTAATATTTATCAAGCTGTATAATTATTAGGAAGAGAGCCGCCTCCACGGGAGGGATTGCGCCGGTGTTAAAAACAAACGAATTCGTCTCGCCGCTCGAATCGCGGCTGATGCTCACCAGCTTCAATCCGGTCGATGGCGCCGCCTTCTCCGCGGCGCTGGCCAGCGCGCAGCTCGGCGACACGATCATCCTTAACGCCGGCTCGACCTACACCGGGCACTTCGTCGTGAAGAACAAGACGACCGGCAGCGGGTGGATCACGATCCAGTCGTCGGCGCTGTCCGCGCTGCCGACCGCCGGCGTGCGCGTCTCCCCCGCCGACGCGGCCAACATGCCGAAGATCGTCGCGCCCGGCGGCAACGTCGCGGCGATCGAGGCGGAGTATCCGAATGCTTCAGGCACGACGATCGGCGCGCATCACTTCAAGTTCATCGGACTCGAGATCGTTGGCCCGGCGGATAATTCGGGCCTCGTGAACCTCGTCTCGCTCGGCACGACCGACGCCGTGCAGGACACGCTGCAAGAGATGCCGCACGACTTCGTCATCGACCGCTGCTATCTCCACGCCAACTTCAACACCGCCGCCGGCAAGTACGACCAGGCCCTCCGTCGCGCCATCGCGCTCAACAGCGGCGCCACCGACATCACCAACTGCTACATCAGCGAGATCCACGAGAACGGCAGCGATTCGCAGGCGATCGGCGGATCGAACGGCTCCGGGCCGTACAACATCATCAACAACCATCTGGAGGCGGCGAGCGAGAACATCCTCTTCGGCGGGTCCGGGTGCTACATCCCCAACACGATCCCCAGCGACATCGAGATCCGCGGCAACTACTTCGTCAAGCCGATCTCGTGGCAAGGCGTGTGGGACGTGAAGAACCTCTTCGAGCTGAAGGAAGGCCGCCGCATCACCATCGAGGGGAATCTCTTCGAGAACAACTGGGTGAGCGCGCAGGACGGCACGGCGATCGTGATCAAGCTCGATCAGTACAACAGCGCGCGGCCGTGGCAGGTGACGGAGGACATCACCTTCAAGAACAACATCGTCCGCCACGCCGCCAACGCGCTGGTCGTGCAGGGCCGCGACTGGGAAGGCACCGCCGGCACGACGCAAAGCCCGCCGGGGCTCGTCCGCCGGATCAATATCCTCAATAACCTCTGGTACGACATTCAAAAAACGCCGTGGGCGACGTGGCAGGATTCGACGCAGATCGGCGGGAATTTCGTCTATCTCACGCAGGGGCCGCTCAACGTGACGATCGACCACAACACGGTGATCAACGGCCGCACGATCATCAACGTCGATTCGCCGCAGTACCCGACCAGCGCGTTCGTCTTCACCAACAACATCACGGCGCACAACACGTACGGCGTGTTCGGCACCAACGCCAGCGCCATCGGCGACGCGGTGATCCAGATGTATTTCTCCGACGCCGACGCGCGCTTCAAGAAGAACATCCTGATGGACACGCAGGCGAAGGCGACGTTCTACGACAACGCCACCTGGCCGGCGGCAAGTCAATATTATCCGAGCGTGCGCTCGATGAATTATTTCCCGACGACGTGGACGGACGTCGGCTTCGTCGATCAGGTCAACGACGACTATCACCTCGCCGCGTCGAGCGCCTACAACAACCTCGCCACCGACGGGACGGACCTCGGCGCCGACATCGCCACGATCCTTCACGCCACCGCCGGCGACATCAACGGCATCTGGTTCGTCTACAAGGTGGCTTCGACGATGTACGTGAAATTCGGCGACGGGGTGAACCCGATATCACTGACGACGATCGGCTCGTGCATCCGCGCGACGGAGTGGGTGACGTCGCTCGATCTGGCCGGCGTGACATCGATCAGCGTGATCGGTTCGACGAGCGATGATCGCCTGCAACTGCACGCGCCGGTCTCGCCGCCTATGAGTTTCGACGACAGCGGTGGGAACGATCTGCTCGAGATCCTCTCCGGCACGCAGACGTTCGCCTCGAACATCGGCAACCCGAGCCAGAGCCTGGCCGTCCTCGTCTCCGGCGGCGCGAGTGCGATCTTCAACGCGACACAGCGATTGCGCAGTCTCAGCGTCGACGGCAGCGCGACGCTCTCCGCGGGCGGCGCGAAAGTGCTGCGCGTCAAAGATCTGGCCGTCACCGGTTCGCTCAACTTGAACGACAACGACCTGCTTCTCGATTACACCGGCTCATCGCCGATCGGCTCGTGGAACGGCAGCCACTATACGGGCGTCACAGGCCTGATCGCCGCCGGGCGGGACGACGGCGCGTGGAACGGAAGCGGGATCGTCACGACCATGTCGGCGGCGGTCGATCCCAACACCCTCACCAATCTGGCCGTCGCGGAGGCAACCGATGTCCTGGGCATTTCCGGCACGCAAACCACGCTTTACGCCGGGCAAACGGTCGATGCCAGCACCGTCATCGTCAAGTACACTTACAGCGGTGATGCGAACCTCGACGGCCAGATCACCGGCGACGATTATTTCCAGATCGACTCCGCCTTCCCGCAGAACCGGCACGGCTGGTTGAACGGCGACTTCAACTTCGACGGCATCATCAACGGTGACGATTATTTCCTCATCGACTCGACGTTCCCGCAGCAAGGCGCGGCGCTGTGATTTCGCGGAGCCGCTGGAGCGGCGACTGCTCCTCGCGGGGCTGACGGCGCAATACTTCGATCGCGTCGATTTCACGGACCTCAAGCTCACGCGCACCGACGCGACAGTGAATTTTAATTGGGGTTCGGCCGCGCCGGATCCGTCGATGGCGGCGGACAATTTCGCCGTCCGCTGGACCGGGCAGGTGCAGGGGCAGTTCGGCGAGAACTACACGTTCTATGTGAAGAGCGATGACGGCGCGCGGCTGTGGGTGGACGGGCGGCTGATTGTCGACAACTGGGTGACTCAGTCGGCGACGGAGAAATCCGCGACGCTGCCGCTGGTCGCGGGCAAGAGCTACGACATCCGGCTCGACTACTACGACGCGACGCAGTCGGCGAGCGCGGTGCTCTCGTGGAGCAGTCCGAGCACACCGAAGCAGGTGATCCCGTCGTCCCGGCTGTTCGCGAGCGGCGCGGGACTCGAAGGGACGTACTTCGATAACGCGGATTTCACCGGCACGTCGATTGAGCGCACGGACTCGGGCGTCAACTTCGACTGGGCGAGCGGCTCGCCCGATCCCTCAATCGCGCCGAGCACTTATTCGGCGCGGTGGACCGCGCAAATCGTCCCGCAGTTCAGCCAGACGTACGATTTCTACGTCACCGCCGACGCCGGCGCGACGGTGAATCTTCGCGTCGACGGCCAGCTCGTCATCACCAGCACGTCGATCCAGGATTCGGGCGAGATTCAGCTCGAGGCGGGGAAACGCTACGAATTGCAACTCGATTACGCGCACAACACGGGCGCGGCGAACGTGAAGCTGGAGTGGCGGTCGCCGTCGCAGGCGCGGCAGGTCGTGCCGACATCACAATTGACGGCGTTCAGCAACGACGCGATCCCGACGCGGGTGACGAGCTACACCAACAGCGTGAACGATCTCGACCGTCCCGATCCTGGCGTGATCTATGCCGACGGCTACTACTGGATGACGCACACCACCGGCGGCCCGAGCACGGGTTGGCCGCTGTCGCGCTCGAGCGACATGACGAGCGGCTGGACGTCGATGGGCAACATGCTCAACTCGAGCAACAAGCCCGCCTTCATGACCGACAGCTTCTGGGCGCCGGAAGTCCACAAGATCAACGGCCAGTTCGTCATCACCGGCACAGCGAACAGCAGCACGTACGGACATCTCGTGATCGCGATCGGCACCGCATCGGAGATCACCGGGCCGTACACCGTGCGCTCCACGCCGATCGTCAACGACAGCGTGAGCGTGCTCGATTCGACGATCTTCCAGGACTTCGACGGTCGCGTGTACCTGATCTGGAAGCGCGACGGACCCAGCGGCGGCGCGTTCGGCTCGATCGAGATGCGCGAACTTGATCCCGCAAACCTGACGAGCTTCAAATCCGGCTCGATCGCGTCGACGCTGCTCGCCAACGCGGGCGGCGGGTCGTGGGAGCTGAATCTCGAAGAGGCGCCGTGGATGCTCCACCGCGGCTCGTACTACTACCTCTTCTACAGCGGCGCGCACATCGACACGACGTACGCCGAGGGCGTCGCGCGCGCGACGTCGATCACCGGCGTCTACGCGCGCTACACCGGCAACGCGCCGATCCTCCAGAGCAACAGCACCTGGGGCGGCCCGGGTCACGGCGCGTTCGTGCAGGACGCCGACGGCACCGTCTGGTTTTATTACCACGCGCGGCACCAGGACAACACGGGGTACGGCCGGGTGCAGATGATCGATCGCGTCATCTGGTCGGCGGACGGCTGGCCGACGTTCAACGGCGGCACGCCGAGCGTGAGCCAGCAGGTCGGGCCGCGCGTGTACGCGGCGTCGGGATCGGCGCGCTACACGGTGAGCGGTGATGTCGGCGGCGTTGTCGCGGACGACACGTTCCGCGTCGCGCGCAACAGCTCCGATTCCTCGATGCTCGACGTGCAGCTCAACGGCGTGACGCAATTCTCCGTCCCGTACGCGCAGATCGAGAACCTGACCTTCAACGGCGTCGGTGGGAACGACACATTGATCCTCGACGAATCGCGCGGCGACGTCGCCGCCGGCAGCGGGGTGACATTCAACGGCGGCGCGGGCAGCGACACCGTCCGCATTATCGGCGCTTCTTCGTCCGACCGATTCCACGTCACGTCGGCGCAGATCGTTCACGACACCGGATTGGTTGCGCTTAGCGCGACGGAAGGTTTATCGGTGCAAGGCGGCCCGATCGATATTGATGGTGATCTCGGCGGCGCCGCGGTCGACGCTTCCGCCGGCGCGACGCTGCTGTTGCACGCGAGCCAGCATCTCGCGTCGCTGCTCCTGGCGGGCAATGCGTCGGTTGCGCTCGACGCCGGCGGCTCGCGCTTCATCCGCGTCGGCTTCCTCGGCATCGCGGGCGGCGCGCGGCTCGACCTGGCTGACAACGACCTGATTCTCGATTACAGCACGGTCTCGCCGACGGGATCGTGGAACGGCTCGGCATATACCGGCGTCACCGGCATGATCGCCTCCGGCCGTGGCGGCGGCGCGTGGACCGGCAGCGGGATTGTCACCTCCATGTCCGCCGCCGTCGCGCCCAACTCCTTCACCACGCTCGCCATCGCGGAGGCCGCCGACGTCTTCGGAATCAGCGCCGCGCAGACCACGAATTTTGACGGACAAACGATCGACGCCACCACCGCGATCGTAAAGTACACGTACAGCGGCGACGCCAACCTCGATGGCGTCGTCAGCGGCGACGATTACTTCGCGATCGACTCAAGCTTCCCGCAATCCCTGCACGGCTGGACGAACGGCGACTTGAACTTCGACGGCGTCATCAACGGCGATGACTACTTCCTCATCGACTCGACGTTTCCACAGCAGGGCGCGGCTCTGTGAAGCGCCTCACGTGGTCGGAATTCGCTTTGCCGATTATTATTGCGTTGTATAGTAATTCGCTGATGCCCCTGCTTTCCCTCGAAATCCTCGAATCCCGCACGCTTTTGGCGGCGACGCCGCCGGCGACGTGGACGACACAAGGCCCCGGCGGCGGCGGGTCCTACTTCACCGCCGGCGTCAACGGGAATGACCTGTGGGTCTCCTCCGACATGTCCGGCATCTATCACTCGGCCAACTTCGGCGCGAGTTGGCAGCAGATCAACTTCCACAACTCGGTCGGCGGGATCAACGGCGGCACGGGGTCGCAGATCAGCTTCACCTCCGATCCCAACGTGCTCTACATGCCGAGCACCAACCTTGCGCAGGTCGTCAAGAGCACCGACGGCGGCGCGACGTGGAGCAAGCTGGCCAACTGGAGTGGCGGCACCGCCTATTGGACCGCCGCCGACCCGACGACGACCACCAAACTCATCGTCGCCAGCGGCAGCAACCTCTACGTCTCGACCAACGGCGGCTCGAGCTTCTCGACCGCGTACTCGTCATCGAGCCTCTTCGTCGCCGGCGCGTTCTTCGACGGCTCCAACGTCTACTTCGGGACGAACAAAGGTCTGCTCGTTTCCACCAACGGCGGCACGAGCTTCACGCTCTCGAGCGTCACCGGCATCGCATCCGGTCAGTTCATGATCTCCTTCATCGGCGCGAAGGACACCGCGAGCGGCACGACGCGGCTGCTCGCCGTCACCAGCGCCACCAATCCCGTCGCCGGCAACAGTCCCAGCGCGTATGCGTTCGGAAAACTCTATCGCCTCGACGTCGGCGGGACGTGGACCGACAAAACCTCCGCCGTCCCATCCGGCAACAAGATGCACTTCGTGCAGATGGCGCGGAGCAACATCACCACCGCGTACCTCGCCGGCGGCGACGCCAACGGCAACGAGCAGGTTCTCAAAACCACCAACGGCGGCGACGCGTGGTCGGACGTGTTTCTCTCCAACTCCACCGACGGCGGCGGCGTGAACAACAAGAACGTCGCCACCGGCTACGAAGGCCAGGGCGGCGATCTCGGTTGGGGCTGGGGCGGCGATCCCTACAGCTTCATGGTCAGCGCGTCCGATCCCAATCGCGCGATCACCGTCGATTCCGGCTTCATCCACGTCACCTCCGACGGCGGCGCGAGCTGGCAGGCGGCTTACGTCGTCCCCGCCGACCGCAACGCCCCCGCCGCCTCCACGCCGCAGCACAAGGCGTATCACACCTCCGGCAGCGACGACACCTCCGTCCATTACCTGACGTGGACCAGCGCGAGCACCATCGTCGCCGGCTACACCGACATCATCGGCTGGCGCAGCACCGACGGCGGCGCGTCCTGGGCGATGCCGAGCTGGTACACCACCGGCGGCAACGGCGACAACAACACGATCTACAAGATCGAATCGTCGCTCGATGGCACGAAGCTCTACGCGGCATCGAGCAGCGTGCACGATATGTACGCGAGCAACTACCTGCTCGACAGCCGCACCAATCCCAGCTACCAGAACGGCCGCGTCACCGTCTCGAGCGATCAAGGCGCGACGTGGTCGCTCGTGCACGAGTTCGGGCATCCGCTGGTGTGGGAGCAGGTCGATCCGAACAACGCGAATCGCATGTACGCGATGGTGGTGGACGGGCCGGAGTCACCTGATGCGGGCGCCAGCGGCGGGATCTGGATGACGAACAATCTCAATCTCGGCGCGTCATCGACGTGGACGCATCTGCCGAGTCCCCCGCGCACCGAAGGTCATCCCTACATCCTGCGCGTGCTCAACGACGGCACACTCGTCGCCACCTTCTCCGGGCGGCGCTCCGCCGCCTCGGGCACGGAGAAATTCACCGACTCCTCCGGCGTCTTCATCTCCACCGACGGCGGCAGCACCTGGACCGACCGCTCCGCCGCCAACATGCACTGGTACACCAAGGAGATCACGATCGATCCGACGGATGCGACGCAGAACACCTGGTACGTCGCGGTCAACAACGGCTGGAGCGGGACCGGCAACGACCTCGGCGATCTCTATCGCACCACCAACCGGGGTCTGTCCTGGACGAAGATGAACCTTTACACGCTCTTCAGCGGAGCGATCTCCATTGACATCAATTCCGTCACGATCAACCCGACGACCAGGGAGATGTACGTCGCCACCGGCCAGCGCGGCGTTCTTTACACGCCGGACGTCACGGTCGCCGGACTGTCCGCGTCCAACTTCAGCGACGTCACAAGCTTCCCGCACGCGTGGATCGAGCGCGTCTTCATCAACCCCTACAACGCGCAGGACGTGTGGGTCGCCACCTTCGGCGGCGGGATCAAACACGGCAGCATCGCCACCGACACCATCCCGCCGACGGTGCAGTCGATCAACCGCGTGAACAGCACGTACAATGGCTCGCAATCGGTGCAATTCACGCTTGTCTTCAGCGAGAGCGTCACCGGCGTGGACGGCGGTGATTTTTCTTTCGCCCAGGCCGGCGGCCTGAGCGGCGCGTTCTTCACCAGCATCACCGGCTCCGGCACCACCTACACGCTCACCGTCAACACCGGCAGCGGCGACGGCATTCTCGGCGTCAATCTCTCTGACAACGACTCGATCACCGACGCCGCCGGCAACAAGCTCGGCGGAACGGGAACCGGCAACGGCAATTTCGCCGGCCAGACCTACTCGATCGCCAAAGTCGATCCTTCGTTCACCGGCGGCGGCAGTTTTTATCTCCGCCAGAGCGCCGGCACGTTCGAGCTTTTTAATTCCGCCACGCCGACCGGCTCACCCATGTACAGCACGGCATTCTCCAACATGCACTCGGTGACGCTGACGACCGGCAGCGCCGACGACACGATCTACCTCGACAGCAGTTTCGGCGGCACGCCGATCCCCGCGACGTCCGGCGTCATCGCCAACGTCGGCGGCGGCTCGAACTTGCTCTCGCTCGTCGGCACGCCCGCGAGCGGATCGGTCACGCTGAGCGGCGGAAGCGTCGTCCTCTCCGCAAACCCGAACGCGGCGGCGAACCTCTCCGTCATCGTCAACACCAGCGCGACGCTGACGTTGAACAACTCCCAGCAGCTCGCGAGCCTCAACCTCGCCGGCGGAAACGCGACCCTCGCCGCCGGCGGCGGAAAGTTCCTCAAGCTCGGCAATCTCCAGCTCTCATCGCCCGCGCGCCTCAACGTCAACGACAACGCGATGAGCCTGCACATCACTGGAGGATACGACGGACTTCTGCCGTGGCTGCAAGGCGGCTCCAACGGCGGCACGTGGTCCGGCAGTGGCGTAGTGACGACGATGTCCCCCGCCGTCGCCCCCAACTCCCTCACCACGATCGGCGCCGCCAACGCATCCGATCTCCTCGGAATCACCGGCACGCAAACCGCCTTCTGGGACGGCCAGACCGTCGATGCATCGGCGGTCCTGGTGAAGTACACGTACGGCGGCGATGCCAACCTCGATGGCGTCATCAACGGCGACGACTACTTCCAGATCGACTCGGCCTTCCCGCAACAACTCCACGGCTGGCTCAACGGCGATTTCAATTACGACGGCGTGATCAACGGTGACGATTACTTCTTGATTGACAGCAACTTCCCGGCACAGGCGGCGCCGCTCTGACGCAAGTTATAGAATTCAGTTGCGTCGCGCTTCCCGGGGGGACAGAATCTCTGCGCCGCCGCAGTCTTGCGATAGCAGGGAGAGGGCACCATTCGACATCTCAAGAAGCTCATCACGCGCCGCCGCCCGCGCCACCACCCGCGCCACCGCCGCCCGATGGTCGTCGAAGAACTCGAAGTTCGCCGACTGCTCGCGGCGGCAAACCTGCTCATCTCCGAGTTTCTCGCCAGCAACGATCAGTCGATCACCGACGCCGCCGGCGATCACGAGGACTGGATCGAGATCCACAACGCCGGCGACGCGGATGCGAACCTCAACGACTACTTTCTGACCGACAGCGCCGGCAATCCCGAGAAGTGGCGATTCCCAGTGCAAACGCTGGCGGCCGGCGGATACCTGACCGTCTTCGCTTCCAATCGCGACCTCGCGGTGGCGGGGCAGGAGCTGCACACCAACTTTCAGCTCGACGCGGCCGGCGAATACCTCGCCCTGATCCGCGCCGCTGATGATCAGCCGCAGTTTGAGTACTCGCCGACTTATCCCGTTCAATCCTCCGACGTGTCCTATGGTTTGACCGACGCCAACAACCCGGCCAGCGCTTTGATCTACTTTTCGGTCCCGAGTCCCGGCGCGGCCAACGCGCCGTCCGTCGCGACGCCGACGTTCTCGGTCAACGGCAAGACGTTCAACGGCTCGATGCAGGTATCGCTCTCGACCGCGACCAGCGGCGCCGAGATCCGTTATACCACCGACCGCACCGTGCCTACCGCGACGTCCCCGCTCTACACCGGCCCGATCACGCTGACGCAGTCCACCATGCTGCGCGTCAAGTCTTTCGCGCCGGGTCTGGTGGCCAGCCCTGTGGTGGGCCAGACCTACACCGCCGTCGACGGCACGGTGAACACCTTCCGCTCCAACCTGCCGATCGTCGTGCTCGATTCCTACGGCGCCGGCGCGTCGATGAACGACGCCACCTACATCAACGCCAGTGCGCAGTTCATCAACACGCAGACCGACGGGTATGCCGAGATGCTGGACCCGGTGGATTTCAGCGGTCGAATCGGCCTGCGCTATCGCGGGAGCACCAGCTACTTCAACTATCCGAAGAAGCAGTTCGCGGTCGAAACGCGTGATGAGAGTGACAACGACAAGAGCGTCTCGCTGCTGGGGATGCCCAGCGAATCGGATTGGGTGCTCTACGACCCCTACACCGAGAAGTCGCTGATCAACAATGCGCTGGCGATGGATTGGGCTCGCGGCATGGGCCATTACGCCAGCCGCGTGCAGTATGTCGAGGTCTACTTCAACGCCAACGCCGACACCTCCATCAACTACAGCAGCGATTACATGGGTGTCTACATCCTGATGGAGAAGCCTAAGCGCGATGACAACCGGATCAATGTCGACAAGATGCTGCCGAGCGACACGACTGAGCCGAACATCACCGGCGGCTACATCTTCAAGAAGGACCGCAAGGAAACCCAGGAGATCGCGATCAATGTGCCCGGCGGCGCGTCGGTCGGGCCGCAGCAGTTCGTGATGGTCGAGCCGGACGAGACGGAATTGACCGGAGCCCAGCAGACCTGGCTGACGAACTACCTGAGCGACCTCGATACCGTCATGAACGGCCCGAACTTCGCCGATCCGGTGAACGGTTACGCGAAGTACATCGACGTCGATTCGTGGGTCGATTACTGGATCTCAGTTGAGTTCACCAAGAACGTCGACGGCTTCTGGCTCAGTAACTTCATGCACAAGGACCGCGGCGGAAAAATCGAAGAAGGCCCCGTCTGGGACTACAACCTTGCCTTCGGCCAGGCCGATTACAGCGATGGCGCCAGCGCCAGCGGATGGTCCAGCGCTTTCCTTGGTGTTAGCGGAAGCTTCGGCGAGCAATACGGCTATTACAAGCGCCTGATGCAGGACCCGGCGTTCGTCCTGAAAATCACCGACCGCTGGCAGCAACTGCGTAAGACCATCCTGAATACCAATAACATGTGGGCCGACATCGACAATTACGTCGGCCTGCTGACGGACCACAACGGCAACTATCCCGTCGGCTCCACGCCGACTCAAACGTCCAACAACCCCGTCGTTCGAAACTTTAAGCGGTGGACGGGGGTACTCGGCACGTGGAACACGACCAACAGTTTCTTCGACGCCCAGGGGCGCTGGATTGAAGACGTCAACCTGATGAAGCAGTGGCTGAGCGCGCGAGCGGAGTGGATGGACGCGCAGTTCGCCCCCGCGCCGATCCTTTCTCCCGCCGGCGGGACGTTCGGCAGCCCGACCACCGTGACCATGACGCCCAAGGCGCTGGCGACGTTCACCGAGTCGAGCATCATGGGATCGAGCTTCCCCGTGCAGTATCTCGTGCCTTCGTCCACGCTCTCCGCCTGGCAGAACCTGGGCTACACCGCCACCGGCTGGACCAGCGGAACGGTGACGACTGGAAAAGGCGTCGGCTACGACACCACCACCACGCCGGTCAACTATGCGCCCCTCATCAGCGTCAACGTGCAGACGCCGATGCTGAATGTCCGATCCTCGATCTACACGCGCTTCACCATCAACATCGCCAACCCGGCCGCCATCAATCATCTCATCCTGAAGATGAAGTACGACGACGGATTCGTCGCCTGGGTGAATGGCGTTCGGGTGATCGAAGCCGGGCTTGGCAACGCGAATACCAACCCCGTCTTCAACTCGACCGCGCCCGCCGACCGTGATGAGACTCAGGCGACCCAGTACGTCGAATGGGACATCTCCGAGATCAAGAGCCAGCTCGTCGCAGGCAATAACATCCTCGCGATTCAGGGAATCAACCGCTCGGCCGGCAGCAACGACTTCCTGATCGTCCCCGAGCTGTTCGACCGCACCTACAGCAATCCGACCGCCGGCAGCGTCTACTACACCACCGACGGAAGCGACCCGCGCCTCGATGGCGGCGCGATCAATCCGAGCGCGCTGCTCTACTCCGGTCCGATCAAGGTCAGCAGCTCGACCCGCTACCGCGCCCGTACGCTCAACGGCGGCGTCTGGGGCGGAATTGCGGACGAGGTCTACAACTTCGACGCCAACAACCTGCGCGTCACGGAGCTGATGTACAACCCGGCCGCTCCGCCTGCCGGCAGCCCGTACACCGCGCAGGATTTTGAGTTCATCGAGTTCAAGAACATCGGCTCTTCGCCGCTCAACCTGAACGGTTTCGCGCTGAACAACGGGGCGACGTTCACCTTCCCCAACACCACCCTGGCGGCGGGCGCGTACGCGGTCGTCGTGAAGAACCTCGCGGCGTTCCAGTCGCGCTACGACACGAGCGGGATGAACATCCTGGGCGTCTACACCGGCAACCTCGACAACGGCGGCGAGACGGTCGCGTTCGTCAACGGCTTCGCGCAGACGATGCAGTCGTTCAAGTACCAGGATAGCTGGTTCCCGCAGACCGACGGCCCCGGCTACTCGCTCGTGGTCGTCGATCCGCTCCAGCCGCTGGCGAACTGGGACCTCGCCGCGGGATGGCGCGCCAGTTATCTGCCGAACGGTTCGCCCGGCGTGGAAGACACCGACACGACGCCGCCGACGCTGCAATCCGCTTCATTCGATCCCGCGACGAAGAACGCGACGCTCGTCTTCAGCGAGCCCGTCACCTTCGCCGCGTCTCCGGGCGTGAGCGTGAGCGAACTGCTTTCCTCAACGCCCGCGACACCGGGCGGGTTTACCACGAGCAGCAACTCGATCACGTTGGCGTTCGATCCGTCGCTTGTCGATGGAATCTATCAATTGACGCTCTCGGCGGCATCGGTCACGGATTCGGCGAGCAACGTGATGGCGTCGAGCGCGATCTTCACCTGGCTGACCGCAGACGCCGGCCACCTGCTCGCGCTGCCGGCGACGGCGACGACGTACGCGGTCGATCAGCTCGCGCTCGCCGGCACGGCGAAGCTCGATGTGGCGAACGACACGCTCATCATCCGCCACGGCGACGCCGGCTCGTGGAACGGCTCGGCGTACTCCGGCATCACGGGGCTGGTCGCCTCCGGCAGCAACGGAGGCGCCTGGGACGGCGTCTCCGGCATCGTCACCAGCCAACCCGCCGCCACCGGCGGGAACACCCTGACCACTCTCGCCGTCGTCGGCGCATCTCAGCTCCTCGGGCTGACGGGATCGCAAACCGCGCTGTTCGACGGCCAACTGCTCGCCGCCGACAGCATCATCATCAAGTACACCTACGCCGGCGATGCCAACCTCGATGGCGTCATCAACGGCGACGATTATTTCCAGATCGATTCCGCCTTCCCGCAGGCGTTGCACGATTACTTCAACGGCGACTTCAACTATGACGGCGTCGTGAACGGCGACGATTACTTCCTGATCGACTCCAACTTCCCGGCTCAAGATTCTGTGCTGTAAATCTGGGTAACGCACCTCCCCATCGATGGCGCGTCCGTGCTATGGTGCGCCGCTCGATCCCGGAGGGAGCTCGCGTGCGCCGCATGAAGTGTTTCGTTGTTGAACCGCTGGAAAGAAGACAACTGCTCGCCACCACGATCGTCACCCCCACCGTCACCGCGCTCAAGCTGATTAACGCCGACACGAATCAGGCGATCGAGACGATCGGCAACGGCGCGACGATCGATCTCTCGAAGCTTCCCACCAAACACCTCAACGTGCAGGCGATCACCAGCGCCGGCGTCGGCAGCGTGAAGTTCGGCTACGACGCGAAGCTGAACTACCACTTGGAGAACGTCGCGCCCTTCGCGTTGGCCGGTGACAACAGCGGCGACTACAACGCCTGGACGCCGACGACAGGATCGCACATGCTCCGCGCGACGCCTTTCAGTCTGGTCAAAGCCGCCGGCGTGCAGGGGACGACGAAGAAGGTCTCGTTCACCGTCGTCAATGGCTCCTCCACCTCGTCTCCCGCGACGCCGAAGAGTGTCGTCGCCACGCTGGCTGGCACCAGCGGCATCAAGCTGACCTGGAGTGCGCCGACGAGCGGCTCGGCTGTTGCCAAATACATCATCGATTACTTTCCCGGCTCCAATGCGCCGATGAAGAGCATCTCGGTCGCCGGACCGGCCACGTCCGCCAGCCTCTCGGGCCTGTCGTCATTCCAGGTCTACTCGATCTACGTCATCGCCGTCGATTCCGCCGGCAAGCGCGCGTCCACGCACGTGACGACGATGACCGCGGCCACCGCGACGACCAAGCGTTATCTCTACCTGCTCGATCTCCCGAAGAACGTCACGGGCTTCACGAACGAGAAGCCGCAAATCGAGGTCTTCGACATCGCCAACGGCCACAAGTGGGTGAAGAACATCCCGCTCCCCAGCGGGATCTACGGCTCGCGCGGCATCGCCGCCAGCGCCGCCACGCAACGCCTCTACCTCACCTTCTACAACACGCCCGTCGACATCTATCAGACCGGCGGCCTGCTCTGTCTCGATCTCAAGACCGACAAGGTGCTGTGGAAGCGCAAGTACGATCAGTCGGTGATCCCCTCGCCCGATCGCTTCGACATCACGCCGGACGGGAAGAAGATCTACATGCCCGTCGGCGAGAACGGGCCGGACAATTTCTGGGAAGTGCTCGACGCGAGCAACGGCGATCCGCTCGGCCGGATCACCTTCGTCACCGCGCCGCACAACACGATCGTCAGCACCGACGGCACCCGCGCGTTTTTCGAGGGCCAGGAAAAAGGCGCGCAGCCGCCGGAGCTGAAGCACACCATCGGTGTGGTCGATACGGCGAGCGACAAGATCATCCAGCGCATCGGCCCGTTCCGCGATGTGGTGCGGCCGTTCACGATCAACGGCAAAGCGACGCTGGTCTTCGCGACGGTGAACAACTGGGTCGGCTTCCAGGTCGGCGACGTCGCCAGCGGAAAAATCCTCTACACCGTCGCCCCGCCCGGCTATGTCCTTCCCAACCCTCTGCCCGGCGGCGCGCTCTCCCACGGCATCGCCCTCTCGCCGGACGAGAAGTACCTGTACGTCGACGACGATCTGAAGATCGGCATTCAAGTGTGGGACGTGAGCAAGATCGCCACGCAAGCGCCGACCTACGTCGGCTTCGTCAAAACCCGCGCGAGCGGAAAAAATCTCGCCGGCCAAAAAGACCCCAACGCGAGCAACGACGCCACCGGCGTCCCCGCGTGGATCACCTTCAGCCGCGACGGCAAATACGCCTACCCCGAGTCCGGCGAGATCATCGACATCGCGACGCGCAAAGTGATCGGGCAACTGCGCGCCAAGACGGTCGATGCCCTCGGAAACGTTATCGACGCTCCATATTCACACAGCCGATTCGTGCTGGAGATCGACTTCGACGGCGGAAATGTGATTCATGTCGCTAATCAGTTCGGCGTCGGGCGTGTGCGATAATCAGCGGCAACCGTTCGGTGGCCGCATCAAGCGCTTGATCATCCCCGCCTTCCGCTGAATTTGGCCTGATTCCATGATTTTTCCCTCATTTTTGTTGTGCCCGCGCTTGTGGCATTTACCATCGATGTCCTCGTAAGGGGCGGGCCATCGGGTCTTTTTTTGTGTGTCGTCGGAGAGGGCATCGGGATGACTAAATTTGTTACCGCGCAGGGGCGCAAGGTCCGCGCCGTCAATTCTTGCCACGAACTTGAAGCACTCGAACAGCGCCGGCTGTTCGCCGTCTCCTGGGACGGCGGCGGCGACGGTGTGAACTGGAGCGATGCGAACAACTGGTCGGGTGATGTCGTCCCCGGCGACAACGACGACGTCACCATCGCCGCCGGCGCGGGCACCATCCTCGTCAGCGGCGCCAGCCAGCTCGTCAAGAGCGTCAGCAGCTCGCGGGCGATCGCGATCAGCGGAACGCAGTTGACCGTCAGTGGCGCCGTCACCCTCGGCGCCGCTTCGCGCATCGACGGCGGCGGAGCGCTGGACGTCGCCGGCAACATCACGCTCAACGCCGCCCTCACCCTCGGCAGCGACACCGACAACTCCAACGGCGATCTCTATACTTCCGGCGCGGCGGCGCAGACCCTCAGCGGCACCGGCAGCATCACCGCCGCCGGCAACGACGTCGATTACCTCATCAACGCGGGCACCGGATCGCTCACCATCGTGTCGGGGTTCAACATCAGCGGCAGGAACCTCAACACGTTCTCTCCCAGCGGCGCCGCGATCATCAACAACGGCGTCCTCAACGCCAACGTCCCGGCGGGAAGCTGGGCCGTTTCCGGGATCACCACCAACGCCGGCACGCTCACCGCCACCAGCGGCGCGGGAATGGTCATCACGGGCGCGCTGACCAACACGGGCTTGATCTCTGCCACCACCAACGGCTTCCTGCAATTGAATTCCACCGTCACCGGCGCCGGCACCGTCTCAGCGTTGAGCGGCGGCACGCTCAACATGATGCCCGCCTACACCAATTCCTCGACGCTCACCGTCTCCGCAACCAGCACGCTCTTCGCCGGCAACAACCTGATCAATGCCGGCACGCTCAGCGTCGCGGGCACCTTGCGTGTCGCCGGCACCCTCACGCTCTTCTCCGGCACCGCGACGATGCCCGCCGGCGGCACGGGCGTCATCAAGACCGCCGCCCTCTCCGTCGCCGCCGGACGACAGCTCAACCTCAACGACAACGACTTGATCGTCGACTACACCGGCTCGAGCGTCATCGGCTCCTGGAACGGAGCCAACTACACCGGTCTGACCGGCTTGATTCAGGCCGGCCGCAGCAACGGCACATGGACGGGCAACGGCATCGTCACTGGAATGTCCGCCGCCAAGGATCCCAACACGCTGACCAACCTCGGCATCGCCGAATCGTCCCTCGTGCTCGGCCTGAGCGGGACGCAGACGACCTTTTGGGACGGGGTAACCGTGGACGCGACGGCGGTGCTGATCAAGTACACCTACACCGGCGACGCGAACCTCGACGGCGTCATCAACGGCGACGACTACTTCCAGGTCGACTCCGCCTTCCCAAGCCACGCGCGCGGATGGGCCAACGGGGACTTTAACTACGACGGCTTGATCAACGGCGACGATTACTTCTTCATCGACTCCGACTTCCCCGCTCAGAAATCGCCGCTGTAACGCGCGCCGCGTCGCCTGCACGCGCGCAGGCTCGTCCGGTGAAACAAACGCGTGGTATGATGATCGGCGGAGAGAGCACCGTGAGCCGCACCTCACGCCGGTCCCCTGCGCACGTCGAGCCGCTCGAATCGCGCCTTCTGCTGACCGCCAGTGAGCTCATTCGCAACGGCTCGTTCGAGGGCGCCGTCGGCGGCGAATGGGTGCGGAGCGGACTGCTGCAGACGGATTCGCGCTTCAGCAACGTTCACAGCGGCCTGGGCTATGCCTACCTCGCCGATGCCAGCGGCAACGCCGCCAACTCCATTTCGGGATCGATGTATCAGCAGGTGACGGTCCCCGCCTCGTCCACCGCGCTGACGCTCACGTTCTGGACGAAGATCACCACCACCGAGACGAGCGGTCAGAACGATCTGCTCACCGTGCAGGTGACCGACTCGACCGGTGCGAACGTGCTGCAGAACATCACGACGCTGTCGAACCTCAACTCTTCCAGCTCTTATGTGCAGCGGACGTACACGCTGTCGAACTCGCTCAAAGGCCAGACCGTTCGCATCCTCTTCAGCGCCAGCAATAACGCCACCAACGCGACGACGTTCCGCATCGACGACGCGGGCCTCAGTTACAACCCCACGCCCGGCACGGCGAAGGTTGTCGGCTATTTCCCCGGCATCTGGTCGCAGCGGAATCAGATCGACTTCGACCAGCTCACCTGGGTCAACTATTTCTCGATCGCGGCCAACGCCGACGGCTCGCTCTCAACCGGCGGCGTGAGCGACTCGCATCTGGCCGACATCGTCGCGATCGCCCATCCGAAGGGCATCGGCGTGAGCATTACGGTCGGGCCGCAGTCGTTCGCCACTGTCGCCGCCGACGCGACCGCGCGGACGAACTTCGCCAACAACATCCTCGCCTACATCCAGGCGCGCAATCTCGACGGCGTGGATATCGACTGGGAGCCGCCGGCGACGGGCACGAACCAGGCGAACTACGCGCTGATGATCGATGCGCTCTACGCCGCGCTGCATCCGGGCGGCAAAACAATCACTGCCGCCACCAACCCGTGGACGAAGGAGATTCCCGTCGCCGCGACGAATGAGATGGATTGGGTCAACGTCATGTGCTACGACTTTGACTACGCCAACCACTCCACTTACGCCGCCGCCACCGACGGGATGAACCAGTGGGCGACGTACGGCGTGGAGAAGAAGAAGCTGGTGATGGGCGTCCCGTTCTACGGCCGCTACGGCACGAGCTGGTCGGATACGCACGCCAAGACCTACGGCACGATCGTCAGCGATTACAAGGCGGTGACGGGCAACGATCTCCCGCCGGACGTCGATTCCTACACGGATGCAGCCGGCCACGTCACCTACTTCAACGGCGTGACCACGATGGAAAAGAAGATGGCGTTCGTGCGCGACAACGCCTTCGGCGGCGCGATGATCTGGCAGCTCGGACAGGACCACTGGGATGCTTCGCTGAAGTATGACACGTTCTCGCTGCTCCCGATCATCGGCAGCATGCTCCGCCCGCCGAGCTGGCTCACGCCCGCGAGCGGATCGATGTTCGACCTGGTGAACAAGTCGTTCATCGCCGCGAGCGGCAACGTCACGTTCAGCGGCAACGTTGCGGCGTCGCTGTCGGGTTTGTCCGTGACGATCAACAACAACGCGAGCGTCGTGCTCGGCATGACGCAGAAGATCGCCAGCGTCTCGATCGCCGCCGGCGGGAAACTCGATCTCCGCGACAAGTCGCTCGTCATCGACTACACCGGCGGATCGAGCCCGATCGGAAGCTGGAACGGCTCGGCGTACACCGGAATCGCCGGCTTGATCGCGTCGGGTTACGCCGGCGGCACCTGGGCCGGCGGCGGCATCGTCACCAGCGTGTCGCCCGCGCTCGCGCCGAGTTCACTGACGACGATCGGCTACGCCGAAGCGTCGAGCACCCTCGGAATCAGCGGCACGCAGACGGCGGTCTTCAGCGGGCAAACCGTCGACGCGACGAGTGTCATTCTCAAGTACACCTACGCCGGCGACACGAACCTCGACGGCACCATCACCGGTGACGACTACTTCGCCATCGATAGTGCCTTTCCCCAGCATGTTCACGGCTGGCAGAACGGCGACTTCAATTTCGACGGCGTGATCGACGGTGACGATTACTTCCTGATCGACTCCAACTTCCCCGCGCAAGGCGCGCCGCTGTAGCGGTCGCTTGGATCGGCTGCATTCTGCGGTAAAATGTCCCTTCCTCCGCCTCAGGTGGGGTCGTGCTGTAAACCTTCGAGTACGGAATGGGAGTCTGTGACTTTGTTCTTCAGTGAACCGCTGGAACCGCGTCGCCTGCTGGCGGCGGGTGACCTGGACCTTTTCTACGGCAACGCCGGCGTCGAGAGCGTTCCCGTCGGCGACAACAGCAGCGGCACGCTCGCGCACGCCGTCGTCGCGCTGCCCGACGGCCGCGCCTACGTCGGCGGCTATGGCCTCAACGACGTCACCCTCGCCCGCCTCATGTTCGACGGTTCGCCGGATCCGACTTTCGGCGCCGGCGGCGTGGTTAAGACCGACATCCTCGGCGGCAACAGCGAGGTGATCGAGTCGTTGGTCGTGCAGAGCGACGGGAAGATCGTCGCCCTCGCCTCCTGTCGCGCGCCCGGGAAGACCGTCGACTTCGCCCTGCTCCGCTACAACCCCGACGGAACGCTCGACACGACCTTCGGCACGAGCGGGCTCGTCACCACCGATTTCGGCACCAGCACTAAGGGCTACGAGGAGCAACCGACCCGCTTGATCCTCCAGGCTGACGGAAAGATCGTCGCGCTGGGCAACTCCTGGAATGGCAACAAGACCTTCGCCGTCGCCGCACGTTACAACACCGACGGTTCCCTCGACGCCACCTTCGCCAGCGGCGGGAAGCTCTTTGTCGATCTTTCAAACGACGGCGGCGGCATCGGTGGAACGTTCAACGCCGGGCTCGCGCTCGACGACGGGAACCTCCTGCTCTGCGGCACCGCCTATTACAGCTCCAACTTCGGCCCTCCCAAGCTCATACTCGCGCGCCTGCTCCCCAGCGGCCAGTTCGACACCACCTTCGGCTCCGCCGGACAGGTGCGTCTGGTCAATAGCTATCCCTATGCCGCCAACATCACACCGGCGCCCGGCGGCGGCTACTTCGTCAACGCGGGCTACAACAACATCTGGGGCGTACTCCGCTTCAACGGCGACGGCACGCTCGACGCCACCTGGGGCGCCAGCGGCATCGCGCAACTGGCCACCACCTCCGGGTCTTCGTCCTTCGTCGGCGGCGGCGACATCGCCGTCGAGCCCGACGGCTCCATCGTCGCATCGCACGGGTTCGACCACGGCTATGACGTCGGCCACGTCCTGCCCACCGGGCAGGTGGATTCTTCCTTCGGCTCTGCCGGCGTGGTCAACGTGAACCTCGGCACCTACGGTGAAGGCGGCAAGGGCCTCGCCCTCCAGCCCCACGGACGCGTCCTCGTCGTCGGCGGATTCGTCAGCTATCCCACGCCGATCCTCGACGGCATGATCGTCACACGCTATCGCACCTTGGGGGACACGCACGGCGTGCTGCTCGATGCCGGTGCGATCGAAGTGACGGGCGACGCCAACGCAAACAACATCAGCGTCTCCTCGGACGCCGGGAACCTTTTGATCACGCTGGATGGCGTCACCCAGCAGTTCGCGGCGGCGGCCGTCTCGCGCGTCGACGTCCGCGCTCTCGGTGGTGACGATCAGGTGACGATCGGCAGCGGCGCGCCCGTCGGCGGCGTCGATCTCGCCGCCGGAAACGATTCCGCCACCTTCGACGCCGTCGCACCGGCGACCGACGTCCGCCATGTCTTTGGCGGCGACGGAACCGACGTTGTCACCTTCTCCGACGGCGCGAGCACGACCGCGCCGCTGACCAATTTCACCTTCGACGGCGGCGCGGGCAGCGACACGCTCATCCTCAACGGCACTGCCGGCGACGATTCCGTCCTGCTTCAATACAACAACCTCAGCGGAATGGGGTTTTCCGGCAGCTACGCCGCCAACGAGCACGTCGCGGTCAACACGCTCGACGGCAATGACTCGATCAGCAGCAAGGGAAACCTCACGACTGCGACGACCGTGAGCGGCGGCGCGGGCGATGATTTCGCTTCGGTTCTGCCGTGGTCCATCGGCGACACCGGCCCGGTCGTGACGCTGGCCGGAAATGCCGGCTCCGACACCTTCTCCTTCACCGGCCTTTCGGGCGGTGAGACCATCAGCGCGGGCACGACGCTCGGCCAGGGCTCGCTCACCCTCGCGTCGCTCGGCACTTTCGAGAACCTGCAGCTCTACGCCCTCGACGGCAATGACACCGTCTCCGTCGACGCCAGCCAGTTCCCAGGCAGCATCACCGCCGACGGCGGCGCGGGCACCGATACGCTGATCTTCAAGGGCGGCAGCGGCGACGACGCCATCAACCTCACCGCCAGCGCGCTGAGCGACAACGGCGGCGCCAACACGCCTCTGAGCAACGTCGAGGCCGTCTCGATCGCGGGCAACAGCGGCAACGACACGATCACCATGTCGTCCGCGCCGGCGCTGCCCGTCACCGTCAGCGGCGCCGCCGGCAACGACACCTTCTCGATCAACGCGGCGCCGACCGCGTTGCTCACCTTCCAAGGCGGAACGGAAGTCGGCTACAACGACACGCTCAACGTCAATGCAGGGACTTACACCTTCGGCGCGGATGCGAAGGTGCTGACGAGCAACCTGACGATCAACGTCAACAACGGCGGCACCGCGATCTTCAACACGTCGCAGCGGCTGGCGGCGCTGAACGTCGCCGACGGCGGCTTCGCCAGGCTCTCCGCCAGCGGCGCCCGCGCCATCCTCACCCGCGGGCTGTCGATCACCGGCGGCGGAAAGCTCGACCTGACCAACAACGATCTCGCCTTCGATTACATCGCCGGCGCTTCGTCCTTGGGCTCGTGGAACGGCTCCTCCTACACCGGCGTGACCGGCTTGATCGCATCGGGAAGAAACGGCGGCGGGTGGGATGCCGGCGGGCTCGTGACATCGCAGTCCAGCGCAATTGCCCCCAATTCCCTCACCACGCTCGCCGTCGCTGAAGCCACGGACGTCCTTGGTCTCTCTGCATCGCAAACCGTCCTTTGGGACGGCCTGACGGTCGACGCGACAACCGTCCTCGTGAAGTACACCTACGCCGGCGACGCCAATCTCGACGGCGTCATTAACGGCGACGATTACTTTCAGATCGATTCCGCGTCCGGGCAAAGCCGGCACGGCTGGTCGAATGGTGATTTCAATTACGATAGCGTCGTCGACGGCGACGACTATTTCCTCATCGATTCCAATTTCCCCGCGCAGGCCGGTCCGCTGTAGCGGTCACTCGATCTCATCGACACAAACCTGCAACGGGTTTGGATCCGAAATCCGGAAAATCAAAGCTGAGATTTCAGCTTTTCCGCGGCAATCCGCGCTTCGCCGCGCCGGCGTTGCGGGTTCGTGATCACACTTCTGCAATCGCGCAGGATTGTGGAGAAGGCGCTCTTTGGCAACTGAACAGACGATCCCGGATTGACTTCGAATCTGCGGAACGAAACCAACGGCACATTCCGGCGCGCGCGCGCACAACGGCAACGGCCTACTTCGCCGTCTGCGGAATCACCTTCACGTCGTCGAAATCGACCGTGCCGGTGGCGTTGAAGATCGCCATTTGCAAATACAACGTCTTGGCGCCGGCGGGGACGTCGACCGTCACCACGCGCTCGACCCACGGGGAGTCGGCCCGCACCGTTGGCACCGGCGGCCAGTTGCCGACGCGCTTGTCGGCGTCGTCGCGGAAGGCGAACGCCACGCGGCCGTCTTGCGAGGCGAGCTTGCCGGCGTGGAAGTTGATCGCGCGCATCCGCGCCGTCACCGTCAACGCCTTCCAGGCCGGATCGACCGGGAGCTTCTGATCGACGAAGACGGTCTTTTCCGGGTCGTCATTCGTCAGGCGGACAAAGCGGTTGCCGTTCTCCGAGAGGATCTGCACCTGCGCCTTGAAACGCGGGTGGATGAACCAGTTGGCCAGGCCGTCATCGGTGTCGGCGGCGTCCATGTTCGCGTTGGGCAGGATGTTTTCGCCGGCGATCGAGGTGGCGATGTCGGGCGCGGGAGCCGGCGCCGCGACCGGCGTGCTCGCGACCGCGATCGACCCCGCGCCCGCGGGCGGCAAAGAGGCTTCGGCCTTTTGCGGACCGGAGCGCGCGATCCACACGCCCATCGCGATGCAGATCGCCGCCGCGGCGGTCCCGCAGCCGGCCCAGACGAACGGCGTCGGGATGATCTTCAGCCTCGGCTGAGCCGGCGCCATCGACATGTTCGCGCCGCCGTCGCTCGACAGCGCAGGCGACGACGATGCGGGCGCGGAAAGCGACTGGATCGGCACCGCCGACAGCGCATTGACCGGCTGCATCATCCCGCTCTCGCTCATGAGCACGTACCCGCTCAGCGCGGGGCCGGACGAGACGGGCATGCCGCCCTTGGAGCCGGCGCCGACGCTGGCGAGCGGAATCGTGAAGGTGCGCAGGACCTTGGCGAAATGCTCGGCGTCATCGTAGCGCGATTTGGGATCTTTGGAGCAGGCTTGGTTGATGACCGCGATTAACTTCTCCGGCACATCCGGACGCCACTTGCGCAGGTCGGGCAGCGGCTCGTTCACGTGCAGCTTCAGCACGTCCCGCGAGCTGGAAGCCGAGTACGGCGGACGGCCGGTCAGCAAAAACCAGAGCGTGCAGCCGAGCGAGTAGATGTCGGATGCGGCCGTCGCGCCTTTGCCGCGCGCGACCTCCGGCGAAATGAAGTTCGGCGTGCCGACGCACTTCATCCGCGCGGGATCGTCCGGCGAATCGATCGCCGCCAGCCCGAAATCGCACAGCTTGCATCGCCCGCTGCGGCTGAGCAGCAGGTTCGCGGGCTTGATGTCGCGATGGATGATCCCGCGGGCGTGCGCGTGCGACAGCGCTTCCGCCGCATCGGCGACGAGCTGGCAGGCGCGCTCGACCTCCATCGGCCCGCTCATCTGCACGAGCCGCTCGAGGTTGTCCCCCTCGACCAGCTCCATCGCGATGTAGTGCACGCCGGAAATCTGATCGATCTCGTAGATCGTGACGACGTTGGGATGTTCGAGGTTGGCGGCGGAGCGCGCTTCGGAGACGAGTTTTTCAGTTCGATGATTCGGCCGGCCGTCGCGATGCTTGGCAGGAAGCAGCTTCAGCGCGACGTTGCGCTTGAGGACGGTATCTTCGGCGACAAAAACCCGGCCCATCGCGCCTTCGCCGAGCTCATCGATCAGGCGGAAGCGTTTCACCCGCCGACCCTTCCACCCCGCCGCCTGCTTCGGCACGGTGACGGCGCCTGCGGCCTGCTGGGGCGGCGGCGGTGTCAGGATGAGCTTGGTGTCCTGGGGGGATTGCTGCCGCGCACCTTCCGTGGTGGCCATCTCTTCGCTCCTTCAACAGCCCGTCATTCGCGCAAGTGTGCCCGAAATGAATCGGCGGCGACTGTACCAACGTTTTGCGGCGAAACAACCGCAAAGAGGGACTTTTGCACAACAGTTCGCTCGGCTTTACAGACCCTTGTGCCGTACGCTTGAACGTTGGGGGGCGCACGGAGGTTCATATGCGATCCTATGAGGTGCCCGACGAGCAGTGGATTACGTACTTCAATGACTTCAGCCGCGAACACGCCGGCTGGCCCGCGACGCTCGAAGTCCTGACCGACAAGACGGGCCCGCAGCGCCTTGCCGCGGAACTCCCGCTGCAAGGCATCAGCTTCGACGCCCGAGGCACGCGACCTTGCACGATCCAGATCGGCGCGGGCGATTCGCTCGAGGCGAACATGTCGCACACGATCGATCTCCCGCTGCACATCCGCGTCGCCGAACCGGACAACGCCGAAGGCGGTGAGGACATTACCATCCAGATCCAACCCGCGCGCGGACCGACGACGCTCGTGCGCGTGCACCGACCGGATGCGTGATGCGGGGCGTCGCGAGAGCTTCAGAGTGTCATCCCGAGGGACTCCGAGGGATCTCGAGGTCGAGTTGCGTCATCCGTCGGAGTACCTCGGGATGACATAGGAAACTTGGAACGGGCACGAATGGCGATGCCGATCAAGGACATCCTCCAGGGCAAGTGGCTCGGCCACCCGCTGCACCCGGCGATCGTGCACGTGCCGACCGGATTATGGCCGGCAGCGCTGGTCTTTGATCTGGTCTCGCTGGCGAGCGACGATCCGATCCGCGCCGGGGCGATGCGGGTGGCGCTGTGGTGTCTGGTCGTCGGCATCCTCGCCGCGCTCGCCGCAGCGCCGACGGGGCTGGCCGACTTCTGGGACATCAAAAGCGAGAAGCCGGCGCACAAGCTGGGCCTGTGGCACCTGAGCTTGAACATCGTCGTGCTGCTTTTGATGATCGCCAGCGTCATCGTCCGCGGCCGCGGCGGCGCAATGTCGATCGCGATCATATTAAACGCCATCGGCAACGCGATCCTCTTCGTCTCCGGCTACCTTGGCGGGCGGATGGTCTACGAGTACGGCGTCGGCGTCGCGCGGATCAGCAAGAAGAAGTGGCGGCAGATCGCCATCGACGGCCACGCGCACGTGCCTCCCGCTCCGCCGGAGAAAGGGTGATGCGGCGATGCTCAAGCAACTGCTGCAAGGCAAACCCTTCGGACACCCGCTGCACCCGATCCTGGTGCACCTGCCGATCGGGCTGTTTTTGCTCAGCTTCGTCTTCGACGTCGCCGGGATGATCGCGGGCGGCGGGATGGATTCCTTCATCCGCCCGGCGTTCTACACGATGGCGCTCGGCATTCTCGGCGCGCTGCTGGCGGCGGCGCCGGGGCTGGTCGATTACTCCGACATCCGCCGCGATCATCCCGCCAAGCCGATCGCGACGCGCCACATGCTCCTGAACTTCGCCGCCGTCGCGATCTACATCGGCAACGCCGCGGTGCGCTGCTCGCACTGGAATCAGCCGCGACTGGGAGTACTGCCGTTCGTCCTCTCGCTCCTCGGGGTCGGCATCCTCTCCTATTCCGGCTATCTCGGCGGCGTGATGGTGTACGACGACGGCATCGCTGTCGGACGCCACCGCCGCAGAGGGAAGACGCCGCTCGAGACGATCGTCCCGGCCGATCAGCCGCGCGACGGATTCGTCGCTGTCGCCGATGAAGCGCGGCTCGAGGACCGCCAGACGCTCCGCGCGCAGGTCAACGGCGTGGTGATGACGATCGCGAAGGTGGACGGGCAGGTCTACGCGTTCCAGGAATTCTGCACGCACCGTTTCGGCCCGCTTTCCGAAGGCTGTTTCGAGGCCAACGGTCGGATCAAGTGCCCGTGGCACGGATCGTGTTTCGACATGCGCAGCGGGAAGGTGACGCAGGGGCCGGCGAAGGAGGACATTCGGGCATTCGACGTGGTCGTGCGGGATGGCAAGGTGATGGTGAGAGTTCCGGGCGATTGATCATTGAGTCATCGGGTCATTGATCCATTGAAAAGGCGCATCCCGCGTCCTCGAATAACTCAATGACCGGATGACTCAATGACCGGATGACTCAATGACCCGATGACTCAATGACCCAATGGCTCAATGGCTCAATTCTTCACCCGATCGGATTCCGCCAGCTCTGCAGCGTCCGCATGTAGTTGGCGCGTTCGAACGCCGCCGGGTCCGGGCAGCGGTCCAGCGCCATGCTGCCGCGCATCTGGCGGACGGAGGAGTAGCCGTTCTCTTCCATCCACTGCACCAGCACGTCGCGGACGACGGTGAGGTGCTCGGGTCCCAGCGCCAGCAGCGACGACACCATCTGCACCGCGCTCGCGCCGGCCATGATCGATTTGATCGCGTCCTGCGCGCTGTGCACGCCGCCGCTCACGCACAGGTCCGCGCCGAGCTGGCGCGACAGGATCGCCAGCCAGCGCAGACGCAGCAGCAGCTCGGACGAATCGCTCAGCTTCAGCGTCGGCACGACCTCGAGCGTCTCGATGTCGATGTCGGGCTGATAGAAACGGTTGAACAGCACGAGCCCGTCCACGCCGACGGCGTCGAGGCGATTGGCGAAGTTGGCCAGCGACGAGAAATACGGCGAGAGTTTCACCGCCACCGGGATGTCGATCGACTCGGCGACTTC
Organism: Phycisphaerae bacterium; assembly: GCA_025936175.1. Taxonomy (GTDB): domain Bacteria; phylum Planctomycetota; class Phycisphaerae; order Tepidisphaerales; family Tepidisphaeraceae; genus JAICTV01. Next base: position 39,808 of record JAICTV010000023.1, read on the forward strand.
TTTGCACAGCGCAATCGTCCGCTCCTCCACATCACGGCCGCTCTCCTGCGGGTCGGAGGCGACGAAGTAGACGTTCAGCTCGAGCGCGTCGGCGCCCGCCTGCTCGATCATCTTCGCGTAGCTCGTCCACCCGCCGGCGGTGGTGCCGTTGAGTGATGCGATCAGCGGGACGG
>JAICTV010000259.1 GCA_025936175.1 Phycisphaerae bacterium
AGTGAAGATCCATCACACGATCGCCGGGTGGTTTTCGGACCGCGGCGGTTCGCTGCGGCGGCTGTCGGATGATTTCAGTCTCGACGCGCTGCTTCAAACGAATGGTCAGACGCCCGCGCTGATCGGTCACTCCGAATCCGAAACAGAATTGCCGGAACTGCGGCCGCCGATCGAATCCCAGGAAGTCTGGGCGGCGGGCGTGACGTACTGGCGCAGCCGCACCGCGCGGATGGAAGAGTCGAAAGACGCCGGCGGCGGGAGTTTTTACGATCGCGTCTACGAAGCCGAGCGGCCGGAGTTGTTCTTCAAATCCTCGCCCCACCGTGTCGTCGGACCGAATGAGGCGATCCGCATCCGCTCCGATTCGAAGTGGAACGTCCCCGAGCCGGAGCTGACGCTGGTCGTCAACTCTCGCGGCAAAATCGTCGGCTGCACGATCGGCAACGACGTCAGCTCGCGCGACATCGAAGGCGAAAACCCGCTCTATCTGCCGCAGGCGAAGGTGTACGCCGGCAGTTGCGCGCTCGGCCCTTGCATCCTGCTGCAATCGGAGCCGCTCGATCCGCAGACGGCGATCGAGATGCACATCCGCCGCGACGGCGCCACGATCTTTGAAGGCGGCACGACGCTTTCGCTGATGCGGCGCAAGCCACAGGAGCTGGTGGATTATCTCTTCCGCGACAACGCCTTTCCGTTCGGCTGCTTTCTGATGACCGGCACCGGCATCGTCCCCGGCGACGACTTCACGCTGCGCAGCGGCGACGAAGTGACGATCGAGATCAAACCGATCGGTCGACTCGTGAACACCGTCGCCTAAAGCCGTCCGCGCTTGGACCCAACGTGCGGGTCCGCGCTCATGTCATGCTGAGAGGGTGTTTAAGAAGTACCACACGCCCGTGACGTCATGCTGAGGTAATCCGAAGCATCTGCCTGCAGCACCCAAATGTTCCGCAGTACCTCAGCATGACATCGCTTGAGACCTCGCATTTGAGCTTCCTGGACACCCTTTCAGGATGACGATTTGGACACTGCACCAAGCCGCGCGGCGCTAGTTCGTGGAAGATCCCATCACCCGCCCCACCGCCGCTCTGAGCTGCTCGATGTCGATCGGCTTGGTCAGGTGCTCGACGAAGCCGCAGTCGAGGCTGCGGCGCTTGTCTTCGTCCATGCCGTAGCCGCTGACCGCGATCGCCTTCATCGCTGCGCCGCGATCGCGCAATCGGCGGAGCAGCTCGTGGCCGCTGTTGTCCGGCAGGCCCAGATCGCTGATGAGCAGGTCGAACGCCGCTTCGGCGGCCGCGCGCTCGGCTTCGGCGGCGTTCTGCACCGCGGTCACGTCGTAGCCGAAGCTGCGCAGCAGCCGGCACATCGCACGGGACGTGTCGAGGTGGTCTTCCACCAGCAGGATCTTTGCTCCGTTCCCGTCGAGCGGCCTTCCATTCGCGCCGGAGGTGATCAAGCTGGCGGACGGGAGAGGCGCCTGCGTCGCGACCGTCGCAATCGCCAGCGTGAAGGTCGCCCCGCGCTCCTGGCCGTCGCTGCGCGCCTCGATGCTGCCGCCGTGCAGGTCGACGATCGCCTTGCTGATCGTCAACCCCAGCCCCAGGCCGCCGAACTGGCGCGTCCTGTCCGCCCCGCCCTGCTCGAAGGCATCGAAGATTCCCGGCAGCAGCGCCGCGTCAATGCCGACGCCGGTGTCGGTGACCGTCAACTGCCAGCGGCCGTCGGCGTCGTTGGAGGTGACGACCTCGATACGCCCGCCGACGGGCGTGAATTTGACCGCGTTCTTGATCAGGTTCCAAAGCACCTGCTGGAGCCGCGGGCCGTCGGCCCGGAGCGTGTGCTGACGCGCGGAGGCGTCGATGTGAAGCTGGAGTCGCTTGGCGTCGATGTCGGCGCGGCAGATCTCGATCGCGCGAGTCAGCGCCTCGTGGGCGTCCATTTCGGTCAAGCGCAGCGAGAGCTTCCCGCGACTGACGGCGGTGAGATCGAGCAGGTCGTCAATCAGCCGCGCTTCCAACTCGATGTTCCTGCGGATCATCGCCGCCGACTCGATCACCGACGCCGGCAGCGACGCGTCTTCCTGCATCAACTGCACCGTCCCGAGCACGGGCGTCAAAGGCGTGCGCAGCTCGTGGCTGAGGACCGCGAGGAACTCGTCTTTCGCGCGGTTCGCCCGCTGCGCTTCCGCCCGCGCGCGCTCGGCGTCCAGCTCCGCCGTCTTGCGGCGCGTGATGTCCATCGACAGCCCGATCATCCGCACCGGCCGGCCGCCTTCGCTGATGATGTTCCCGCGGCCGGCGAGCCAGCGCTCGCCCCGCTGCGGGTGATTGATGCGATACTCGATGCGGACTTCGCCGGCGGCGCGAATCAGCTCCGCCACCTCCTGCTTGATCCGCTCGCGGTCGTCCGGGTGGATCGACTGATAAAACGCATCCATCGAAGGCGGCGCGGAGGGGTTGAGGCCGAAGAGGCGGTAATACTCCGGCGACCAGAAGACTTCCCCGCTGCGCAGATCCAGATCCCACGCGCCCGCCTCCGCGGTGATCTGCGCGATGCTCAGCCGACGCTCGCTCACGTTGAGCGATGCGATCGCGCGTTCGCGCTCGGCCTCGACGCGGCCGCGCTGGCGCGATTCTTCCGACAGCAGCCACGCGTTCCACAGGATCAGCGTCGTGAAGCTGACCGTGAGCGCGAGGATCAGGACGGCTCGGCCGAACCCGGGATCATAGAACCCGGCGTTCTCCCCGATCGTCCGCAGCCAGCCGAGGACAAAGGGGATGACGATCGCGGGAACGACCAGCCGCCGCGCCATCCTTCCCCCCGCGTCGTCCGACGACACCAGCGACATCAGCCCGTCCCGCGGCCGCGCCAGCAACAGACCGGCGGCGATCGCGCCCAGCGCGACGGCGGTGTGGGCCGCGATCCCCGTCAGCCGCGAGATGCTGTACAGCGCGCTGGCGTGAAACGTGTAGCCGAGGATCGCCTGCAGCGCGATGAGGCCGATGAAGACGCCGATGTACTGCGCCGGCGAGTGCCGCCGCCCGCCGCGGCGGGTACGCACGTCCAGCATCAACAGCGCGATCCCGCCGAGGAAAAAGCTGAGCGACGCCGGCGGTCCCATGCGATTGGGACTGGCGGTTGCGGCGACGCCCGGCGGCTCGGTGAACAGAAGCTGGTCGATGTGCAGGTCACAGCCGCTGACGTGCTGGAAGAATGTCGCGCCGCCGATCACCGAAGCCAGCACCGCCATGGTCTGTGCCAGGCGATGCATCGGACCGCTCTTTAGACGCCGCTCATCGACGCGGATGAACAGCGAAGCGCCGATGAGCATCATCGCGACTGCGGCGTTGGTCTTGATGGTGATCCCGCGGGAGGTGAGCAGCACATCGAGCCAGCGCGCTCGGGGGAACACCCAGTACGCGAACGCCGCAAAGCCGATGACGAAGACGATTGCAGCGGCGACGCGCGCGGCGACGTGGAAGAGACCAATGAGCCGGTCGCGGTCGCCGGCCGACCCGATGACGACATCGTTACGTGACAAGCCCTGTGAAATAGCCCACCTGCCGGTAGCTTGCGCCGCGCGTCAATACGTTAGCGGTTCGGGATCAGCTCCGCCAATGCCCGTGAACGTCGCGCCGTCCGGCAGGTAGACGTCCGGCGCTTCGACGTTCGTGCCGGCGCGTACGGCGACGGGCGTGATCGCGAAAAGACAAAAGCCCGCGGATGGCAATCCGCGGGCTCTGCGTGGTTCCGAAATTCGCACGAGCAACTTCACGCGGCCTTGGTCTTCGCTGCGGGAATCTGGAGATGCGGACGCACCTTCTCCACGATCGCGTCGAACACCGCCGGGTCGCTGATCGCCAGCTCGCTGAGCATCTTGCGATTCAACTCGATGCCCGAAGCAGCGAGCGCCGGGATGAAGCGGTTGTAGTTGATCCCGCGCTGCTTGAGCGCCGCGTTCAGACGCGTGATCCACAGCGAGCGGAAGTGGCGCTTCTTCTGGCGACGATCGCGGTACGCGTAGACGTCGGCCTTGCGCGTGAACTCGAGGGCCTGCCGGTAGATCGTGCCGGGACCGGCACGAAAGCCGCTGGCACGCTTGAGAATTCGTTTTCGTTTCCGGGTGTGAGCCGGGCCGTTGGTGGCGCGGGGCATGGGAGGAACCTTTCATTCGTGGAGCCAGAGGCACTTCCCTCGCCCGTGGGCGGGTGGCGTGGCTGCGCCGGCGACGCGCCGGCGCTTGGTATCGATTCGGCCTACTTCGCGTCGGCCGTCTTCGCCTTGGGCGTAGGCCGGCCGGGGCTCTTGCTGACGCCCATCAGCCGGCGGTAGTTGCGCGCCAAGCCTTCGAAGACGATCTCCGGCCGCCGAAGCTCGCGCTTCTTCTTGGCGCTGCGGGAGGAGCGCAAGTGCGACGTCAGCGAGTGGTGCCGCTTGAGCTTGCCCTTGGCGGTGACCTTGAATCGCTTGGCGACGGCCTTGTTGGGCTTGAGCTTGTAACCCATCTGTTTCCTTTGAGTAACGCCTCGTTTGAGGGGCGGGGATGGTAGCAGGCGGGGGCGGGTTCGTCCAGCAGTGCGAAAACGTGATAGTAGATGGTGGATGGTAGATGGTGTTTTCACCATCGACCATCCACCATCCACTATCTACGTGTTTCAGCGGGGGCTATCGCGCTGCGCCGGCGGGTTGCGGGGCTGCCGCGGGCGCCGCGGGAGCTCCAGGGGCGGCGGCGGCGGGCCGTTGCGGGATATTCAGGCTGCTGCCGGAGTTGAACGAGCCGCGGTTCGCCGCCGGAGCCGATCCACCCTGCACCGGCGGCTTGGCGCCGGCGGGCTTGTGATCCGGCTGGAGGACCAGCGTCATCCGCCGACCTTCCATCTTCGCATCACGCTCGACCTTGCTGACCGGCCACAGCTCCTTCTTGACCTTGTTGAAGATCTCGCGGCCGAGCTCCTGGTGAGCCATCTCACGGCCGCGGAACTGCAGCGTGAACTGCACCTTGTTCCCTTCTTTGAGGAATTCGCGGGCGTGGTTGATCTTGATCATCAAGTCGTGGTCGCCGATTTTCACCGTGCGGAACTTCAGCTCCTTGAGCTGCCCCGCGCGGCTGGAGGCGCGCGACTTGTCGTCCTTCTTTTGCTGCTGATAACGCCACTTCCCGTAGTCGAGGATCTTGCAGACGGGCGGGCGCGCGTCGGGAGCGACTTCGACAAGGTCGAGTCCTGCTTCCCTGGCCCTTCGCAGCGCTTCGGATGTGGATGTCGAGCCGACCTTGTTGCCGGTCTCATCGATCAGGAAAACAGGAGAGATCCTGATCTGTTCGTTGTGGCGAAAATTCGTAGAAATGGGCGAAACCTCCAAAAACCATTCCCGCCGAGAAGACGCCTCCTCAGCCGCGGGGGTTACGACGCGTCTATTCTATTATCGGCCGCTCGGCCGGGGCAATGATGCAAAGATTACGGTGAATTTGCAAGAAAAGATCGCGTGAAGGGCGGATTTCCCGAGGATTCTGTACGCACTGCGGCTCGGCAGATTCGCCCAAACACCGGTGTCCGAATCTCCGCCGCGCGTACTTGTAGCGGCATCTTAAGGAGATGAATCATGGATGCCAGCATGCAAGCATTGCGGCGGAAGATGATCCGGGAAACGGAACTGTTCCTCGAGCAGTGTCTGCGCGATCAATCGGAACGCCGCCCCGGGCCGCGGCTGCGGTTGCCGCTGCGAACGAAGCGCCGGATCGTGCCGCGCTTCCGCCGCGGTAAGAATCCCATCATAACCCTCGCGGAGGGTGATCTTCGAGAAAGTTGTCCAGATCTTTCGGCGGCGTACTTGTAGGTGCGGCCATGACCGGCGACCGCGAACTGCTCGATCGATACATCGGCGACGCCTCGCAGGAGGCGTTCGCGGACTTGGCGGCGAGGCACCTCGACTTGGTCTACGCGTCCGCGCGGCGACAACTTCATAACGAGGCGCTGGCCGAGGACGTCACGCAGGCGGTCTTCATGATGCTCGCGAAGAAGGCGGCGACGTTGCGGGCCAACGTCATCCTGCCGGCCTGGCTGCTGACCGCCACCTGGTACGCCTGCAAAAACGCGATGCGGCGCGAGCACCGCCGTCACCTGCACGAAGCGAGGGTTGCCGCCATGAACAGCCGCGTCGCCGTGGACTCTTCTGCCACCATCGATGACGACGGCGAATTGTCCATGACGTTGACGCTACTTGATCGAGCGCTGATGTCGCTGCGGGAACGGGACCGCGCGGCAGTGACGATGCACTACCTTCGTGGACAAACGTTTGAAGAAGTCGCCGCCGCACTGCACACGACGCCGGAAGGCGCGCGAAAGCGCGTCGAGCGAGCGATCGTGAAGCTCCGTGATCGGTTCGCCTCAGCGGGCACAGGCGAGTTTGCGTCAACAGTTGTCACCTCGGCGCTCATTGCCGCGGCGAAGACGCAGCCTCCGCAGACACTTCTTGCGAAAATCACAGCAGGCGCGTCCGGAAGCGTCGTGGCCCTCGCTCATGGCGGATTGCGCGCTATGACAATCGCGGAGGTGAAGAGACTGTGCACGGTGGCGGTCGCGCTCGTGATCTGCATATCTGCGGGAGTTGCGATCACCCGCACCGGCGTGTTCGCGACGACGCGCGCTACGGCGAAGGTTTCGGTCGCCGCAACAAAGCCGTCCCGAAGTTCAGGGCCGCTTGAAGCGCTTCAACAATTGGCCGCGGCGATCCGCGATGGGGACGGTGAGAGATTTAAGTCAGTGATTTTAGCCAGTAACCCGGCGGATCGTGCCTTCGTTAACCTGACGGCGGAGAACATTCGCCTGGCGGGTCTGTTCAAATCCGCCTACCGCACCGCCTTCGGTGACAGCGCTCCTGAGCCGCTTTCAGCCGCTTGGCAGTGGCCTCCCATTCCCGACACCACACCCGTATTCATTGCCGGCGAACGCGCGAGCATCCCGCTGTCGGTTGGAACGGTGCACATGGTGCAGGACGAGGGGCGATGGAAGCTCCCTTCGACGGGCATCAGTCTCGAAAATCAGAGCGGTTGGCCAAGTTCTTCACAGCAAGCCGCGGAATTGGCAGGGCTGAACAATCTCGCATACGGGGATTCGATCCGCGGCATCCTTGAGGGCCGCTTTAAGACGCCCGAACAAGCGGTGGCGGACCTGAGCGGTCGGTTGTCCGATGCCGCCGCGATCGTACGGCGGCACGCGAAGAGCGCGACGACCACGAC
>JAICTV010000274.1 GCA_025936175.1 Phycisphaerae bacterium
CTGGCGTCCGAGATCCCTCGGAGTACCTCGGGATGACATCGATCCATACCGCGCAGGAAGGATCAACCGCGTATCATCTCAAGCGATGCGGCTGCTCTTCCTCGATCGCAGCGGGTGGGACTTCGATGTTCGCACGCCCCTGACCCAGCCGATGGCCGGGACGCAATCGGGACTCTGCTATTTAGCCGCTGCGCTTGCGCAGCGCGGGCACGACGTCTGGACCGTCACCGCGACGACGCAGCCCGGAACACATCTGGGCGTCCACAGTCTTTCCTACACGAGTCCCGAGCTGAACCAGCTCCCCGTGATGGACGCGCTGGTCGCGATCCAGTCGGCGGGCGCGGGGCAAACGCTCCGCGCGGCGGCGAAGCCGGGCGTCACGAAAGTCATCCTCTGGACCGGCGACACCCCCGACACGTACACCGTGCAGTCGCTCAAGGACCCGGCCGAGCGCGACTGCTACGACGGCTTCGCGTTCGTCAGCGAGTGGCAGCGGCGGCAGTATCACCGCTTCTTTCCGCTCGATGAAGCGCGCACGAAGGTGATGCGCAACGCGATCGCGCCGGTGATGGAGAACATGTTTGCCCCGCAGGAGTCGATCCTGGCCTCGAAGTCGCCGACGCCTGCGCTGGCGTATTGCAGTGCGCCGTTCCGGGGTCTGGACTATCTGCTCGACGCGTTCCCGGAGATCCATCGTCGCGTGCCGGAGTCACGATTGCGGATCTTCTCGAGCCTGCGGATGTACAACGTGCCGGCGGACCGCGATCAGGCGGAAAACGCGGCGCGATACGCGCGCGCCAACGCGACGGAAGGGGTGGAGTATCTCGGCTCGCTGCCGCAGCCGCAGCTCGCGCCGCACCTCAAGCGCGCGTGGGTGCTGGCCTACCCGTGCGTCTTCGTCGAGACCTCGTGCATGGTCGCGATGGAAGCGATGGCGGCGGGATGCAAGATCGTGACGAGCGAGATCGGCGGCCTGCCGGAGACGACGGCGGGCTTCGCGCGGCTCGTCCCGGGCCCGAAAGACCGCCAGAAGTACCTGCCGGCATTCATCGACGGCGTCGTCGCGGCGATCGGCGAGATCGCGTCACGCGGCGCGGAAGCGGAATTGAGGAAGCAGTCGGACTTCGCGAATGACAACTACGTATGGGGGAAACGCGCCCAGGAGTGGGTGAAGTGGATCGCATCGCTTGCGGCGCGCGGATGATCACGGCACGATCTGCCACGCCTGCGATTCGATCATCCCGATGCGCTTGTTGATCCGATCGGCTTCGAAGTGGTACTGAAAACACCACTTGCGCTCGTTCATTTCCTGGGTGAGCCGCTCGCGTCGCGCGCGGTAGCGCGGCAGGACGTAGTCGACCCCCAGTAAGTGATAGTGCAGCAATTTGAGCTCGCGCCGCGCGCTATCGACGTTGATTCGCCCGACAGGCTCGGCCGTGTGCGAGCCTTCGCCCAGGTTCATCTCCTCGATCGCGTCGGGGTTCCACACCACCGGCTTGTCGTTCCATTTGGGCCGCGGGATACCGAACTTCAACTCCTCGTAAATCTGCCCGGACGTCGCCGGAAACTCCCGCGCGTACATCTCGTATCCGACCGGCCAGCAGACGGTAATTCCGCCGGCGGCGCAGGAGGCGAGGTAACCCGGCAGATCGACGTGATAGATGATCTCGTCGATATCGACGACGATCACCCAGTCGGCGCGTCCCCGGCTGCGCTTCCACGCGGTGTTGCGGATCTCGACCAGCTTCGACTCATCCATGATCTCGCCGGTCTCGAACGACTCGACCGCCGTGTTCGCAAAGCTCCTGACGATCTCGACCGAGCGGTCGGTCGAGCGGTTGTCGAAGATCGTCACCTGCTGCGCGTACTTCGTGTAGTGCCGCAGGAAGTAAGGGAGCATCTGCTCCTCGTTCCAGCAGACGGCGTAGACGTCAATGCGCGGCGGCGGGAGTGGTGCGGGCATTGCGACGGGCAAATGTAACATCGCGCGGCGAGTGACGTACAATGCGCGGCATGACGTCGCCGCAGCAAGATCAGCCGCAGCCCACGCCGGCGCCTTCCGAAGGCGTGATCCAGGTCCAGCACGAGGGGCGGACGTACCAGATCTTTCATCCCAACGTCGGCAAGACCGCTCAGTACCTCCGCGAGCTGCTCCAAGGCGGCGAATATCCGCTGCTGCCGCTGCCGGGATACGAGCCGGCGATGATCGTGGACATCGGCGCCAACGTCGGCGGCGCCGCGCTGCGGTTCCACTGCGCGTACCCGAAAGCGCGCGTGCTGGCGTACGAGGCGTCGGCGGTGAACTTCGGTTTTCTCCGGCGAAACCTCGGCAGCGAGCCGGGCGTCTCCGTCTTCGGCTACGGCCTGTCGGACAAAGCCGAGCAGCTCAAGCTCTATCGCGGCGCCGACACGCTGATGCAGAACAGCGTGCTGCGCAACGAGCAGACCAGCGATGAGTTTGAGCTCGTCGAGCTCAAACGCGCATCGGACGAGTTCCGCAGGCAGGCAATCGAACGCGTCGACATCCTCAAAGTCGACACCGAGGGCTGCGAGTTCGTCATCCTCGCGGATCTCGAGCCCTGGCTGGATAAGACCGACATCATCTACCTCGAGTATCACCACGAGGACGACCGGCTGGACATCGATCGGCTGCTGTCGAAGCACTTCGCGCTGGCGTGGTCGCAGACGCCGCACCTGCACCGCGGGATCAGCATGTACCTCTCGTACGATCTGCAGCGCCGTTATCCGCAGCTCGGCGGGCGGACGCGCAAGCACAGCCGCTTCACCTATCGCAAGCCGCAGGCGCGCGATTCTTCCTCGCCGGCTACATGATCCGATCGATCAGGTTCTGGCTCCCGGATTGGAATTCACGCAGGTTGTTGAGGAAAAGATCGACGTGTCGGTCGTACTCATTCGCGTCCCCGCCGGCGGTGTGGGGGGTGATGAAGCAGTGCGGCATTGACCAGAGCGGATGGTGCGGCGGGAGCGGCTCCTCCATGAAGGCGTCGATGTACGCGGCGGCGATCGTGCGCGTCTCCAGCGCGGTCCACAGCGCGTACTCGTCGTTGGTCGAGCCGCGGCCGATGTTGTAGTAGAACGCGCCGCGCTTCATCCTGGCGAAACGATCGGCGTGGAAGAACTCCTCGGTCTCAGCCGACGCCGGCAGGATGTTGACGATGTGGTCCGCCTTCGCCAGCCAGTCATCGAGCTGCGCGATCGGCACAAGCCTGACGGCGCCTTCGTCTCCCGCCGGGCGGCGCTTGAATCCGACGACGTTCATCTCGAACGGCGCGAGGAGCCGCGCCAGACGCCGCGCTATCGCGCCGTAGCCCACGAGCAGGACCGTCTGGCCATTGAGCAGTTTGGATTCGGCGCGGAGCGGGAGATACGGCCATTTGTGCCCGCCGCGCTGGTTGTCCAGCGCCATCGGCAGCCGGCGATTAAGCGATAGCATCATCGCCAGCACGTGCTGCGCGCACGGCTCGGCGTACACGGATGACGCGTTGCAGACGATCGTGCCGCGCTGCCGCATCGCGTCGCGGAACTCGCGCGTGTCGTAGCGCGTGTACCCCGCGGTGGTGAGTTGCAGCCAGCGGAGTTTGGGAAGCTGCACGACTTGCCCGGGCGCGGGCTGGCCGAACGCGATGTCGGCCTGGGCGAGCAGCGGATCGACGCCGCCCGCCGCCAGATTGTTCGCCGACGCGCCGGCGGATTGCAGGATCTCGTGAGCGGCAAGCTCGCGGCGGAAGCGCTCTGCCTCGGTCGGCGGGAGTTTCACGTTCGTCCAAATTGTCATCGAACCGGCATCAATACTCGTTTTGATCGAAGCCGAAAAGTATCATTCCCGCCATGAGTGCAATGCCCGTCATGATCGTCATCCTTTGCCTGATGGCGATCGCGTACCGGTACTACAGCGCGTTCCTCGCGGCCAAGGTCGCGGTGCTGGACGACGCGCGGGTGACGCCGGCGGTGCGCTTCAACGACGGACAGAACTATCATCCCACGAACAAGTGGGTGCTGTTCGGCCACCACTTCGCCGCCATCAGCGGCGCGGGACCGCTCATCGGCCCGGTGCTGGCGGCGCAGTTCGGCTACCTGCCGGGATTGCTCTGGATCGTGATCGGCGTGTGCCTGGGCGGGGCGGTGCAGGATTTTCTCGTCCTCGCCGCGAGCTTGCGACGCGATGGCAAATCGCTGGCGCAGATCGCCTTCAGCGACATCGGCCGCGTCGCGGGCACCGCGAGCATGGTGGCGATCCTTTTCATCGTCATCATCGCGCTCGCCGGGCTGGGCATCGTCGTCGTCAAAGCCCTGGGTGGTGATCCCGTCCATCACATCGCCGGCAGCTCCTGGGGGACGTTCACCATCGCCTGCACCATCCCCATCGCGCTGCTGGTCGGGTGGTGGATGTATCGCATTCGCCCGGGAAAGGTCGTCGAAGCGTCGATCATCGGCGGCGTGCTCACGCTGGGCGCCACGATCCTGGGCGCTTGGGTGCAGGAGCATTCGATCGGGCACTATTTCGACCTGACGAATTCCCAAGTGACCTGGTCGATGGCCGTCTACGGTTTCATCGCCTCGGTGCTGCCGGTCTGGGTGCTGCTCGCGCCGCGCGACTATCTGTCGAGTTTCCTCAAGATCGGCACGATCGCGCTGCTCGTGATCGGAACCCTCATCGCCAATCCGAAGCTCGAAGCGCCGGCGGTCAACCACATTTTCATCCACGGCGGGCCGACCGTCGGCGGGCCCATCTTCCCGTTCCTCTTCATCACCATCATGTGCGGCGCGATCAGCGGCTTTCACGCGCTGGTCAGCTCGGGAACCACGCCGAAGATGATCGCCAGAGAGTCCGACGCCCGCCGCATCGGCTACGGCGCCATGTTGATCGAGGGCCTCGTCGGCTGCGTCGCGATGATCGCCGCGGCGTCGCTGCCCACCAACGACTACTACGCGATGAACACCGAGATCGCCAAGCAGGCGCAGTTCCACGATCGCATCCTGCAAGTCGGCGGCGGCGGGGGCGTCGAGCACATCGGGCAGTACGAAGCGCTGACCAAGGAGAACCTGCGCGGCCGCACCGGCGGGGCGGTCACGCTCGCCGTCGGCATGGCGCACATCTTCGACGACGCGATGCGCAAAGTCTCCGTCACCGGCGAAGAGGCGATGCAGAAGCTTTGGAAGTACTGGTACCACTTCGCCATCATGTTCGAGGCGCTGTTCATCCTGACCACGATCGACGCCGGCACGCGCATCGGACGATTTCTCCTCCAGGAGGCCCTGGGCAAGATCCATCCGAAGTTCGCCGACCAGCGCTGGTGGCCCGGCGCGATCGCCAGCACGTTGCTGGTGGTCGCGGCATGGTCGTACCTGATCCTCAATGCTTCGAGCTTTGACGCCGTGTGGAAGATGTTCGGCATCGCGAACCAGATGCTCGCCGTGATCGCGCTCGCGGTCGTCTCGGCGTACCTCTTCAACGAAGGCCGCGCCCGATATCTCTGGGTGACGATCATCCCGATGTGCGTGGTGGCGACCACCACCACGACCGCCGCGGTCGAGCTGCTCTCGGCGCAAGTGGACACGATCCGAACGCAGCTCAATAATCACGCGACGCTGGCAAACCCGGTGATGTTGAACAGCGTCATCACGGCTCTGCTGATCGTGGCGATGCTGATCTGCACCGGGATCATCGTCGGGGGCGCGATCGGTCGGATCTTGAAGGTCGGAACCGGACTCCGCAGTGCAGTCCCCGCGCCGAGCGGCGCGGCGTCGTAACCCTTTCGCAGCCACGATCGCCGGTTCGTGGTTCACGCGCGCGACAGGGCGATTTGACATTGCCAGACCGTAACTTATATTCCTAGCCCCTTACGCTCCCGGTGCGCGCCGTTAGAGAACTCCCGACCCGGCATGAGTGGCTGTCGTACTGATGTCTACCGGTGTCGATTCGAGTGGCAGCGGGAACGTGGGAAAGCGACGCAGAGCAACGCGAAATAACGTTGCTGGCATAGCTCAGCGGTAGAGCGCCACCTTGGTAAGGTGGAGGTCCAGGGTTCAATCCCCTGTGCCAGCTTAAAGAGTCCCAGACGAGACGCAGAAATAGGATCTTTGGAGGCCAATCATGGCAAAGGGCGTATTTGAACGGAAGAAGCCGCACGTCAACGTCGGCACGATCGGTCATATCGACCACGGCAAGACCACGCTGACCGCCGCGCTGAGCGCGCGCTCGGCGACGAAGTTCAAGTCGGTGACGGCGAAGAACTACAAGGACATCGCCAAGGGCGGCACCGAGCGTGACGCGACCAAGACCGTGACCATCGCCGCCGCTCACGTCGAGTACGAGAGCGA
>JAICTV010000069.1 GCA_025936175.1 Phycisphaerae bacterium
CAGGCCGCGCGCTTTGTCTATCGATTCGAGCCCGCGGGCGTCCGGCGGGGCTTGGGCGTCAGGCCCGTGCGTTTCGGGGTGCGGCACCTGCGGTAATGGCGGGGGGGAGACGCCCAACCCACGTTTGGGAAGCTCAACAAAGATCAGGTCCTCCTCAAAATCCTTGGCGTGCGCGATGATGTTTCCGTCGGCGTCGAAGACGACGCTGTTGCCGTCGAACACCAGCTCGTCGTTCCCGCCGACCTGGTTGACGTAAACAATCGGTTTCTTGAAGCGTCGCGCCTGCGCGCCGAAGAGCTCGAGGCGGAATTCGTGCTTGTTGACGACAAACGGGGACGCGCTGGAGTTGACCAGGATCTCCGCGCCCGCGGAGATCAGGTCGGCGATCGGATTCTGGTGATACAGCCGGCGCTCGATGAGCTGCTCGTCGTTCCACAGGTCCTCGCAGATGCTCTGGCCCACCGTCATGTCGCCGATGCGGACCAGGTTCTCCGTCTCGTCCTTCGGCCCTGGTTCGAAGTATCGGCTTTCGTCGAACACATCGTACGTCGGCAGCAGCGTCTTGAAGTGCCGGCTGACGATCCTGCCCTCGCGCAGCACCGCGACCGCGTTGTGCAGCGGCCGGCCGACGGGTTGCGGATTCCGGTCGGCGTAGCCGACGATCGCGTCGATGCCGCCGCTGGTGCGGGATGCGATCAGCTCGAGCGCGCGGAGGTTGTCGTCGATGAACTGCTGCTTAAGGAGCAGGTCCTTGGCCGGATAACCCGGCACGGACATCTCCGGGAAGACGACGAGCTGCGCGCCCGCTTCTTTGGCGCGAGCGATGTACTCGACGTGCTTGCGCACGTTGGTGGCGAAGTCGCCGATGGTCGGATTGATCTGGGCTAGCGCGATTCGCATGGCTCTGATCGCGCTATCTTAGGCATGATTGCGATTCGGGGGGACGGGCGCGGGGATCGCCTTGGCGACCGGAATGTCCGCAGGTGGATCGGTCGGAGCGCGTGGCGGGGTCGAAGAGACCGGCATCGTCACGTACCCGCGCTTGGAGCGCACGACCTCGAACTTGCGGTGGTGCTGCTGCAGATACCAGTCGAACGCCGGGTAATGCCGGCGATACATCAGCCCGAGATACCAGCAGTACCCGTGCATCAGCACGATCCCGATCGCCAGCGCCGGGTAGCCGAGGATGACGGGGAACGACGTGTACCACGATCCGCCGCCGGCGCCCGGCGTTTCCAGCAGCGTTCCCAGCGCGAAGATCGTGGCGACGATCGAGAAGATGTAGATCCCGGCGCTGGCGGCCCACATGCCGACGCACCAGAGGTAATTGACGCCCAGCGCGCCCACGACGCGAAGGATCTTGTCCGGCGCGAGGTTCAGGAACGTGCCGCTCGTCGTCGTGGTCAGGAAGATCGCGGGAAAGCCGATCGTTCCGATGACAAGGATCGTCCCGGCGAAGGGGAGGCGCGTGCCGGGCGGGAATTTCCCGATGAACGCCAGCCCGCCGTAGCAGATCCCCGCGGCAACCGCGAACTGCACGAACGGGCCCCACAGGTCGTCGTGCCAGTTCAGGTCGCGCCCGGGGCGCGGCAGCTCGTCCTTCTGGTCCGGGCCGACGTCGTTGACGATGTTCGCGTAGTGCGCCACCAGCGCGCCGACAAGGAACAAGAAGCCCGGGATGATCAGCCACATCCCGATCATCAGCGGAAACATCATCAGTTGAAGGAAGATGTGCACGCAGAAGATCAGGAACATCACGAAGAGGTTCGTGAACTTGAACAGCTCCGGGATGATCCGCCAGCCGGTGATCTCCGGCGTGGTGTCGGCGCCGGCATAGTTGATGACCGCCATGGCCATCGGGATGGCGGTCGGATCGGCTTTGACCGGTTCGTTGATCAAGCCGATCGGGCGAATCAGCTCGCCGGTGACGGGGTCATACTTCGGCGGCGCGTCTTCGCCGTCCTCGACCATCTCCAGCACGTCGTCGTCGCCGGCGATGCGCGCGATGCCCGCTTCGTCCGGCTTGAAGTACTCGCGCAGGTCGAGCTCGTTCCCATGCTCGTCGACGCGTTTGCGCGAGTAGGTGCGCTCGAGCTTCGCCAGACGCTCGGGCTCGTCCTTCAGCTCGTAGTCGTCGACGCGATAGGTGCCGTCTTCGGCGATCGATTGCAGATCGCTCAGCGAAGGCACATCCACCAGTCGGCCGCAGTGCGGGCATTGCAGCGACGTGCCCGCCTGCTCGATCGGCACCTCGAGCATCGTCGTGCAGGTGCAGGCGAACTTGATGGTGCTGGGCTGCTGGTCCACCGCGCGGATTATATGTCCTCCGCGATCCGCATGTGACCCCTCCTCGCCAGCCGTCCCGCGCGGCATCGCGGCTTGGGCGTCTCGCCCGAGCGCTTCCGTGGGGCGGCATATGCCGCAAACGCTCGGGCGAGACGTCCAAGCCACGGAATGGTGACCACGACTTTTCCGCGATCCGATGTTCATTTAACATCGCCTCCCGTGCGTCAGGTCGCCCTTACGTTCCTCGCCCATCCCGATGACGCCGAAATTCTCTGTGCCGGCACGTTGATCCTCCTGCGCGATGCGGGATGGGAGATCCACATTGCCACGGCCACGCCGGGCGATTGCGGGACGATGGAGCGCAACCGCTGGGACATTTCTTCCGTCCGCACGCAGGAGGCGACCCGCGCCGCCGCGATGATCGGGGCGACGTATCACTGCATCGACGAGCGCGACGGCCTGGTGGTGTATGACAAGCCTTCGATCCAGGAGACGGTGGACCTCTTTCGCCGCATCGCGCCGTCGCTGGTCTTGGCGCACGCCCCGCGCGATTACATGCTCGATCACGAGCAGGCGTCGATGCTCGCGCGCGGGGCGAGCTTCATGTACGGCGCGCCGAACATCAGCACGCATCCGCGTCATCCCGAATCTCAGGTGCCGTACCTCTATTACTGCGATCCGATCGAGGGCACCGACCCGCTGGGCAATCCGGTGACGCCGACGACGCTGATCGACGTCTCGAAGCAGATCGAGACCAAATCGCAGATGCTCGCCGCACATGCAAGCCAGCGCGAGTGGCTGCGGGCGCATCACGGGATGGATGAGTACATCGAATCGATGAAGCGGCACGGACAGACGCGCGGCAAGGCGCTGGGCGTGGCGTACGCCGAGGGTTTCGTGCAGCATCGCGGGCATCCGTATCCGCATGATGACCTTTTGGCGAAGCTGTTTGCGCCGGGGGGTTGATCGGTGGCTCGGGCATCTCGCCCGAGCGCTCGCGGCCTGAGCCACTCCGCGGTAGCGCTCCGGCGAGACGCCCAAGCCGCGTTCAGTCAGGGAAGCATTCATGGCACGACCCCTTAGCAAAGTGGCGCCGCAGTGGTGGGACTACACCACGCTCGACGCCGAGATCCTCGAAGACGCCGCGAAGCTCACGGAGAAGCCGCTGCTGAAACTCTCGCGGCCGGGATTCCAGGTCCACTACTACGAGACGCTCGAGGAGTTTTATCTCGCCGAGGCGCTGGAGTACGTCCAGGCGTGGAAGCAGGCCACGCCGGGCAAACCCGCCGGCATTTGCGGGCCGATTGGTCCCACCGAGCAGCTCCCGCTCGTCGCCCGCATCGTCAACGCGCTCGGGATCAAGCTGCACGATGCGCACTTCTGGGGCATGGACGAATGGGTCGAGGGCGGCAAGCCCGTCTCCATCACTCATCCGCTTTCCTTCGCGCGGGCCGACATGGAACTGTGCTTCAACCGCATCGACCGCAAGCTCGTCATGCCGAAGCAGAACATCCATTTCCCCACCGGCGATCTCGCCGCCTACAGCCGGAGCTACGACGACGTCCGCTGCGTGGTCATGCAGGGCGGGCAGGGCGAAGTAAAACACTGGGCGTTTAACGATCCGCCCAGGCGCGCGGGCAACTGGAAGCACGATCCGCCGCCGCCCGCCGAGTATCGCAGGCTCAAGACGCGCGTCGTCGACCTGCACCCGATGACGGTGATCCAGAACGCGCGGACGAGCGGCGGCGGTTACGTGGCGGGCGTGCCGACGCAGGCGTGCAGCGTCGGGCCGGTCGAGACGTGGAAGGCCGAGCGCGTCTCGATCTGGCAGGCGGGCATGCACGATAATCCGTTCGGCATGCGCCTGACGGCGTGGATGATCAGCAGGAAACTTCCCGACTCGTCCGTGCCGATGTCGCTTCTCGCCGAGCATCCCAATGTGCACTTCCACTACTACCGCCCGGCGATCGGGACGGTGGCGGCGGAGATGCACTGACGTCGATGCAACAAAACCTGGAGCCGTCGGAAGCGCTCCTCTCGCAACTCTTGAACTGACATCGGCTTGCCCGTCTGGTCGTTCGCGCGATTTTTTTGCGCGCTGCATCCCGTTGCATTTTGATGCATCGGATCAACGTCGCGCAATGCGAGCGCGGGGGTTCGGTTGTCAAAGAACGACCGCTCGCTTATCCCGAGCGATTGCACGAACGTGACGATGAAGCTGCAATCGCCGGCGCGAATCGTCGAGTTGCCGAGCAAATTCGAAATTTGAAATTTGGGATTTCGGATTCGGTCGTTGCACATCCGTCTTCACGAAACTGCAGTCCGTGACTTGCGCGCGAATCGATGCCTACGCTGGGGGCATGGCAAGGAGCATCCTCATCACCGGCGCAGGCCGCGGCCTCGGGCTCGAGTTCGTCCGTCAGTATCTCACCCGCGGCGAGCGCGTCTTCGCGGCCGTCCGGCAGCCGGATCGGGCGAAGGAATTAAGCGCGACCAAGAACGAGCGGATGACGCTCGTACCGCTCGATGTTGAAGACCCCGCGTCGATCAAGGCGGCCCATGCGATCGTCGCGAAGGCGACGCCGTCGCTCGACCTGTTGATCAACAACGCCGGCGTGTACGCGGGGAGCGGCAACGCCGTCGGCAAGACCAATCGCGATCCGGAATCGCTCGGCGAGCTGACGATGGAGGATGCGGTGCGCGTCTTCCGCACCAATTCCGCCGGGCCGGTGCTCGTCGCGCAGGCATTTCTCGATCTGCTCAAGAAATCGCCGCAGGCGAAGATCGTGTCGGTGACGTCCGGCTACGGCTCGGTCTCCGGCAATGACGGAAGCTTTCCGTATCACTACGCGGCAAGCAAGGCGGCGCTGAACATGTACATGCGCAGCCTTGCCGGCGACGCGCGGCAGTTCGGCGGCGTGGTCGCGGTGATCAATCCCGGCTGGGTGCGCACCGACATGGGCGGGCCCGAAGCGACGCTCTCGCCGGAGGAATCGGTCAGCGGAATGATCAAGACGATCGACGCGCTCGGCGCGGACGACAACGGAAGCTTCGTCGATTACCGCGGCAAGCGCGTCGCGTGGTAGACATCCATTCGATCGAATGCAGAACGACTTATGCGGTACAAACTGCTCGGCACGAACGGGGTTCGCGTCCGGCGCGATCTGATCGACGCGTGACGTAGCTGACTGACAACGGCTCTTCCGCGACGTCATCACGCGCATGACGCGCGGGCGGGGACCTCGCAAGGAAGTTTGACCCCGCGCCTCCCACGGCGACAATCGCCGTCTACGGGAGGTTCATTTCAGTGAAGGTCGTGGTTTCGAAGAACAAGCAGGAGCTGGGGAAGAAGGCCGCCGAGCACGGCGCGGACCTGATCCGCAAGGCGATCCGCAAGAAGGGAAGCGCGAACATCATCGTCGCCACCGGCGCGTCGCAGTTCGAGATGCTTTCGAGCCTGATCACGCAGCCCGAAATCGCGTGGAACAAGGTGACAGGGTTTCATCTCGACGAATACGTCGGCATGCCGATCACGCACGGCGCGTCGTTCCGGAAATATTTGTGGGAGCGATTCATCAGCAAGCTCCCGCTGCCGATGGCGGCGTTTCATTACGTCAACGGGGAGAAGGAGCCCGAGAAGGAGTGCGAGCGGCTCGGGAAGCTGATCGCCAAGCACCCGATCGACGTCGCGTTCATCGGCATCGGCGAGAACGCCCACATCGCGTTCAACGATCCGCCGGCGGATTTTCAGACGAGCAAGGCGTACCTCGTCGTCGATCTCGATGAGCCTTGTCGGAAGCAGCAGCTCGGCGAAGGGTGGTTCCCGTCGCTGTCGGCGGTGCCGAAGCGCGCGATCTCGATGTCGCCCGGGCAGATCATGAAGTCGGCGGCGATCATTTGCAGCGTGCCCGATCAGCGCAAGGCCAAAGCCGTGCAGGGGAGCCTGGAAGGCAAGATCACGCCGATGGTTCCGTCGTCGATCCTCCAGCGGCATAAGAACTGCGCGATTTATCTCGACCGTGATTCGGCGTCGCTGCTGTCGAAAAAGCCATGAACTACTTTGACCTCCAGGTCAACGGCTACGGCGGGGTCGACTTCAACCAGGACGATCTCTCCGCCGACGATCTGCACCGGGCGTGCGCGATGCTGCGCGGCCACGGCGTCGGCGGAATTCTCGCGGCGATCATTACCGAGAAGATCGATTTGATGGCCGCGCGGCTGCGGCGGATCGTCGAGCTGCGCGAGCGCGATCCGCTGGCGAAGCAGATCATCGCTGGATTTCACATCGAAGGTCCGTTCATTAATGTCGGGGCTGGATATCGCGGCGCGCACCCGCTCGATCCCGTTCGGCCGGCGAATATCGATGACGCGAAGCGCCTCTTCGACGCCTGCGGCGGATTGCTCCGCCTGCTCACGCTCGCTCCCGAGCAGGATCAAACCGGTGCGACGACGCGTTGGCTGGTCGATCAGAAAGTCACCGTCTCAGCGGGTCACACGGATGCATCGCTCGAACAGTTGCAGCGATTGATCGGTGCAGGGCTGTCAATGTTCACGCACGTTGGCAACGGCTGCCCGATGACCGGCATGCACCGGCACGACAACATCATTCAGCGTGCGCTCTACCTGCATGACAAGCTGTGGCTCTGCTTCATCGCCGACACCGCGCACGTGCCGGCGGTGGCGCTGAAGAACTACCTCGAACTGGCGGGCGAGCGCGCGATCGTCGTCACCGATGCGATCGCGCCTGCCGGCCTCGGGCCGGGCCGGTACACGCTCGGCCGGTGGGATGTGATGGTCGGCGAGGACATGGTCGCCCGCGCGCCCGATGGGTCGCATTTCATCGGCGCGGCGATCACCATGCCGCAGACTCATGCGAACCTCCGCGCAAAGCTCGGGCTCTGCGAAGAGCGCTGCCGGCGGCTGCTGGTCGAGAATCCGCGCCGTGCGATCGGCGTTGCCCCCGCCTAAGATATTCCCCGATGGACATCAACCTGCTGGTTCTCAACGTCGGGAATTCGCGGCTTTCGATCGGCGTGTTCTCGGCCGGCGAACTGGTTTACTCGACGCGCATCCCACACGCGCAGCGCGCGGACTGGTCGGCACAGATCAAGGGGGCGTGGTCGCGGATCGCGGATTCCGACCAGCCGGCGATTGCGGGGGCCAGCGTGAACCCGCCGCTCGTCGAGCCGCTCGAGCACGCGGTGCAGCAGGCGACGGGGGAATCATCGGGGCAGACGGTCGAATGGGTCGGCCGAGAGATCGATCTGCCGATCAAGGTCCTGACCGAGCAGCCGAATGAGACCGGCGTTGATCGGGTGCTCAACGTTGCCGCCGCATACGAGCAACTGGGCAAGGCGTGCGTCGTCGTCGACGCCGGCAGCGCGATTACCGTCAACGTCTGCAATGAGAAGGGCGATTTTCTGGGCGGCGCGATCGCGCCGGGCGCGTCGATGCAGCTCGATGCACTGCACGAGCGGACGGCCAAGCTCCCGCGCGTTGAGCTGGCGGCGCCGAGCGGCCCGATCGGCACGACAACGGCGTCGGCGATCCAGCAGGGGGTCTACCACGGCATCCGCGGGATGGTCAAAGAGCTCGTCGAAAATTACGCGACGGATCTGGGCACGTGGCCCGAGGTGATCGCCACCGGCGGCGACGCGAAGCGGCTCTTCGGTGATTGGGAGCTGGTCCACGCGATCTCGCCGGACCTGACGCTCTACGGTATCGCGCTGGCGTACGCGAACCACCACATCAAGCACGGGACGTGATGCGCGTGCTTCGGCCGACAGAAGCATCCAACGTCGCGATGCTGCTGACGCCGGCGGGCGCCGCCGCCATCGCGGTGATCCGCGTGCGCGGGCCGAACGTTCGCTCCTTTCTTCATGCCCACTTCTCACGCTCCGCAAAGCAGAATCGCGCCGTTCATGGCGATCTTCACGACGGCGAAACGATCCTTGACGACGCGGTCGTTGTCCTGATCGATGAGCAAACCGCCGACATCAACGTTCACGGCGGAAGCTGGGTCGTCACGTCCGTCATCCGGTTGCTCGAGCGCGAGGGGTTCGAGTGCATCAGCGCTACCCACGTGGCCTGGGCGTCTCGCCCGAGCAATTCCGCGGAGCGGCCCATGCCGCAAATGCTCGGGCAGGATGCCCAAGCCGCGGCGTCGGCGCCTGATCCGCTTGATCTCCTCGATGGCGATTCAACGCTCGAGCGTGAAATGCAGGCGGCGCTGCCGCTGGCGCGGACCGCGGAGGGGTTGGTGATGTTGCTGGCGCAGCCGGCGGCGTGGCGCGATTTCCTTGCATCGCAGCCGTCCGCGGAACAACTGCGCAAGGTGCTGGAGGATCGATCGCTCTGGTGGATGCTGAATCCGCCGCGCGTGGCGATTGTCGGGCCGCCGAACGTCGGCAAGTCGACGCTGGCGAATCAGCTCTTCGGGCAGGACCGCTCGATCACGGCGGACCTGCCGGGAACGACGCGCGACTGGGTCGGCGAGATCGCGAACATCGACGGGCTGCCGGTGATGCTGATCGACACGCCGGGGCTGCACGAATCGACAGACGCGACCGAGCGCGAAGCGATGGAGAAGAGCTCTCGGATGGTGGCGGATGCGGATCTGAAGATCGCCGTGCGGGAGCCGTTCAAACCCGCGCTCAAAGTGAGCGAGCCGCGCATCCTGGTGCTGAACAAGTTCGACAAGCTCGCGGCGTCACAACGCGACCTCGAGGGGTGTTGCACGGTCGCGACGACGGGGCAGGGGCTGGATGAACTTCGGCGGGAGATTCGATCGTTCTTCGGTTGCGACGATCTCACGCCTGCGCGTCCGCGATGGTGGACGCAGCGGCAGGCAGACGTTCTTCGCCAAGCGATGCAGACGCCTGGTGTGCTCGAGCAACTATTCACTGCCCCTTGATGTCATCTTGAGAGCGTGCCTAAGAACCTCAAATGCGTGGAATCTCAAGTGATGTCATGCTGAGGTACTCCGAAGCATCTGGTCGCGGGCAGACAGATGCTTCGGAGTACCTCAGCATGACAATGCTCTGCGCGCGGGGAGCATCGGCGCCGGCTATAACACCATCCGCGCGATGTCCTGGTACGTCACGAGCAGGAACACGCTGAGGATGATCGCCAGCCCGACCACCTGCGCGATCGATTGCGTCTTCGCACTCAGCGGCCGGCCCTGGATCTTTTCGACGATCAGGAACGTGAACAGGCCGCCGTCCACGATGGGGATCGGCAGGAAGTTCACCACCGCCAGGTTCGCGCTGATCATCGAGAGGAACCAGATCAGCCAATCGGTGCCGCGGTAGGCGAAGTGCCGGCCGGCGTTGAAGATGCCCACCGGGCCCATCATGTTCTTGTAGCTGACGCGGCCCTGGAACATGCGGTGCAGCGTGAGATAGAACTGGAGGATGAAGTCGCGCGTCTCGGTGGCGCCCCAGGCGGCGGCCTGCAGGGGCGAGTCGGCGACGCGTGGCTCGACGTGGTCGCGCAACGCCAGCGGGTGCGTGTAACGCAGGCCGGCGATCGACGCGATCTCGTCTTCGTCGAGCTTGAGCGAGTATTCCTTGGCGCCGGTGTTCGTGGTGGCGGCGATTTTCACCGCTTCGCCGGGTTTGGCTTGCGCGAGGATGCGCTTCACATCGAACCAGGACCTGGTCGGCTGATCGTTGATCGCCGTGATCGTGGCGCCGGCGGGGATGCCCGCCTGCGCCGCCGCGCTCTTCTCCTGCGTCGCCGCGACGACCGGATGCTGATCGTCGACCGACAGCGCGACGTTCAACCCGTACACACCCTTGCCGATGCGCACGTTGGGCACCAATCCGTCGACCGCCGTCTCTTTGCCGTCGCGCAGCACGACGAAGTTGACGGCCTGGCCGGTCTTTCCGGCCTTCTCGAGGCGGGCGCGGACTTCGGCGACGGTCGGATCCTCGACCGAATCGCCGCCCTGCGCGAACGTTAGCTTCAGGATCACGTCGCCCGGCAGCAGCTTGTCCTTCGCCGAGGAGTTGAGCTGGATCTTCTCGATCACCGCCCGCGGCGCCATGCCGGCGAAGTTGAGCGAGCCGTTGAAGGGGTTGGTGAACTCGGGATGAACCGTTTCCTCGCGCACTTTGCCGTCGGCGGAGGTGACCGTGATCTTCACGGGGTTGTCGCTGGACGATTCCTGCACCGCACGATCGAAGATTGGGTAATCGGTCTTCGGATCGTTGATCTTCTGCCCGTTGACGGCGGTGATCACATCGCCCGGCTTCACCGCGAGGTAATCCTTCGGCACGAACTTCTCCGGTGTGCCGGTGGCGAGGATCTCGTCCTCGTCCACCTTCTTGGGATCGACGCCGCGCAGTTCCATCATCGGGCCGATGCCGATCATCAGGAAATCGCTGGCCTCGTTGTCGGACTGCTTGGGCTGGATGAGCAGCCGCTCCATTTTTCCGTCCGCGTGCCTGACGAGCATCGGCAGTTCGCCCTCGGCCGAAAGCGCGACGTTGAGTTGGACTTTGTCGAAGCTGTGCTGCCACTTGCCGTCGAACATCAGGATGCGATCGCCGACCTGCAGCGGCGCGAGCTTGCCGTCCTGCGTCCTGGTCAGCGCGGCGGGGGAACCCGGCTGCACCATCCCGACTTCCGCCGGCTGCGTGTTGAAGCCCATCATGAAGACGATCATGAAGCCGATGGCGGCGAGGATGATGTTCATGATCACGCCCGCCGACACGACGATCATGCGCGCGGTGATCGACTTGCGGTTGTAGGCGCGGGGATCGTCCTGCTGGGCGTTGGGATTGAGATCGTCCTGCCCGAGCATCTTCACGTACCCGCCGAGCGGAATCCAATTCAGGCGGTACTCGGTCTCGCTGATGCCGAGGCGGCGCAGGACGTGATCGTCGGCTTCTTCGTTATCCGTGCGCGCCGATGCGACGACGCGGGCGACCGAAGCGTTGGTCGACCCGAGCCGAAAGCCCATCCCCTTTCGCCAGGCGATGATTGCCTGACCGAACCCGACGGCGAACTGCTCGACCTTGATGCCGACCCATTTGGCGGCGAGGAAGTGGCCGAGCTCGTGGAAGAAGATGACGAAGCCGAAACCGAAAATGAGCAGCAAAAGGCTGGGGAGCTCGGCAAACATGGAAGCTTAATTCCCTTTCCCACTGACAAGCGAGTTCGCCGTGACGCGCGCCCAGCGGTCCGCTTCGATTAGATCGTCCATGGAGGGCGTTCGGTCAAGCCGATGCTCGCGGATTGTAAGCCGCACCACCTCTGGAATCTCGCCGAAGCCGATTTTACCGGACACGAACGCTTCCACGGCGACCTCATTGGCAGCATTCATCACCGCCCCCAAAGTTCCGCCCTTTTCCGCCACCTCGTAGGCGATGCCAAGGGATGCAAATTTTTCCATGTCCGGCGCCTCGAAGTTGAGCACCTGCCGCTTCGTCCAATCCATCCGCCGACTGCAACCGTCGAGCCGGTCGGGATACGTCAATGCGTACTGGATCGGCGTGCGCATGTCCGGCGGCGAAAGCTGCGCCAGCGTCGAGCCGTCGACGAACTCAACCATCGAGTGGACGATGGATTCCGGATGAATCACCACTTCCACCGCCGTCGGCGGAAGGTCGAACAGCCAGCATGCCTCGATCAATTCCAAGCCCTTGTTGAACATCGTGGCGGAATCGATCGTGACCTTCGTGCCCATCCGCCAGGTGGGATGATTGAGCGCCTCGGCGGGCGTGGCCTTGCCCATCTGCTCGCGCGGGACGTTGCGGAACGGTCCGCCGCTGGCGGTGAGGATGACCTTGCGAACTTCGCCGCGCCGCCCGGAAAGCATCGCCTGGAAGATCGCGGAGTGCTCGGAATCGACCGGCAGGATCGTCACGCCGTGCTTCTTGGCTTCGGGGATCAGCAGCGAGCCGGCGACGACGAGGGATTCCTTGTTCGCCAGCGCCAGCGTCTTGCCCGCGCGAACTGCCGCCAGCGCCGCGGGCAGTCCCGCCGCGCCGACGATCGCGGCGAGGACGATATCGACGTCATCCCGCTGCACCATCTCGACGATCCCGCCGGGGCCGCGGTAGATTTTGGCGCCGAGCTTCTCGATCTCGCGGCAGCAGTCTTTGCCGGTCTGTTCGGAAACGGCGACGGCGGCGGGGCGGTGCTTTCGGACTTGGTCGAGCAGCTTCTGTGTCTGCGATCGCGCGCTCATCGCGACGGCGCGGTAGTCGCCGCCGAGGTGCGCGATCACCTCCAGCGCGTTGCAGCCGATCGATCCGGTGGAGCCGAGGATGGCGATGCGTTTGCTCAAGGCGAGCGATAATAACGTCGGGCGCGCGCGCCACAAACCGCGCCGCTTTTCACGTGGCTTGGCGTCTCGCCCGAGCGTTCGCGGCTTGAGCCGCGCTGATGCAGAAGATCGCTCCGCCAGAGTGCTCCGGCCAGAGGCCCAAGCCACGACCCGCTAATGCATCCGCACTTGCCCCGCGATGACGGCGTGGGACGTCCGCCTGCTGCGCAGGATCAATCTTCCATGCGAATCAATGCCGACGCAGCGGCCGGAGACGAGTTGCTTCGATCCGGCTTCGACGACGCTGACTTTTCGTCCGATCAAGGCGTGATGCGCGTCGTAGCGTTGCAGCGTTTCGGTGAACAAGCGCTCCCCACGCCGCGACATCGCCGCGTGAAGTTGCTTCGCGATGGCGATCAGCGCATCGGTCATGTCGATGGATCGACCCGCGACGACGGCGATCGAGGTGATCTGCTGGCGCAGTGCCTTGGGCGCGTTGCGCGGGTCGAGATTCACGTTCACGCCCACGCCGACGAGATCGGCTTTGCTGACGCGTTCGCACAGCAGCCCCGCGAGCTTTTTTTCTCCGTGAAGGACGTCATTCGGCCATTTCAGCGCAATCGAGGGGTCACCGCTCAATTCCGCCGCGGCATCGCGAACGGCCAATCCCGCGACCAGCGGGATCTGATGCGGCGAAAGATGCTCGTCGACGGGAAAGACGAACGTCACCGTGATCGATCCGCCGCTCGACCACCAGCGATTGCTGCCACGCCCGCGGCCGGCGGTTTGATGGCCCGTGAGAACGACCGCCGGCGCGAAGAGCACGCCGCGACGGCGGAGCGCCGAGGCGTGATCGTTCGTGCTCCGCAGTCGCGGGAACCAATGCAGCTTGAACGGCTTGAGGCCCTGGCGCAGGCGAGCAAGGTCGAAGCGGGTGGCGTTCATGCCTTCGCGGTCTTGGCCGCCGCCGCTTCGGACTTGCCGTCCCCGGCTTTCCAGAGGGACGGCCCCGGGTCGGAGCCTTCGAGCACCACCAGCAGATCGCCCGCCGTCACCGTCGAGCCCGCGCCGACGGGA
Source organism: Phycisphaerae bacterium (assembly GCA_025936175.1). Classification (GTDB taxonomy): domain Bacteria; phylum Planctomycetota; class Phycisphaerae; order Tepidisphaerales; family Tepidisphaeraceae; genus JAICTV01. Next base: position 13,637 of record JAICTV010000069.1, read on the forward strand.
ACGTCCGCCACCCGCGCGTCGCGCGGGCAGTAGACCGCCGTCTCCATCTTCATCGCCTCGATCGACAGCAGCCGCTCGCCCGCCTTCACGGCCTGTCCCTTCTTCACCGCGACGTTGGACACCTTGCCCGGCATCGGCGCGCCGACGTGATTGGGGTCTTCCGGATCGGCCTTGGGATGCTTGTGCAGCGTGCCCTCGGCGGAGCGATCGTTGACGACCACCTCGCGCGGCTGGCCGTTCAGCTCGAAGAAGACCGTGCGCGTGCCGTCATCGCGCAACTCGCCGGTCGTGAGGTACTTGACGATCAGCATCTTCCCCGGCTCGATCTCGACGGTGATCTCTTCGCCGTTTTGCAACCCGTAGAAGAACGCCGGCGTCGGGATGACGCTGGTGTTGTCGTACGCGCGAAGGTGCTTGGCATAATCGAGGAAGACCTGCGGGTAGAGCACGTAGGAGGTCACGTCCACATCGCGCACCTCATGATGGAGCTTTTCCGCCAGCTCTTCTTTCTTCAGCTCGAAATCCACCTTCGGCAGCTTCGCTCCCGGGCGGCCCTTGAGCGGTTTCTCGCCAGCAGAATCGAGGATGATTTTCTGCAGCACCTTTGGAAACCCGCCTTCGGGGAAGCCGAGGTAGCCCTGCATCATCTCGACGACGGACTTGGGGAAATTCAGCCGCTTGGTCGGATCGAGCACGTCCATCGCCGTCAGGCCGTTGGTGACCATGAACAGCGCCATGTCGCCGACGACTTTGGACGAAGGCGTCACCTTCACGATGTCGCCGAACAGCTCGTTCACCTGCGCGTAGGTGTCCGCCACCTCGTGCCAGCGGTCCGCCAGGTGCAAACTCTTTGCCTGCGCCTTGAGATTGGTGAACTGCCCGCCGGGCATCTCGTGCAGATACACCTCGGCGGTGGGGGACTTGAGGCCCTCTTCGAACGGGTAGTAGTACTCGCGGACGACTTCCCAGTAATCGCTCAGGCGATTGAGCGAATCGAGATCCAGCCCCGTATCGCGCGGCGTGTTCTTCAGCGCGGCGACGATCGAATTGAGGTTCGGCTGGCTCGTCGTGCCGCTCATCGATGCCAGCGCGCAGTCGATCACGTCCACGCCGGCGTCGCAGGCGCGCAGCAGCGAGCCGGCGTTGATGCCGCTCGTGTCGTGCGTGTGGAAATGGATCGGCACGTCCACTTCATCGCGCAACGCTTTGACCAGCGCGTACGCCGCGTACGGCTTGCACAAGCCGGCCATGTCTTTGATCGCCAGCACGTGCGTCCCCATCCGTACGAGCTCCCTGGCCATGTTCACGTAGTACTTCAAGGAGTATTTCGATCGTTTTGGATCGAGGATGTCGCCGGTGTAGCAGATGGCGGCTTCGCAGACGGCGTCGGTCTTGTCGCGCACGGTCTCGATCGCCACCTTCATGTTCTCGACCCAGTTGAGCGAGTCGAAGATGCGGAAGACGTCGATCCCGTGCTCGGCGGCGCGGACGGTGAACTCGCGCACGACGTTGTCCGGGTAGTTCGTGTAGCCGACCGCGTTGCTGGCGCGCAGGAGCATCTGGAAGAGGATGTTGGGGATCTTCTGCCGGAGCTGATCCAGCCGGTCCCACGGGTCTTCCTGCAGGAAGCGCATCGATGTGTCGAAGGTGGCGCCGCCCCACATTTCCAGGCTGAAATATTCCGGCATGAGATGGGAAGTGGCCTCGGCGATCTTCAGCAGGTCGTGCGTGCGCACGCGCGTCGCCAGCAGCGATTGATGCGCATCCCGCATCGTCGTGTCGGTAATGAGGACACGCTTCTGCTTGCGGACCCATTGTGAGAACTTTTCCGCGCCCATCTCAAGGAGACGATGGCGCATCCCGCGCGGCGCGGCGGTCCCGTGAGCGAAGGGCGGGAGCGGCGCTTCGACGAACTCTCGCTTGGGATCGACCTTCCCCTTCACGTCCGGCCGGCCGTTGATGATCACGTCGCCGAGATAGCTGAGGATCTTGGTCGCGCGATCCCGCCGCGGGCGGAAGCGGAACAGCTCCGGCGTCGTGTCGATGAACGTCGTCGTCGCGTCGCCGGAGACGAAGCTCGGGTGGCGGATCAGGTTTTCCAGGAACGGGATGTTCGTCTTCACGCCGCGGATGCGGAACTCGCGCAGCGCGCGATCCGCGCGGCGGACGGCTTCGTCGAACGTCGCGCCGGATGCGGTGAGCTTCACCAGCAGCGAGTCGAAGTACGGCGTGATGACCGCGCCGCCGAAACCGTTGCCGCCGTCGAGTCGCAGGCCGAATCCGCCCGCCGACCGGTAGGTCGACAGCCGGCCGTAATCGGGGATGAACTGGTTCTCCGGGTCTTCGGTGGTGATCCGGCACTGGATGGCGTAGCCGCTGGTGCGGATATCCTGTTGCGCCGGGATGTGCAGCGGCGGCTCGTGCAGCTTGTAGCCCTGTGCGACCATAATCTGGCTGCGCACGATATCGATGCCGGTGACGACTTCCGTCACGGTGTGCTCGACCTGGATGCGCGGGTTCACCTCGATGAAGAAAAAGTCGCCGGAATCCGCGTCGAGCAGGAACTCGACGGTGCCCGCGTTGCGATATTTCGCCGTCTTGCAGAGGCGCAAGGCCGAGTCGCAGATGCGCTGGCGCAGATCGAGCGGCAGATCGATCGACGGCGCGACCTCGACGACTTTCTGGTGCCGCCGCTGCACCGAGCAGTCGCGCTCCCACAGGTGAACCAGGTTCCCGTGGGTGTCGCCGAGGATCTGCACTTCGATGTGCTTGGCGCGGCGGATGTATTTCTCGACGAAGACCTCCGGGCGGCCGAACGCGGCGCCGGCTTCGCGCTGCGCTTCTTCGAGTTTTCCCGCCAGCTCGTCGGCGTTCTGCGCGACGCGCATCCCGCGCCCGCCGCCGCCGAAGCTCGCCTTGATGATGACCGGGTAACCGATCTCCTTCGCCGCTTTCTTCACGTCCGCGACGCTGGCCAATCCGTGCTCGGTGCCGGGAACCGTCGGCACGCCCGCCTTGGAGGCGATGCGCTTCGCCGCCGTCTTGTCGCCGAACTCTTCGAGCAGTTGCGGCGTCGGCCCGACGAAGGTGATACCCGCCTTCTCGCACGCGCGCGCGAACGCGGCGTTCTCGGATAAGAATCCGTACCCCGGATGGATCGCATCGACGCCGTGCTCCTTGGCGACGGCGATGATGTTGTCGATGTTCAGGTACCCTTTAACGGGTTCCCCGCCGTGCACCGGCCCGATCTGGTACGACTCGTCAGCCTTGAAGCGATGGAGCGAGAAACGGTCTTCGTTGGTGTAAACCGCCACCGTCCCCAGTCCCAGCTCCGTCGCCGCGCGGAAGACACGAATCGCGATCTCACTCCGGTTGGCGACAAGCAGTTTCTGCACGGGATTCCTGAGCAAAACGAGGGAGTGGCGACGGTGCGGCGCGCACGATCAGCCGATCAAAACCGGCGGTATTGTGAGAGTGACCGGCGATTTTGCAAGCGGGATGACGCGGGACTACGCCGCGTCAACCGCAGCGTAGACCTTCCCGCGCGCACGCAGCCAGGTGACGTCACCGGCGCGAGCATGCGCTTCGATTTCACGAAGAAACTCGACCGTCTCCGACTCGTAGCACGGTTCGGTCGGATCCGCATCGGGGATCACAGCTTCGACTTCGACAGCCACGATAAAGCGATCCGTTCGAACCAGTCTCGTACGCCGAATTCTTTTGCCGGGAACTCGCATAGCTACTCGTCAAAGACGTGAACCGTGACCAACTTCGCGATATCCGCTTTCAGCAGGTGCGACCAGATTACCTTGATCTCGGTGCCATCCGTGAGAATTTGTTCTACCTCGGCGGGCGGATTCGGTTCGTCGCTCGGCCGTTCTTCGAGAAGAGTCGCGCGGTCAATGCCGTCAACCACCTGCCATTCAAGGATGCCGCGCTCCTCCAATCGCTCGGTAGCGTGTTCGCTAACAATGTACGTCCGCGTCCGCCTTGTACGAGCGACCGGATCGTTTCAAACAGCACACCCGACTGTCGCCACCTTCCCCGCGAAAATCATACCGCGGCAGCCAGATCGACCGCCACCCGTCGCACGACGCTCGCCCAGTCGCCCGGCTTTTCCTGGCGGATCAGCCGCATCGTCGGGTACCACGGGCTGTCGTCTCGGCTGAGCAGCCACCGCCAGTCCGGGACGTACGGCAGCAACAGCCAGACATCCTTCCCCATCGCGCCGGCCACGTGGGCCACGCTCGTGTCGACCGTGATCACCAGGTCAAGCTGCGCGATCAGGGCGGCGGTCTCGTTGAAGTCGTTCAGCCTGGCGGTGTGATCGATCAGCTTGAGCTTGAGCGTCGAGTCGCTCATCTGGCCGGCCGCCGCTCCTTTTTGCAGGCTGAAGAAGGTCAAGTCCTTCATGTCGGCGAGCGGTTCGAACCGGCGCAGCGGGATCGAGCGGTTTGCGTCGTTCGAGTGCTTCGGATTTCCGGACCAGACGAGGCCGACGCGGCGGTTGGTCGACGGGTCTTCCGCGAGAATCTGCCGCCACGCTGCGACACGATCGCCGGACGGGGCGAGATACGGCACGTTCGCGGGAGTCGTGTCCAGAGTCGTGTGAAACGCCATCGGAAGACTGAGCACCGTCGCGTGCAGATCGAACGGTGACAGGGCAGAGCCGTGCGGGATGAACTGATCGACGCCCTTCACGCTGCGCATCAGGGCCAGCAACTCCTGTGGGCATTCGACGATCACCTTCGCGCCGCGCTCGGCCAGCAGCGGCGCGTAGCGGATGAACTGGATCGTGTCGCCCAGGCCCTGCTCGCTGTGGACCAAGACCGTCTTGCCGGCGACGTCCTCGGCGCCCGTCCACGGCGGCTGCGGGAAGATGCGATGCGCAAGCTTCAGCTCCGGGCACTGGAAGCGGAACTGATAATCCGCAAAGCCCTGAAGCAGATTCCCGAGGCGGAGGAGGCCGATGCCGCGGAGAAACCGTGCATCGGGATCGTTCGGCCGCAGCGCGACGGCGCGCTGGATCAGGTCGAGCGATTTCTGAAACTCCCCGCGGCCCTCGGCGGCCTTGCTCAGGTTCACCAGCGCGTCGAAGTAGTTGGGCTGAAGCTCGACCGCGATCGTCCAGTGCTTGACCGCCTCATCCATCTCCTCCAGTTCATCGAGCACGTTAGCGAGGTTGTTGTGCGCGGGAGCGAACTTCGGATTGAGCTGGATCGCCTTGCGAAGAACATTTGCCGCCTCCGACGGCTTCTTCTGCTGCGCCAGCGCCGCGCCGAGGTTGGCGTGGGCCTCGGCGTAGTCGCCCTTGAGCTGGATGGCGCGTCGCCATGCGGCGGCGGCGGATTCGAGTTTGCCCTGCGCGACCAGCGCGAGGCCGAGCCCGTTGTGCGCCGACGGGAACAACGCGCGGATGCCGATGGCTTTGCGATATGCGGCTTCGGCGTCGACCGGACGATTCGCGAAGCGCAGCGCATCGCCGAGCGTGAAGGCGATCTCCGCGACCTGCGGCGCGATCGTGGCGGCTTGCTGAAGCATCGTCGCCGCTTCCGCGAACTGCCGCCGTTGCAGCAGCAGCGTGCCCAGCAGGTGGAGCAGCTTCGGATCGTTCGGCCGCTGCGCCAGCGCCGCGCGGTAGACCGCCTCGGCCTCGGCGAATCGTCCGGCCTTGTGATGCGCGACGGCGGCCTGCAGGTCGTCCGACATGATGAGCCAATGTACAATCGAGACGTGGTGAACCTCAAAGAAGCCGTCGCCTCCGCCGCCTCGCGCCAAGACGTCCGCGCGGCGGTCGCCGGCGTCTACGCGCGCCTGCAACGCGAGATCGACGCGCGCAAGCCGGTCTGCAACACGTCCGGCCGCTGTTGCCGCTTTGATGAGTTCGGGCATCGGCTCTATGTCACCACGATGGAGTTGGCGGCATTCACGGCGCAGCTCGATCGGGCAGGTGACCGGAGCGTGAGGGGTGATTGCCCCTTCCAGATCGATGGCCTCTGCGCCGTCCACACCATCCGCCCGTTCGGCTGTCGGATCTTTTTCTGCGACGCGACGGCGGATCAGTGGCAACGTGAGCAGTACGAGCGCTTTCACGGACAATTGAAGCGGCTGCACGATGAGCTGGGAGTGCCGTACGCATACGTGGAATGGCGGTCGGCGTTGCGGGAACTTGACCTGATGCCCGCGAAATCGACCCGGGGACGGACAAACAGCCTGTCACTTCCGCAAGTTCGGTTTTGACACCCCTTTGCCGCCGATGGTAGATTCATCCGCGATAACCGCCGCCCCGCAGACGCACGCGTGTTATCGCGTCGCGAGGCGAAGCAACTGCGGATTTTCAACTTAGGAAGGCGTGGTCATGAAGACCTTCTTTGCTCTGTTCGTCCTCGCGGCCGCGATGATGCTGACCTCGACCGGTTGTTCGACGCCCGCGTATTCCGGGCACGAGCGCTGGCAGATGATCAGCCGCAACTGGAACTACGAAGGCGCGCAGATACAGGACGATGTGGATGCGCTTCTGCTGCTGCGTCCGGCGAGTCGGCTGACGATCTGGAACGTGCGCTAACGCCGCCGCCCGTCCCGAGCGGGGATCAAACTCCATCGCAAAAACACGCCGCCGACGTGCGCTGCCCGCGCGCGTCGGCGATTTTTTTCCGAAAGCGGTGCGCGCTCGGGTGTAGCGTGCGGGTCGACACGTATTGTCATGCTGAGGTATTCCGAAGCATCTGCGTTCCACGGTGAGCCGCTCCCGGCTGGCGGCCAGATCCTTCGCGGAGTACCGCTCAGGATGACGGCTCGACGACGCTACAGGCGAACGCGCGCCGCTCTATATGCGAACGCGCGCTGCTCTAATTAGACCGCGAGCATGGCGGCGACGACGGGGAAGTTGGAGTCGATGTAGAAGTAATCGTCCCCGCCGACGACGCCGTCGTAATTGAAATCGCCGCGTGAGTACCCGACTCCGGCGTGGCCGGCGTCGCCGTCGATGCCGGCGTAGTCGTCGCCGTTGATCGTCCCGTCGAGGTTCGCGTCGCCGACAAAGGTGAAGCGGATCAGAACAGCGGACCCGTCAACCGTCTCGCCGGCGAAGAGGGCGGTGCCGGCGGCGCCCAGGTCGAGCAAGTCGGCGGCTTCGCCGACGCCCAGGGTGTAGAGGGACGTGCCGTCGGCTGCCATGCTCGAGGCGATGCCGCTCCCGTCCCACGCGCCGCCGTGGCAGCCGCTGGCGATGAGCCCCGTGACGCCGGTGTACTTCGATCCGTCCCACGAACCGATCGGCGGGAGGGGGATTCCCGCGGCGTAATCGAGGATCAGCGCGTTGTCGTTCAGATCGAGCTTACCGCCGCCGGTGATCGAGAGCGCGCGGGTGACGAGGGTCTTGTCAGCCCCGGGGGCGACGGTCGCGACGCCGGCGACCGTCAGCGACGCGAGGTGCTGGCTCGATTCGAACACCGCGCTCGCCTGCGCCGCGACGGTGACGGCGAGATTGCTCGCCGTCGCGCCGGCGTCGGTGGGGAAGACGTAGGCGCCGGCGTTCACCGAGAGCGAGTTCGAGCCGCTGCCGCTGTTGAATGTGACCTGTGCGTCGCCGGCGCCGTTGATCAGCAGGTGATCGTTCCCGCCGCCGCTGTTGACGACGACGTCGCCGACGCCGGCGTAGCCGAGGGCGGGCCCACCGGCGGCGGGGGTGACGCTGGAGGCGGTGAGGGCGATGGTGTCGTTGCCGGCGCTCCCGGCGACGACCAGGCTGTCGCCGCTGAGCTGCGCGCCGCCGTTGAACGTCGCGCCGCCGCCGGGCAGCGGGTTGCCGTTGGAAAGGTCCAGCGTCATCTGATCGTCCCCGCCGTTGCCGAAGAAGGCGAAGCTCGCAAAAACGCTCTTGTCCCACGCCAGCGTCGGCGCGGCGGTCGTCGGCGCG
>JAICTV010000095.1 GCA_025936175.1 Phycisphaerae bacterium
CCGCCGGTGGCGTTGGATTGCGTCGTCACGATGCCGGCGCCACTGAAATCCTGGTTGATGCTGTAGCCGGCGGCGACGACGCCGGTGAGGCCGTCGTACGCGGTGCCGTTCCAGGTGCCGACGCCTTGCGCGGTGGTGATCAACTTGTTGTCGTTGATGTCCAGCTGCCCGCCGGTGACCGAGACCGAAGCGGTCTTGATCGCGTGCAGCTCACTCGGCGCCATCTGCAGCGTTCCGCCGGTGACGCTGATGCCGGCGGAGGCGGGCAGGGAGTTGTTGAGAAGGAGCTTTCCGCCGCTGACGGTCGTTGTTCCCGTGTACCCGATCGCGCCGGCGAGGACGACGGTTCCGTTGCCGGTCTTGCTCACGTTCGTCGACGCCGTCTCCGAAAGATCGCCCGCGAACGTGAAGCCCGGCGACGTGGTCACGTTCATCGTGATCGTGCCGCCGCCAAAGCTGATCGGGCTGGCGATATTGACCAGCCCCGTCTGCCCGGCGTCGCTGACGTTGTTGCCGGTCATGACCATGTTGCGCGAGATCGTGCCGGTGGGGTTGTTGAACTGCGCGGTGGTGCCGGCGTCGTAGGTGATCGTGCCGGCGCCGGTGATGTTGGAGCTGTTCTCGACGCTGAATGTCCCGCCGACAACGTGAATGTTGCCGCCTGAGGCGTCGGTGCGAACGAGGCTGAAGTTGCCGGCGCCGACCTTCGTGAGCGTGAAGCCCTGAAGATCGAGCAGCCCCGTGTTCGGGCTGGCCGACGGCGAGCGGATGTCGAAGCGTCCCGCGCCGCCGATCGATGCGTCGGCGGTGAGCGTGACCTTCTGGAACGCGTTGATCTGCCGATTGGCGACGTTGGAGTTGGTGAGCACGCCGACGCCACCGCCCGGGCCCGTGCCGGAGATATTGAACTGCTTCTGTCCGAAGTTCGCGGCGTCGGCGGCGCCGAAGCCGCCGACGTCGAGCGAGCCGGCAGCGGTGATGGTGACGACGCCGCTGGTCAGGGATCCGAGCGACGCGTTGGACGTGGCCTTGACGATGCCGTTGGAGATCGTCGTGTTGCCGGTGTAGGTGTTGGTGCCGCTCAGTGTCGTTGTGCCCGAGCCGCTGTGCACCAGCGACCCCGCGCCGCTGATCGCGCCGCTGAAGTTGGAGTTGTCGATGCGGTTGAGCGTAAGCGTGGCGCCCGACGCGATGGAGACCGCGCCGGTCGAGCCGTTCCCCGCGCCGGAGGTGGAGTTGTCGCCGAGCGTAACGTTCCCGCCGTTGATGGTGATCGGCCCGAGCGTCGCGCCGCCGGCGTTGGCGATCGTCAGCGACGCCGATCCGCTCTTGGTCAGCGACGGCGCGCCGGCGATCGTGCCGGCGCCAAAGAACACGTACGGCGTCGCGGAATTGTTGACCGTGATGCTGCCGGGCGAAACGGTCGTGGTGATGTTGACGTTGCCGCTGGCGGACGAATCGTCGAACTGCACGTTGTCGCCGCTGGTGTAGACCGCGAGGTTTTCCTGATAGGTGGTCGGCGTGCCTGCGTTGATGAGCTGCCAGTTGTTCGTGCTCGAAAGGTTCCAGGTTTTATCGCCGCCGCCGGTCCACTTGGGCGAATCGAACGACGTCACGTGCAGGTCGATCGACGTGTTGCCCGCGTTGTCCACGAGGTTGGCGACCATGCGCGGCGGGAGTTTCGGCAGGCTGAACGAGCCGAAGCCGGTTCCGGCGATGGTCGTGTAATCGATCAGCGTGTAATCGCCGGCCGCGATGCTGCCGGAGATCGCCGGCGTCAGCACGTTGGTGCCGTTGGCGGTGAGCGCGCCGACGTTCGCACCCGCGGAGGCGCCGACGTTCATCTGCAGCTTGGCGTTGCTGAGCGTGAAGGTGTCGATCGCGTTGGTCGTGCCGATGTGGGTCGCCTTGAGCGTCGCGTCGGTGACGGTGATCGTCGTGGTCCCGCCGCCGTCGACGATGTCGCCGCTGACGCGCGCGACGGCGGAGGAGCCGGTCGCGCCGACGTTGAGCGTGCCTTGCGGCACGCCGGTGCCGATCGCGCCCACGGTGTTCTGTCCGAGCGTGAGGTTGTTGTTGACGATCAAAGTCGCGGTGCCTTTAACGTCGAGCGTGCCGGTCGTCGTTCCCTTGGCGGCGGAATTGCCGGCTTCGCCGACGATGACGTCGTTCGCATCGACCGTACCGGCGTCGTAGGTGAATCGTCCGATGCCGCGGCCGGCGGTGGCCGAGCCCGCATTGGCGTTGCCGCGCGCGATTCGCAGAGTGCTCAGCAGCGCGTCGATGCTGCCGGCGCCGCGGGTCACGCCGCCGTCGGCGGTCAGGTCGAGCGTCGCGGTGGCGTTGGTGGTCGAGGCTTCGCTCGTCATCCCCTGCGCGAGCGAGAGCGAGGCGCGGCCGCTGCCGTCCTGCGCGCGAATGACCAGCGCGCCGCCGCTGACGGTCGGGTTAAAGAAGAGCGTGCCCTGGCCCTTGCGCGTCCCCATGTCGATCGCGCCGATGTTCAGCGTCGTCGTGTTTCCCAGGATCAGCTCATTGCTGTTGGAGGTGCTGGCGATGCAGGTTCCGATGCTCATCGTGGCGGCGGTGATGCTGCTGGTTGCCGCGAGCTTCACCTGACCCGAAGCGCGGTTGAAGTTCGTGCCACTGGAATCGCCCTGGCCGATCTGGAACGCCGAGACGCTGGCGTTGAAATTCGCCAGCGCCGACATGTCCAGAAACGCCTTGAGGCCCGCCGTGCCGGCGTTGCTCGTCGTCATCCCTTGGCGCACGGAGAAGGTGGCGGCGGAGTTGTTGATCGAGAGTGTGCCTGCGCCGCTGATGGTCGTATTGACCTGAGCGGCGGTGTCGTCGCCCGCGCCCGTGCCGACGAAGAAGGATGTCCCGGTGCCGGTGACGCTCAACGTGATGCCGCTGTCGATCTGCGTCGTGTGGTACTGCGCCGGCGAGAGGTTGTCCTTCTGCGCGAACTGGAGCGACGCAATCGCGAAGTTCTGATCGACCTCGTTCGTGAGCGTCGCGGCGGTGGTGGCGGATCCCGTCGCGCCGAAGACGACGGCATCGGCGGTGATCGGAACGCCGCTGCCGCCCGTCCAGTTGCCGCCGACGGACCACAAGCCCGGCGGCGTCGCGTTATTCCACGTCACGGTCGCCGCATTAGCGCGCGTACCGAAGGTCGCGATTGCCGCGCTCGCGGCGGCTGCGATGATGATGCTCCTCTGCCCGATACGATTTTCCTTTCTCATCACTCTCACTCCTGGCAAAAATTACTTCTGGTTGCCCAGCCAAAAGATCGTGTTGCTGGTGAACTTGTCTTCCGGGAACGTCGAGCCCGACGGCGGCGTGTTGAAATCGATGCTGGGGAAGAGGCCCACGTGCCCGTCGAAGAACGCGAAATTGACGTAGGCATTCGCGCCGTTGGCGGTCTTCTTCCCGTGACGCGCGGCGAGCTTCTTCAGGTACAGGCCCGGGTACTTCGTGCTGACGGCGTTGTCCTGCCAGTTGGGATTGGCGGCCTCGGCGACCATGATCAACTCGCCGCTGCGCTTGACGCAGCCCCAGGTGCGCCGCAGCCGGCCGTCGTTGATGATCGCCGGGTTCGCCTGCGTGCCGGCGGTGTTGAACCAGACGAACGGCGTCGCATCCTTCCCGCCGGGCCATTCCATTCCACCCAGCACCCCGCCGGCCGATGTCGTGCCGACGCGGGAGTTGAGTTGAAACCAGGAAGGGATGCCGAATCCGTCGGCGGCGCAGTCAGCGTCGTTGTAGATCGTGTAGCCGTTGTTGAGTGGGTCGGTCGGATATTCCCCCGCAGGAAAGTTCACGCCGACGGAGTAGTCTTCATCAACTCCTTCGGCACAGCGAAACGGATTGGCGCGGTTGAACACCTTCTCGTTCACATTGCTCGGCGTCTTCTTGTAGACGTTGATGCCGGCGGTCTTCACGTAGCCCAGGCGCACGAGCTCGTTGGGCCACCAGAACCCATGCGGATACGCGGGGATCGGCGGGATACCCGCCGGCGGATGGCGGCCCTTGTTGTCCTGGATGTACATGATCAGCGCGGTCGCGACCTGACGCATGTTGCTGGAGCACTGCGCGAGGTTCGCCTGACGACGCGCCGCGGAAAGCGTCGGGAGCAGGATGCTGATCAGGATGGCGATGATGCCAATGACGACGAGTAATTCGACCAGCGTGAAAGCGCGATGACGTGTTACTCGCATGCGCGATCCTCCTCGTGCGATGTCACAAACCCGCTGCGGAAATGCGTCATTCAAGCGATCGTCTGAGCCGGCGGAACTACCAGCTTCGGCTCGATGAGCATGCGAATCGGCGGTTCGGTCGGGCGAGCGATGCGGTTCACCAGTCTCGTCACCGCCCAGCGGCCGATCTGGTCCGTCCCCAAGTCGATCGTCGCGGGACGGGGGCTCAGCATGGCCAGACCTGATTGTTCGTTGTTGCAGGAGATGATCTGCACGTCGGTTCCCGGCCGGATGCCGTGCTGGACGAGCATGGGATACAGGCCGATCGTTTCGACGTCCTGGGAAACGAATACGCCGTCGGGACGAGGGTCGCAGTTCGCAATCGCCTGCGCGATTGAATCGAGGTCCTTGGAGACAAACGCCTCCATCCCCGTGACGGAGCCGAAATCCGTACGCCCGCAGACGAACGCCTGAAGCTTGGACACCCCTGCCTGACTGGCGGCGATGCGCAGGCCCATCGAGCGGATCACCAGCGCTTCGTGATCCGGGCGCGTCGTCACATAAGCGATTCGTTTGCATCCCTTGTCGGCCAGGTAGCGGAACGCCATCCGCCCGACGGCGAGGTCGTCAGGTCCGATGAAATCGAGATCGTCGTTGGCCATCTCCTCGCCCATCACACGCACGACCGGCAGATGCGCGCGAACGGCGTCGAGCAGGCGGCGGTCCGATGTCGATGGCAGAAACGTCAGCGCGCCGCCGAAGAGTCCTTTGCGGATTAACGGATTCAGAGAGGCAGGATCGGGATCAAGGACGTGGTCGATCAGCACCTGCATGCCGCGGTCGTTTGCGGCGCGATTGATGCCGGCGACGGCGGCGGCGAACACGGGGATGCGAAACCACTCTTCCTGATTTTGCCCGAGCACGAGCACGGCAAGGCTCTTCAGCCGCTTGCCGTCGCGCTTCCCCGGCCGCGGCCCGCGGCGAATGGCGGCGGGGTCATAGTCGATCGCACGAAGCGCGCGTTGAACATGCTTGATCGTCTCCGGCCGCACGCCGGGGGTGTTGTTCAACACGCGCGAGACTGTCGCGATGGACACGCCCGCACGCTTTGCCACTTCGACAAGAGACATGACGCAATGAAAAGTAAAAGACAACGCTGACGCGTGCAACTGAAAAATTCTAATTATTCATGATGTAAAATTAGAAGAAGGACGTCGCGCGAACGCAAGGGTGAGTCGGGCGTCAAACCGAACGCAAAATTGGGTTGGCGGGGTGGCGATAGCCGAGCTGAGATGAAGTACCCGCGACAGGATTCGAACCTGTGACCTCCGGTTTAGGAAACCAGCGCTCTATCCAACTGAGCTACGCGGGCATCGAGTTGAGGTCACTGTACCGAATTCCGGATGAACTTTCCCGTCGCGCCGTCGCCCTTTGCCCAGATCGGCAATTTCTGCTAGTTTGCCGCCGGTCCGATAATCGGGGAAGGCTGTGGCGAACAATCCGGCGATGCGACGTAAGTTAATCTTCATCAAGAGGTTGGGATGGCGGCGAGCCGGTAACCAAACCGGTCAAAAACGCCCGATATCTCTTCGTTTGATGATGAGAGAATTCTAAATAAACGCTTGCAATCAAAGGGTTAAGCCGTACCTTGTGGGTTGTTGTGGGACGGGGCTGTTCACGTCCTCACTCAGAGGCTGATCGTGGGTTCCCGGCACCGTGAGAGGGCGCCGGTGGGTTTGATCAGCCGCATCGAATCGTTCTAACGATTGATGTGTTGTGTTTATTCGTGCTGCCGGTGCGCGTCTTCGCGGCCCCCGGCGGTGAAGCGCATTTATCGGGCGCGCGGGTGATCGCGTCGGCGATGTGCGCGTCAGAAGTTGCCACGTTTAGCGTTCATGACGATCGGTTCCGTCGATTCGCCGCCGCGGGTGGTTACGCCTGCGTCGCTTCGCGTCGATGGAACTTGGAAGCCGTCAGGAGTCGGGAAAGAAACATGCTTGAGAACAACAGAGCGTTAGCGCCGCGCTACGGCGATGACGATAACAACCTGCTCGTCCCCGCGCCGCGGATGATGCCCGCGCCCGTTTCAACGGTCGAGCGCGCCAATCCCAGCATTCTGACGATCATCTGGCGGCGACGCTGGGTGTTCTTCGGTTGCATCGTGCTGGCGATGGCCGCCGCGGTCGTCTACCTCGCCAAGGCGACGCCGCTGTACAGCAGCTCCTCGCAGATCTACGTGCAGCAGAGCGCCCCCAAGGCGCTGGCGGACGTGCTGGCGACGGGGCCGAACCCGATGAATTACCTGTACACGCAGTGCGACTTGATCAGGTCCACCGCGATCATCCAGGCGGCTCTTGAAGCGCCGGAAGCGCGGCAGACCAAGACGCTCCGCGCGGTCGAGAACCCCGTCGGCTATCTCAAGCGTGCCACCGACGCGAGCGTCGGCAAGCAAAGTGACCTCATCACCGTCTCGGTCGAGACGCCGAATCCCGAAGATTCCGCCGTCCTCACCAACGCCATCGTCGACGCTTACATCAATTATCAGAACAAGCGGCAGCAGACGACCGCGAGCGAGCTGCTCGGCATGCTTCAGAAGGAGAAGGACAACGCAGAGAAAGAGCTGCGGGATACGAACAAGGCGATGCTCGCGTTCCGCCAGGCGAACGGCACCCTCAGCTTCGAGGGGGACAAGGGCAACGTCGTCACGCAGCGCCTCGAGCAGCTCAGCAACGAGCTGACGCAGGCGCAGCTCCAGACGCTGCAGGCCAGGCTCATGCTCGACGCCGCCAGCGCGCTGGGCGATGACCCGGCGAAGCTCAAGCAGTTGGTGATGAGCGAGCACGGAAACAACACGCCGGTCTCCGCGATCGACAATCAGGACCTCTGGCAGGATTACCGCAAGCTGCAGCGCTCTTACGAGCAGGCGCTCAACCTTTACGGCCCGGATCACCGGCTCGTGAAGGCGTACGAGCTTCAGCTTCAAAACCTTAAGAAGGACATGGACGCGCTCGATAGCGCGACCGTCGGCAACTACAAGGCCGTCCTCCAGCAGCAGTTCGTCAAGGCCAAGTCGCGCGAGGAAGAAATCGCCAAGGCCGTCGAGGCGCAGCGCCAGCAGGCGATGGAATTGAACGGCAAGGCGGCGGAGTACCAGCAGCTCGAGCTCGATGCGCGCCGCGCGCAGAGCACGCTCGACATGCTGTATGCCCGCATCAAGGAACTCAACGTCACCCAGGATACGCCGCAGCGCATCGACATCCTCGAGACCGCGCGTGCGAGTGGCACGCCGGTGAAACCGAACCGTCCGCAGGCGGCGGGCATCGCGCTGGTCATCGGTTTGATGCTCGGGCTGGGCGGCTCGCTCCTTCAGGACTGGATGGACCAGCGGATGCGCAGCGTGGAAGAAATCCGCGCGGTGCTCGATCTGCCGGTACTCGGCATCATCCCGCACATGTTCGGCAAGCAGCCGGCGCAGGAGCGCGGGCAGGAAGTTCACCTCAAGCCGCGCTCCAACGTCGCCGAGGCGTACCGCACCGTCCGCACCGCGATCTTCTTCGGCGTGCCCGATCCCAAGAGCAAGACGCTGCTCGTTACTTCGCCGTCGCCCGGCGACGGCAAGACGACGATGGCGTCGAACCTCGCGATCGCGATCGCGCAGTCCGGCCGCCGCGTGCTTCTGATCGACGCCGACACCCGCAAGCCGATGATGCACCGCATCTTCAACCTCAAGGACGAGGTCGGCGTCTCGACGGTCTTGCTCGGGCAATCGAAACTCGAGGCGTCGATCCAGCGCACGGCGGTCGAGCATCTCGACGTCATGCCCTGCGGCCCGCTCCCGCCGAACCCTTCGGAAATCCTCAACAGCCAGGCGTTCCTGGACATGATCAACCTGCTGTGCCTGAAGTACGACCAGATCGTGATCGATTCCCCGCCGGTGGAACCGGTGACGGACGCCCGCATTCTGGCCGCGAGCTGCGACGTCACGGTGATGGTGCTCCGCGCCGAAAAATCCACCCGCCGGCTCAGCGCTCACGCTCGCGATGCGCTCGTCGGCGTCGGCGCGAACCTGCTGGGCGTCATCGTCAACGCGGTGCCGCGCGGGCAGGACGGGTACAGCTACTACAGCGGGTACGGGTATTACCGCTACGGCTACGGCCATCGCGCGACGGGAGAAGGATCGTCGTCGTCGAACGGGTCGGGCAGTAACGGCCAGAAGGAAATCAAGGCGATCACGGTGGATGAAGTCTGACGCGCCTCCCGCGCGTCAGCGGGCATCGCGGAACGTCAGTGGGTGGACGTTCCGCGTGCTGCTGACGTGCGGGACGCGCGCGTTGCACGTGGGTGAGCGGGAAGAAAAGTCGTGACGACCGTTGCGGTAGAACATCTCGAAAGGGCGCCGGCGAAGGCTGCGAGTCACGCGGTCGCGGAGATCCCCTGCGAATGCTGCGGCGGGCGCAATCACCGCCGCGTGTCGATCAAGCGCGGCTACGCGCTGCATCGATGCAGCGATTGCGGCGTTGTCTTCGTCCATCCGCAGCCGACCTTTGCGCAGCTCGAAGCGCTTTACAAAAAAGAAGCCGGCTACTTCTGCACCGCCGAGACGGACCTGAAGAAGATCCCCAAGGAATCGGCGCTCTGGCTCGACAACGCGCTGATCGCGCACGGGATCGCCAGCGGGCGCTTCCTCGACGTCGGCTGCGCCAACGGCTCGCTGATCCACTCGATGCGCGGGCTCGGTTGGGACGTGAAGGGCATCGACCTCAACGCCGACGCGATCGAGATCGCGCTGAAGAACGGTCTCGACGCGCGCGTCGCGACGCTGGAGACGGCGAGCTTTTCGGCGAACAGCTTCGACGTCATCTACCTCGGCGACGTGATCGAGCACGTCCCCTCGCCGCGGCAGACGTGCGAGGAAATCCATCGCATCTTGCGCCCCGGCGGACTCGTGGCGATGCGCACGCCCAACGCCGCTTGCGGCTTGGCGCGTTTGACGCTGCTCGCATCACGCCTCACCGGCGGAAGGCTTTCCTGGGCGCACTCCGAAGCCCCGTACCACCTGCACGAGTTCACGCCGGCGTCGCTCGCGCGGCTCTTCGAATCGATCGGATTCGAGACGGCGTGGAACGACTGCGAGGGAATGAGCCGCTTCCTCTACAAGCTCGGCGCCACCGGCGCCTTCGACGCGTTGAAGCGGCAGATCAAGCAATCGGCGGGCGGAACGACCGGCGGCAAGTACCGGCTGAGCAAACAGCTCCTCCCGCACCTTCCGATGCTCGCGCTGATCGGCGGCGCGCTGCTGCCGGCGTACGTCGCGGGGACGCTTTTCGATCGTCTGACCGGAAACGGTTCCGCGATCTTCATCGGCGCACGGAAGAAGCGAACTTCGAAATGAGCCAGTCGGTGGAACAACTTCTCCGCGAGGATCCGAATCATTTCGATTCGATGGATCGCGATCAGATCCACACCGACGACGTCGGCAACCATGCCAAGAAGGGCGGGGCGATCGTCCTGGCGTCGATGCTGATCCAGCGCGGCATCGGGCTGGTGTGCCTGGCGGTCATCGCCCGCAAGTGCGACCCGCGCGACTTCGGTCTCGCGGGCATGGCCGCGGTGCTGAGCAGCCTGCTCACGATCTTCGCGGACCTGGGCTTGCCGGACGCGGTCGTGCAGCGGCCGACGCTCAGCCGACGCGAGCTTACCGCCGCCTTCTGGCTCAACGTCTTCGCCAGCGTCGCGATCGGCGGCGTGATGGCCGCTCTGGCGCCCGGGATGGCGCGCTTTTACGGAGAGCCGCAGCTCCGCAACGTCACCTTCTTCTTCGCCATCTACTTCCCGCTGCTCGGCCTGGGCGCGCAGCACTACGCGCTGCTCGTTCGGCGAATGCAGTACAAGCGGCTCGCCGTTGCCGAAACCGTCGGCTTTGCCATCGGCGGCGCCGCGGGCATCGCGATGGCGTTCCGCCACCTCGGGCCTTACGCGTTGATCGGGCAGTACCTCGTCAATCAGCTCGTCGTCACGGCAATCAACTGGTGCTCGGCGGGGTGGCTCCCGGGACTGCCGGGCCACTTCAAGACGCTGCGCGGGATGGTGCACGTCGGCGGGAATCTCACCGCGTCGAAGTTCGTCGATTACGTCATCAAGAACCTGGACAACTTCCTCGTCGGCCGCTTCTGCGGCGCGGCGCCGCTCGGGCTCTACACCCGCGCCTACACGCTGATGCAGTACCCGATCCTGCTCGTCTCGGCGCCGATGGCGCGGGTGACGATGCCGGCGCTCGCTCGGCTGCAACACGATCTGCCGCGCCTTCGTCAGGCCTACGTGCGCGTGCTCCAGGTCATCGCTTTCTTGAGCTTCCCGATGATGGCGGGGCTGATGGTGACGGCGGACCAGGTCATCCGCGTGATCTACGGCGGCAAGTGGACGTTCGTGGTCCCGATCTTCCGCGTGCTCTGCGTCGCCGGCGTCTACCAGGGCGTCTACAACGCGACCGGGCAGCTCTTCGTCGCGACCGGTCGCACGAACCGGATGCTCCGCTGTCTGTCGTGCCTGTGCGCTGCGCTGGCGATCGCGTTCTTCATCGGCGTGCAGTGCGGGCCGTACGGAACCGCGGTCGCTTACGCGACCACGCTGACGCTGCTGATCCTGCCGTACCTCGCGTACGCGTACGCGACGATCGACTTGAAGTTGACGACCGTGCTGTCGGCGCTGAAAGCACCGTTCTTCGCGTCGATCGCGATGGCGGCGATGGTGGCGATCCTCCGCCCGCCGACCGGGCCTTACTGGCATCCGCTCGTGCGGCTCGCGATCTCCGGGGTGATCGGCTCGGCGGTGTACGGCGCGGTCCTCATCGTCTTCGCCCGGCAGTTTCTCCATGACACGGTGATCTCGACGCTGGTCGGGATGTTCCCGCTCGCCAGGCGCTTCGTTCCGCAGATCCTGCTCGTCGAGGAAGCGCAGCCGCAGGCCCCGGTTGCCGCGCCCGTCATCGCGGAGGCCGCGTAACCATGCTGCCGCTCGTCTCCATCATCACGCCGTCGTTCAACCAGGCGAGGTTCCTGGAAGCGACGATCCTCTCGGTGCTGCGGCAGGATTACCCGCACATCGAGTACATCGTGATGGACGGCGGCTCGACCGACGGCAGCGTGGATATCATCCGCCGCTACGAGGAACAACTGTCGAGCTGGATCAGCGAGCGCGACGGCGGGCAGGCGAACGCGATCAACCGCGGCTTCGCCCGCTCGTCCGGGACGATCTTCGCGTGGGTGAACAGCGATGACCTGCTCTCGCCGTCGGCGGTACGCCTCGCGGTCGATGCGCTGGAGCGGACGAAAGTCGGCGTCGTCTACGGCGATCGAATCCACATCGACGCGCGCGGCAACGTCATCGGCATCAACCACCAGCCCTCGTATTACCCCGCGATGTTCAAGCGGAACTTCACGCTTCCGCAGGAGACCGTCTTCTTCCGCCGCAGCGTCTTCGATCAGGTGGGCGGGGTCGATGAGACGCTGAAGTTCGCGCTCGATTTCGATTTGTGGGTGCGGATGAGCCGCGTGACGGCGATGCACCACGTGCCGGCGTTTTTGGGATCATTCCGCGAGCACGGGGCCTCGAAGTCGGTGAACGCGGAGATCTATCTGCCGGAGCACGCGCGCGTCTATCGACAACATTTCGGCCGGCCGCTCCCGGGGGCGATGGCGATGCGCGTCAATCGCATCGTGCACAAGTCGCGGCTGTTTGCGGATCGAATGAGCGGCGCATTCCGCGCCGAAGAAGATCACGTCCGCCAGCTCATGGCAAAGCCGTTGCCGATCGTCCAGCGCACTAAACCACTTCTGACGCTCGTGCGGGAGGAGGCGTAATGGTCGCCGCGTCCGCACAACAGCGCGAGCAGATCGCCGACCTCGTGTCGGTCGTGATCCCCGCGTACAACGCCCAGAAGAGCGTCGCGCGTGCGATCGAGCACGCGCTGGGGCAGACGTATCCGCAGATCGAAGTGATCGTCGTCAACGACGGCTCGACGGACGGCACTGAAGCCGTCGTCGCCCGCTTCGGCGATCGCGTCCGCTACGTCCGCCAGGACAACGCCGGCGAAACCGCGGCACGCAACCGCGGTTTCGCAATGGCGCGCGGCGAGTTTATCACCCTGATTGATCACGACGATTACTGGGAGCCGCAGTTCGTCGAAGCGTGCGTCGATTTTCTCCGCAAGCATCCCGAAGCGATGGCGGTCAGCGCCGGCCACGAGCATCAGACCGCGCTGAAGGACGGCCGGACGATCAAGCCGGCGTTCCTCGCGAACAATGACAAGGGATTCCGCGGCGAAGCGATCGTGCTCGACCGCTTCTTCGACTTCTGGCACGAGCACGATCACATCTGCGCCGGCTCCGCGATGATGCGGGCCAGCTTGATCGAAGCCGCCGGCGGACAGCGGACGGATCTGGTCCTCAGCGGCGACATGGAATACTGGGCGTACCTGGCCACCTTCGGCAAGTGGGGCTTCATCCCGCGCGTGCTGCTGCACGTGGACGGGACGCAAGTCGCCAGGGGCAAGCTTTATCAGAAGTTCTACAATCGCTATCAACGTTGCGCCAGCGTCGAGAGCTGGGAATCGCGCATCCTGCCGCGACTGGCTGAGCGGGACCGCGCCGGCTTTGAGAAAGTCCGCGGCCGCGTCGCCGGCGGATACGTCTTCGCGCACGTCTTCGTCGGCAAAGACGATGAAGCCTTGCGGACCGCAAAGAGCTACGCGCCGCACCTCGAAGGGAAATTCGGCCGGTTGTGGCGCATGGGTCTGACGGCGGGGCGGGTCTCCTGGTCGCCGCTGTGTCATCTCGTCCGCGCGCGCACGAGGCTCCAGTACTACCTGCGAGAACGAAAGATCGCGTGCTGAACCTGACGGCGGCACAACCTCTGCGACGCGCTCCCGCACTTGCGCGGCCGCTCCCGCGCGCGCTCGCCGCGCCGATCGAACCGGCGCAGCCGGGCATCTTGCAGTTCTGCAAGCGGATGACGCTGTCGCAGTGGATGCTGGTGCTCTACCCCGTGATCCTTTTCGCGCTGGCGCGACGTCGCGACGAGACGGACGTCACCGTCGTCGACGGCTCGGCCGTGGCGCAGATCGCCTTGACCGCGCTCTACGGCACGTGGGTGCTGGGGCGAATGGTCCAATCGCTCAAGTCGATCGAAAAAGTCGTCGTCGGCACCGGTCTGCGCTGGCTGCTGATGTACAGCGTGCTGGCGGTGATGAGCGCGGCGTGGTCGACCATGCCGGCGCTCACCGCCTACCGCAGCGTGCAGCTCGTCATCTTCCTTCTGCTCACCGCCGACGCCATGTCGACCGCCAGGAACGCGCAGGACATGCTCCGCCTGCAGATGCTCTATGCCGCCGCGGAGGTGATCTGCTGGCAGTTCGCGCCGGTGATCCAGAGCCTCTCGATCGAAGCGATTCACAGCTCGGACGTGCCCGGCACGATCGTCGCGATCCTGTTCGTCGGCTGGATGGTGCGCGGCAAGCAGTGGCGGGTGCTCTACATCGCCCTGGCCCTCGCCGCCGCCGCGGCAACCAGCGCCGGCACGTTCCTCGCACTGGTCGGAGGCTTGATCGTCAGCCTGCTCTTCATGCGCGGGCGAGCGAGCGGCTTCGGACTGATCCTGCTCTTCGGCATGCTCGTCACGTTCACCTGCTTCCATGATCAGGTGAACCAGCTGCTCTTTTACGGCAAGAGCAAATCGACGATCGAGTCCGGCTCCGGCCGCATCCCCATCTGGACCTGGATCCTCACCGAGCGCGTCCCGCAGTCGCCGATCGTGGGCTTCGGCTTCGGCGCGGGCGAGGTGCAGGCGCGGCTCTACAACGTCGGCGGCTTCCGCATGATGCACATGCACAACGCCGCCATGAGCGCCATCGTCAACCTCGGCGCCGCCGGCGAAGCGCTCTTTCTGCTGTTCATCATGGCGATGTTCTCCAGCGCCCTCCGCCAGCGCGATCAGAAGATTCGCATCGTGCTGCTCGGCGCGCTGACCGCGCTGATGCTCAACACCACCACCATGGAATCGGTGACCGCGCCGCTGAGTCCTCCCTGGATCGGCCACGCCATGTTCTACGCGACGATTGCCCTGGCGATGTGGAACGAAGAGTCGCTCGTCACGTCGCAGCAGCAGCAACAGCTTCAGAAGCTCGTGCCGCAGCGCATCCGCACCACCGGCATTCGAGGTCGCATCTAACATGAAAGTGACCTGGGTCAATCCGTGCTTCCTCGACTACCGCGTGCCGGTCTACGCGGCGCTGGATCGTCTGCTGGACGGCGGGCTGTCGGTCGTGTTCTCCGCGACGCGCGTCCGCGAAGGCGTGCGGCGGAAGATCGGATCGGCGATCCGCGAGCGCGCCCTTGCGCTCGAAGGCGAAAAGCGCCTCGGCATCGGAATCAGCGAAGAGACCTTCGCCAATCAGGGCATCAGCATTCCCTATCAGCCCGGCCTCGTTCGCTCGATCATCGAGACCGAGCCGGACGTGATCATCTCCGAGGGCTTCTTCCAATGGACGCCGGCGGCGCTTTGGGCGAAGCGGAAGATTCGCGTCCCGCTGGTGATCGCGTATGAGAAGACGCCGCACACCGAGCGAAACGCGCCGCGCCTGCGGACGCTTTACCGCCGCTGGGTCGCGAGCGAGACCGACGCGATCTGCTGCAACGGAAAGCTGTCGAAGCAATACTGCACGAGCGTCCTCCGCTTCGACGCCGATCGCATCATCACCGGCGCGATGGCGGCGGATACCGAATCGCTCGCGGCGAAGTGCGCCGCGCTGCCGCCGGAAGAAATCGACGCCTGCCGCTTGCGTCTTCGCGCGACCTCCGGCCCGCTGTTCCTCTATGTCGGTCGGCTGATTCCGCTCAAAGGGCTGCGCGAACTTCTCGCCGGGTGGGAACTCTTCACGCGCACGAATACTGCCGGCACGCTTGTCCTCGTCGGCGAAGGTCCCGAGCGCGAGCCGCTGGAATCGATCATCCGCGAGAAGCGCATCCCGCGCGTGATTTTCCCCGGACGCGCGGAGTACGAGCAGATCGCCGCCTACTACGCCGCCGCGGATTGCCTCGTCATGCCGACGCTCGAGGACAACTGGAGCCTGGTCGTCCCCGAAGCGATGGCCTGCGACAAGCCGATCCTCTGCTCCAAGTTCAACGGCTGCTGGCCGGAACTGGTGCAGCCGGGCGTCAATGGCTGGGTCTTCGATCCGCACAACGCGAATGAGATCGCCGAGCTCCTGAACAAGTGCGCCGCAGAGCCGTCGCGGCTGAACGCGATGGGCCGCGAATCGTCGCGCATCGTTGAAGACTACTCGCCGCAGCGCGCCGCCGACGCGGTCCTTCGCGCTGTCGAACTCGCCGCCGATCGAACACTCGTCATGAATGGGAGGGGAATCTAGCGATGTCGCGCCCGCGCGTGCTCATCTCCGCCTTCTCCTGCAACCCCGAGCGCGGCTCCGAGCCCGGCGTCGGCCACTTCTTCGTTTCCGCGCTCGCCGAGCATTGCGATCTCACCGTCATCACCGAATCGGTGGAGAACCGCGCCGCGATCGAGCGCCGGCAGGATATTGATCCGGTCTACGCGTCGATCGACTTCAAGTTCATCCCCTGGCCGGAGCTCGACGATGAAGGGCGGCGAATCGATGATCGCAGCTCGTACCACTTCTACAAGTGCCTGCGCCGCTGGGAACGCCGCGCGTTTCGCCTGGCGCGAACGCTCGCGAGCGAGCAGCAATTCGATCTGACGCATCACCTGACAATGCAGGGCTATCGCGAGCCCGGCTATCTCTGGCGGCTGCCGCTGCCGTTCGTCTGGGGGCCGGTCGGCGGGCACGCGCAGATGCCATGGCGATATTTCCCGATGCTCGGCTGGCGCGGCTGGCTGCGCTACGGGACCCGAAACATCGGCAACACGATCCAGGCGCGATTGCACGGCCGCGTCCACAAAGCCGCTGCCGCCGCCAAGGCGATCATCGTCAACACCTCCGCCGAAAGAAGAGCGTTCGAGAAACATCACGGCGTCTCGCCGACGGTGATCGCGGAATTCGGCGCCGAGCCGACCGACGTGCAGCCGCGCCCGCGCGACAAAACTGAGCCGTTCCGCGTCGCCTGGAGCGGCGTGCACGTCCCGCGCAAGGGCCTGCCCATCCTCCTGCACGCGATGGCGCGCCTGCCGCGCGATTTCAACATCGAAGCGCAGATCCTTTCGAGCGGCCCCGAAGAATTCCGCTGGCAGGCGCTGGCGCGAAAGCTCGGCGTCGCGCACAAGTGCATCTGGCACGGCCGGCTCCCGCGCACGCAGGCGATCGCCACGATGGCGAAATGCGACGTCTTCGCGCTCACCAGCCTGCTCGACGGCACAAGCTGCGTGCTCAACGAGGCGATCTCCGTCGGCCTCCCGGTCATCTGCCACGACGCCTGCGGCTTCGCCGACATCGTCGATGAGTCGTGCGGCATCCTCGTCCCGCTCCGTTCCCCCTCGCACAGCGCCAAACTATTCGCCGACGCGATCGCGGAACTGGCGACGAACGAGTCGCGCTACGAGTCGCTCCGTGAAGGCGCGCTCCGCCGCGCGAGCGAGATCAGCGCCGACGTCCGCGCGCGACAGATGCTCAGCGTCTACGAACAAGTCCTCGGCCGACCGATCGAGTCATCCCACATCGACCGCGTCGTCTCCCTCGCCTGCGGGGTGGCGTCATGAAGTTTCTCATGATCCACAACGACTACGGCGCTCGCAGCGGCGAGGAGATCCAGTTCTACCACATCCGCAAGCTGCTCGAGGACAACGGCCACGAGACGAAGGTCTTCACGCGCAGCAGCGAAGAGATCCCCGCGATGCTCTTCGGGAAGCTGCGCGCCCTCGGCGCCGGAGTTTACAACCCGTGGTCGCGCTCGCGCGTCCGCGCGTTGATCGACGAATTCAAACCGGACGCGGTGCTGATCAAGAACCTCTACCCGTTCATCTCGCCGGCGATTTTGCCGGTGATCCGGCGCGCGGGCGTGCCGGTCGTCATGTTCGTCGCCAACTACCGCCTCATGTGCCCCAACGGGTTGCACATGAACAAAGGGAAAGTCTGCGAAAAATGCCTCGGCGGGCGCGAGTACAACTGCGTGCTGAACAATTGTGAAGGCAACTTGTTCAAAAGCACCGGCTACGCGCTGCGTAACGCCGTCGCGCGGGTCGCCGGATGGTACAGGGACAACGTCGATGCGTACGTGTGCGCGTCACACTTCCTCAAGCGCCGCCTGATCGAAGCGGGATTCGACGAGAAAAAGATCCATCTCAGTCCCAACGTCGTGCCCGAGGTGCTCGTGCATCCGACGGGCGACGCGACGAAACCGTACGTTGGCTACGTCGGTCGCATCAGCCGCGAGAAGGGCGTGCACACGATCATCGACGCCG
>JAICTV010000049.1 GCA_025936175.1 Phycisphaerae bacterium
CCGGCGCGCCATGTCGCGCATCGTGCGATCGAAGCCCTCGATGGCGACCGACGTGGCGGTGTTGAGCAGTTCATCGGACTGGCCTTTGAGCCAGTCGTGTTGCTGAAGCGCCGCGGCGACGATGCGGGCCTGCCGCATCGCATCATCGAATCGCCACTGGCGCTTGGGCCACCACCGGCGCGGATGGAGATTGATAATCGTCTCGACCATCTCGATGCCCGACGGGTCCGTGCTGGTCTCGGCGCGGCCGATTTTTCCCACCGCCTGCTCGACCTCCGGCATCGCGCGGATGAGGCGGTCGCGCACGGCGACGTCGTCGATCGCCTCTGACATCGCCACCCGCGGGGCGGTGGTGGGCATGTCCATGATGCTCCCCTCGTTGAGCGAGGGCATGAATTCGCCGCCTGATTTCGGGAAGCGCGTGTCGGCGACGAAGGCGACCGCGACGAGCAGTGTCGCGGCGATCAATTTCCATCGCAGCTCGCGGATCCCCAGCAGGACGAAGACGATCCCGACCGCAAGTCCGATCGCGCCCACGTGTCCACCGGAAACGAATCCCGCGGCGAGGACGAGGATGATCGCCATCATCCACCACACCAGCCCGGGGCGGTCGATGATCCACGAGAGCAGCGGTTTGTAGATGTTGATGAAGCTGCGGACGATCCGGTTGTCGTCCTCGCCGCGCAGGCGGCCCTTGATGAAGACCGGGATCAGCGCCGGCACGAGCGTGACGGCGAGGATGGCGACGCCGACCATCGCAAAACTCTTGGTGAAGGCGAGCGGGTGGCTGAGTTTTCCCTCCTGTCCGCCGAACGCGAAGATCGGCAGGAACGAGACGAGCATGATGATGACGGAGAAGAAGATCGGCCGTCCGACCAGGCGGCACGCGCGGACGACCAGCTCCGTCGTGTCGCCGCGCACTTTTTCCTGGCCGAACTCCTCGTGCAGCGTGTGCGTCGCGTTTTCGACCATCACCACCGCCGCATCGACGAGGATGCCGATGCTGATCGCGATGCCCGCCAGCGACATGATGTTGCTGGAGAGCCCGAGGTAATACATGAAGAGGAAGCTGATCAGCACCGCCAGCGGGAGGGTGATGCAGACGACGAACGCGCTGCGAAAGTGCGTGAGGATGAGGAGGATCGCGAGGGTGGCGATGATCATCTCCTCGCGCAGCGTGCCGGTGACGGTGTGGACGGCGGATTCGATCAGCCGCGTGCGGTCGTAGAAGGGAACGATGCGCACGCCCTGCGGCAGGCCGGCCTGCATCTCGCGGATCTTGTCCTTGATTCTTTCGGTGACGGCGAGCGGGTTTTCGCCGTAGCGCATGAGGACAACGCCGCCGGTTGCCTCGCGGCCGTCTTTTTCCAAAGCGCTGCGGCGGAAGGCGGGGCCGAGCGTGACGGTCGCCGTGTCTTTGAGACGGATCGGGACGCCGTTGCGGCTGGTGACGACGACGTTTTCCAGGTCCGCGAGATTCTGCAGCCAGCCGACGCCGCGGATCAGGTATTCGCTGTTGCCTTGGGTGAGGACTTTGCCGCCGACGCTCTTGTTGGAGTTCGCGATCGCGGAATAGAGCGCGCTGAGCGGCAAGCCGTAGGCGCGGAGCTTGTTGGGATCGACATCCACCTGGTACTCGCGCACGAACCCGCCGACGCTGGCGACTTCGCTCACGCCGGGGATGCTGTTCAGTTGATAGCGAACCGTCCAGTCCTGGATCGCGCGCAGCTCATCGAGCGATTTGCCTTCGCCTTCCACCGTGTACCAGAAGATCTGCCCCAGCGCCGTCGCGTCCGGGGCGAGGTAGGGCGTCACCCCCGCCGGCAGCGACGCGCTGGCGGTCTGCAGGCGCTCGAGCACGCGCGTGCGGGCGAAGTAATAGTCGACGGCAGAGTCGAAGATGATCGTAATCATCGAGAAGTTGAACTCGCTCGACGAGCGGATGACTTTCACGCCGGCGAGACCCTGGAGCTGAACGCTGAGCGGGTAGGTGATCTGGTCTTCGATGTCCTGCGGACTGCGGCCCATCCAGTCGGTGAAGACGATGACCTGGTTCTCGCTCAAATCCGGGATCGCATCGACCGGCGTGTGCAGGACGGCGTATAGGCCCCATGCGGCAATGCCGATCCACGCCAGGATCACCAGCCATCGGTTGCGGACGGAGAATTCGATGATTCGCGCGATCATTGGGGTGAGGGTTGCTTGTTGAATGACATCGCTCGCGGCGGCGCGGCGGCGCCTGTCATCCCGAGCGGTACCCCGCGAGGAACCTCGGAGTCCGACAGTCTTCCTGCTTCGAGATCCCTCGGAGCACCTCGGGATGACAATCGTGCGTGTCGCCAGTTCATGGTGACACCGTCGCCGCTGGTGCCGTCGGGTTGAGACGATTCTCCGAGTCGACGAGGAACGCGCCGGCGGTGACGATTCTTTCGCCTTCGCTCAGGCCTGAGACGACCGGGTAAAAATCGCCGGCCAGGGGGCCGAGCTGCACCGATCGCATGTCGAACACGCCGGGGGAAGATTCGGCATAGACGACACGGTTGCGACCGGCTTCGATTACCGCCGACCGCGGGATGGAGAGCGTCTTTTCGCCGGGTTGTGTCGTCGGTCGCGTCGCTGCCGCGGCGGCTTCGGATTTCGGGAGCGGCTCGACGGCCGCGCCGCAGGTGAGCATGCTGTTTCCGTAGTAGGGATTGGCGGTGGCGCCGGGCGGCTGGAGCCAGTCGGCTTTGGCCATGGGGCAGTGAAAAACCGACACGGGCTTCGCGCTCGCGGGAATGCCGACTTCCTTGCCGAGCTCGATCATCGCCGCCGAGAGATCGCGGAAGCTGCTCTTGCGGATGTCGTCGATTCCCTTGCCCATCGACGCGTGGGCGGCTTTGGTGATCTGCTCGACGTGCGGCGCGAAGGCGGGATTGTCCTTCAGCGGTCCCAGCTCAGCCGCAACCTGATGCAGCAGCTCGACGACGCCGTCGGCTTTGTCCTGCGTGAGCAGCGTCTGCGCTTGCAGGTACGGCTGCAGTGCCGCGGCGAACGCCTCGGCGGATTTGGGCGAGACTTTCATCGGCGCGGCCGGCCGGGTCGTTGGTTCCGTTGCGGGTTCGCGATCGTTGATCGCGACCTGGATGGACGCGTCGGCGAACATGCCGGGACGCAGGCGAAGCGAAGGGTTCGTCACTTCGACGCGCGCGTCGAGCGTGCGCGTCGCCGGATCGAGCTGGAACGCCTTGAACGTCACGGCGCCGTGGAAGACATCGTTCGGCAACGCCTCGACCGTCACGTCCACGCCCTGCCCGACCTTCACGAGCGGCACATCGCGCTCGTAGAGCTTGAGCTGAAGCCACAAGTTGCCGAGATCCGCGATGGTGTACGGCTTATCGCCGACGCTGACGTAGCCGCCTTCGAAGATCTCCTTGCCGACGACGATGCCGCTGATGGGCGAGGTGACGATCAGGTGCGTCGGAATCTTTCCGGTCTGATCGAACTCATGATCCGCCTGATCGAGCTGCTCCTGGCTCATGCCCCAGAGGACGAGCTTCTGCAGCGACGCGTTGTAGACCGTGACGGCGTCGGCCTTGGTTTCTTCCGAAACATCTTTCGCCAATTGGTTGACCCGCTGGCGCGAGACAAGGTACTCGCGCAGGGCGGTGTAGACGTCGGGGCTGTAGAGTGAGTAGACGGGGTCGCCTTTCTTCACCGCCTGGCCGACGTACTGGACGAAGAGCTGATCCGCGCGGCCGGCGACCCACGCGCTCAATCGCGCGATCTTCGTCTCGTCGTAATCGAGCACGCCCAGCGCGTGGATCTGGCGGACGAGGACGCGCTTCTCCACCGGCGTGGTCGCGATGCCCGCCAGCGCCATGCGCTGCGGCGAGAGCTGCACGCGCGCCAGCACGTCGGCGGGGAGTTGCTGCTGCTCGCCTTTCTTGCGCTTGATCAGCGGCATGCCGCAGATCGGGCAGTTGCCCGGCTCGCTGCGGACGATGTTGGAATGCATCGCGCAGTAGTACTCGATCTCGCCGGCGCTGGCCTGTGCCAGCGCATCAGGCGCGACGGCGGGACGGGTCCACTTGTCGAGGTGGTTCCTGATGTCGTCCCAGTAGCCGACCAGCAGCGCGGCGATGAGGAAGACGCAGAGGAAACGCAGTCGGGCGAAGGCGACCTTGGTCACCGTGCCGGCGTTGTGGATCAGCTCTCGGTTCATGACGGCCTCGTCGTCGATTGTGTCGTGCTCGGTGCTGTCGTCGGCGCGGTGGTCGGACCGGCGAGCGTCTCGATGTCCACGCCCGCGAGCTCTTCCAGGTCGGCCAGACGCTTCTCTCGATCGGCTTTTGCTTCGACGATCAGCAGGCGGACATCGAGCAGGGTCCGCTGCGCGTCGATCAGCTCGATGAACGTTCCCGTGCCGGTGGTATACGCCTGTCGGGAGCTGGCGAGCGTCTGCTCGGCGCGAGGAAGAATCGTTTCCTGGAAGACTTTGGTTTGTCTCTCCGAATTTCGAAGTGCAACCAGCGCCGCGACGAACGTGCTGGCGCGATCGCGCCGAGCCTGGCGGAGCATCGCCTCGTTGGCGCGGAGCATCGCTCGGGCCTCGTCGATCGCGCCCCGGATGCGCGGGGCGTTGGTCGGCAGCATCACCATCGCGCCGACCATCTGCGAGATGCTGCCGGTGAAGCTGAACGACGGGCTGATGTCGGGGATGTACATCATCCGCGCCAGATCCAGCGCATCTCTGCGGCCCTGCACGTCACGCGCGAGGCGCTGGAGTTGCGGATTGGTCATGACGGCGGCGGCGATGAGTTTGTCATCATCGACCGCGAGCGGCCGTGGAGGCGGAAGTCCCCGTGGAATCGAAATCTCCGCCAGCGGCTCGCGGGCCATCATTGCGTTGAGACCCGTCAGAATCGCGCGACGCTCGTTAACGAGATTACTGAGCTCGTTTTCGCCCAGGCGATACTGCGTCTGCGCGCGGAGCAGGTCCTGCTGGCTGCCGCCGGCGCGGACGCGGTCGGCGGCGGTGTCGGAGATGATCTTGAGCAGATCCACGTTCTCCTGGCGGATGCGGATGCGTTGCTCCATCAGCGCCAGATCGATGTACGACGCGATTACTTGTCGCTGGAGCTTGAACTTGGCTTCGCGGAATTTCGCCGCCGCGGCGCGGGCGTTCTGGTAAGCGATCTCGCCGCGCTTGGACGTTTTGAAGGGGAGCTCGAGGTTTTCCGACGGATCGAACTGCACGCCCAGCGTCGTGCGGTCCCATGATTTCATCTGCCCGCCGCTGAAAAGGTAGCTGAACGACGGCGCGAGCATTGAATTGGGCCAGGTGGCGACCTGTGGCACCTGCGCCATCGCCGCCTTCCATTCGAAATAAGCCGCCTCGAGATCGCCGTTGGCGAGGAACGCACGCTGCAGACAGTTGCGCCAACTCGCCGGCGACGGAAGCTCCGGCACATCGCGTTTGTCCGGCGGCGGCTCGTACGGTATCCCCGCCGTCGCGATGCGATCCCGCTCGCGCGATGATTCCTTCGGCGCCAGCACGCAGCCCGCGAGCAGCGAGGTCGCGAGGATGACAAAGCGCAGGCGCATCAGAACTTCAACCGCGCGGCGAGATCGATCAGCTTCCCGGTCGGCAGATCCGAGATCAGGCAGACGATGCGGCCCGCGCGCTCGGTCATGACCATGTTCAACCCGTCGGCGGCGTGCGTGAAATAATCCACGCCGTCGCGCGCGACATGCGCGCCATCGTGCGGCAGCTTCATGTCCGAGCTGCGCGCGACGCTCATCGTCACCGGCGTGCCGCCGGCGTCCTGGAGCAGCACGCACGCCATCGTCTTGTTCCTGATCGACTTCATGCAGCACGCCATCACGTGCGCCTCCGGCGGCTGCGGAAGTGCTGGCGCTGCCGAGCCGGATTGTCGTGAGAGGGCGGCGCTGGCGGCTTCGATGGAATCGACCTTGGTGACGGCGACGCGATTGGCAAGGATGTCCCGGTGCACCTGCGCCATCTGCGCGGGGGATGCCATCACTTCGCCGCCGGAACTGGTGAGCAGCACGCCCGCGAGAATCGCCAGGAGGGTGATGCTCGCCGCCACGGCGGCCAGCGGACGTGTCAGCCGCCAGACGAGCGTTGACTGCCGGCGCGCAATCGCCGCGCGGATGCCGGCATCGAGCCGGCTCGTATCCACCGGCGTCGCGTCCAGTTTTCGCAGTCGATTTCGAACGGCATCGTCGAATTCATCAGCCATCGTCACACCCTCACCAGTCCAAACGAGGGTGCGGCCTTGAAAGGTTCAACGATTCATCTTGGCGAGCGAATTCCGCAGCATCCGCCGGCCGCGATGGAGGCGCGATTTGATCGTACCTTCGGGCACGTTAAGCACTTGCGCCGCCTCGACGTCGTCCATTCCCTGCACGTCCGCTAACAGCAGCGTCCAGCGGATTTCGGGCGGCAGCGTGCGAAGGGCGGCGATGATTTGTTCGTCGCTGAATGACGCGAGAACCTGCTCGGCGTCACCCCAGCCCGGCGGAGTTTCTGACTCGCGCTCCGCGACGAAGTCGGCATTGAGACTCAGTTCGCTCGGACGTCGCGCGCGAAGTCGATCGACGTGCGCGTTGCGGAGGATCGTCATCAGCCACGCCTTCGGATTTGATCCGGCCGAGAGTTGATCGATCGCGCGGAACGCCTTGAGCATCGTCTCCTGCGCCAGATCGTCCGCGTCCGCGCCGCTGCGCGTCAGGATGCGCGCGGTGCGGAGCACGGCTGCGCGATGCGGCCAGAGCTCTGTATAAAAGCGTTCGGTTGGATCAGGCGCGGCGGCCAAGCGGTCGCATTACAAGCGACCAGAGCAACTTTTTCACCTCCGCCGCGTGCGCGATCGCCGCCAGCCGCATCCGGTCGAGGTAGAGGTAGACGACCGGCGTGGTGTAGAGCGTCAGCATCTGGCTGAAGACCAGGCCGCCGACGATGGCGATGCCGAGCGGGCGGCGGAGCTCCGCGCCGACGCCGTTGCCCAGGGCCAGCGGCAGGCCGCCGAGCAGGGCGGCCATCGTCGTCATCGTGATCGGGCGGAAACGCAGGAGCGCGGCCTGGAAGATCGAGTCGCGCGGGCTCTTGCCCTCGCGGCGCTCCGCCTCGAGCGCGAAGTCGATCATCATGATCGCGTTCTTCTTGACGATGCCGATGAGCAGGATGATCCCGATCAGCGCGATCACGCTTAAATCCGTGCGGCACAGGATGAGCGCGAGCAGCGCGCCGACGCCGGCCGACGGGAGCGTCGAGAGGATCGTGATCGGGTGGACGAGGCTCTCGTAAAGGATGCCCAGGACGATGTAGACCGCGAGCAGCGCGGCGGCGACGAGGATCGGCTCGTTCGCCAGCGATTCCTGGAAGGCCTGAGCGGTGCCGGTGAAATTGCCGCGGATGGTCGCGGGCATGCCGAGCTCGCGCTCGGCGGATTCGATCGCTTCCACGGCTTGTCCGAGCGCGACACCCTGCTCGAGGTTGAAGGAGAAGGTGACGGATGGGAACTGCGCGGAGTGATTCACCTGCAGCGGCGCGGTCGAGGGCGCGTAACGCGTGAACGCGCCGAGGGGAACCAGTTTGCCGTTGCTGCCGCGCACATAGATGTGCCGCAGGCCGTCAGGGTTTTGCCAGAACTGCGGCTGCGCTTCCATGACGACGTGATACTGATTGAGCGGCGTGTACATCGTCGAGACCTGCCGCTGGCCGAACGCATCGTAGAGCGTCGCGTCGATCAGCGCAGGTGTGATGCCCATGCGGGCGGCGGTGGGGCGGTCGATCGCGAGGCTCGCCTGCAGGCCCTTGTTCTGCTGATCGCTGTTGAGGTCCACGATGCCGGGGATGGTGCGAAGCTTGCCCTCCATCACGCCGGCCCAGTGCGAGAGCTCGTTCAGGTCGTCGCCCTGCATGGTGAACTGGTACTGCGCGCCGCTGGAGCGGCCGCCGATGCGGAGATCCTGCACGCCTTGGAGAAACAAGCTCGCGCCCGGGACGTGCGCGAGCTTGGGGCGAAGACGCGCCATGATCGCGTCGGCGGAGACCTTGCGCTCGTCGAGCGGCTTAAGGGCGACGAACATGCGGCCGGTGTTGAGCGATCCGCCGCCGGCGAAGGCGATGACGTTCTCGACCGCCGGGTCCTGGCCGACGATGGCGGTGAACTCTTTCACCTTCTCTTCCATCGCCTGATAGGAGGTGTCCTGATCGGCGATGATCGATCCGGCGAGGCGACCGGTGTCCTGCTGCGGGAAGAATCCTTTGGGAACCTTGATGTAGAGATAAATCGTGAATCCGATGGTCGCGAGCGTGACGCAGAGGGTTAAGAACTCGTGGCGGAGGACCCAGGCCAGCGTGCGCTGGTAAAACCCGTGGATGGCTTCGAAGCCGCGCTCGGTGAGGCGGTAGAAGAAGCCGTGTTTATCGCGGCGCGGGTCGTGCGGCTTGAGCAGCAGCGCGCACATCATCGGCGTGGTGGTCAGCGAGATGACCATCGAGACCGCGATCGCCACCGAGAGCGTCACCGCGAACTCGCGGAACAAGCGGCCGACGATCCCGCCCATGAGCAGGATCGGGATGAACACCGCGACCAGCGAGATGCTGATCGACAGCACGGTGAAGCCGATCTCCTTCGCGCCCAGCAGCGCGGCGTCCATCGGCTTCATGCCGGCTTCGAGGTGACGGCTGATGTTCTCGATCACGACGATGGCGTCGTCGACGACGAATCCGGTCGCGATCGTCAGCGCCATCAACGAAAGATTATCGATGCTGTAGCCGCACAGGTACATCACGCCGAACGTGCCGACCAGCGAGATCGGCACCGCCACGGACGGGATGAGCGTCGCGCGGACGCTGCGCAGGAAGACGAAGACGACCAGGATCACCAGCGTGATCGAGAGGCACAGCGTCAGCTCGACATCGTGAACGCTCCCGCGGATGGTGGCGGTGCGGTCCATCACCACGCCGAGCTTCATCGCCGGCGGGATGTCCGCCTGGAGCTGCGGCAGCATCGCGCGGATGCGATCGACGGTGTCGATGATGTTGGCGCCGGGCTGGCGGTTGATGATGAGCAGGACGGCTGGTTTGCCGTCCGCCAGGCCCACCGTCCGCATGTCTTCGATGCCGTCGGTGACCTGGGCGATGTCGCTGAGGCGAACCGCGGCGCCGTTGCGATAGGTGACGATCAGCGGCTGGTATTCGCTGGACCTGAGAAGCTGATCGGTCGTCGCGAGAGAAAAGGTACGCGCGCGGTCGCTGATCTCGCCCTTGGGCCGGTTGGCGTTGGCGCTGGCCAGCGCGGTGCGCACGTCTTCCAGCGACAGGCCGAGGTTGTTGAGCAGCGTGGGGTTGACGTCCACGCGCACGGCGGGCAGCGCGCTGCCGGCGACGAAGACCTGGCCGACGCCGTCCACCTGCGCCAGCGCCTGCTGCAGCACCGACGAGGCGACGTCGTACATCTTCCCTTTTTCGTACACGTCCGACGTGATGCGCAGGATCATGATCGGCGCGTCGGCGGGATTGACCTTGCGATAGTTCGGGTTGTTCGGCAGGTTCGCCGGGAGCTGGCCGCGCGCGGCGTTGATGGCGGCCTGCACGTCGCGGGCGGCGGCGTCGATGTTGCGGTTCAGCTCGAACTGCAGCGTGACGCTGCACGAGCCGAGCGAGCTGCTCGACGTCATCTCCGTAACGCCCGCGATGTGGCCGAGCTGGCGCTCGAGCGGCGTGGCGACGGAGGATGCCATCGTCTCGGGGCTCGCGCCGGGGAGCGAGGCATTGACGGAGATCGTCGGGAACTCCACTTGCGGCAACGGCGAGACGGGGAGGAAGAAGTAGGCGAGACATCCGGCGAGTCCGATCGCGGCGGTGATGAGCGTCGTGCCGACGGGGCGGTGGATGAACGGGGAGGAGAGGCTCACGTCGCCGGCTCCGCTTGATCGATCGCGCGATCTTCTTCGCGCGGGTCGCGGTCGCCGCGGCCGAACATGCTTGCCATCCGCCGCGCGACCGCGTCGAAGGCGAGATAGATGACCGGCGTCGTGTAGAGCGTCAGCAATTGGCTGAAGATCAATCCCCCGACGATCGCGATGCCCAGCGGACGGCGAAGCTCCGAGCCGACGCCATTGCCCAGCGCCAGCGGCACGCCGCCGAGCAGTGCGGCCATCGTTGTCATGAGGATCGGGCGGAAGCGCAGCAGACTCGCCTGGAAAATCGCCTCGCGCGGCGGCTTGCCTTCCTTGCGCTCGGCGTCCAGCGCGAAGTCGATCATCATGATCGCGTTCTTCTCGACGATGCCGATCAGCAGGATGATCCCGATCAGCGCGATGATCGAAAAATCTTCGCCGCAGAGCATGAGCTCCAGCAGCGCGCCGACGGCGGCGGAGGGGAGGGTGGAGAGGATCGTGATCGGGTGGATGAAGGATTCATACAGCACGCCGAGCACGACGTAGACGGTGATGATCGCCGCGAGGATCAGCAGCGGGACGTTCGTGAGCGATGACTGGAACGCGCGGGCCGTTCCCTGGAAGCCGGCCTGGATGGCGGCGGGCATGTTCAGCTCGTCCTTCGCCTGCTCCACCGCGCGGGTCGCTTCGCCGAGCGATGCGCCGGGCGCGAGGTTGAAGGAGATGGTGACGACGGGGAACTGGCCCTGGCGGTTGATCGCCAGCGGGGCGCTCGTCTTCTCGATCCGCGAGATCGCGCTCAGCGGCGTCTGCCCGCCGGTCGAGGAGCGGACGTAGATGTGATCGAGATCGTTCGGATTGTTCTGGAATTGCGGCGCCACCTCCAGGACCACGTGGTACTGGTTCGACTGCGTGAACATCGTCGAAACCTGCCGCTGGCCGAACGCATTGTAGAGCGCGTCGTCGATCTGCTGCGGCGTGATGCCGAGGCGCGAGGCGGTGTCGCGATCGATGACGAGCTTCACCTGCAATCCCTCGTTCTGCTGATCGCTGGCGACGTCGCGCAGCGACGGGATCGTGCGCAGCTTGTCTAAAAACTTCGGCACCCAGTAGCCCAGCTCCGCCGCATCGGGATCTTCGAGGCTGTACTGAAACTGCGTGCGGCTGACGCGGTCCTCGACCGTCAGATCCTGCACCGGCTGCATGAAGAGCGTGATGCCTTCGACTTGATCCAGCTTGGGCTGCAACCGGCGGATCACGTCGCTCGCGGAAATCTTTCGCTCCTCCAGCGGTTTCAAGTTGATCTGCACGCGGCCGCTGTTGACGGTGGTGTTGGTGCCGTCGACGCCGATGAAGGACGAGATGCTCTCGACCGCCGGGTCTTTGACGATCGCGCGGACGAGCGATTCGGTTCGGCGCGTCATGCCGTCGAACGAGATCGTCTGCGGCGCCTCGGAGATGCCGAGAATCACGCCGGTGTCCTGTACCGGAAAGAATCCCTTCGGAATCTTGAGGTAGAGCACGACCGTCAGCGCGAGCGTCGCGATCGCGACCAGCAGCGTAATCGCCTGATGCCGCAGCACGACTTCGAGCGTGCGCCCGTAGAAATCGACGATCGACTGGAAGGCGCGCTCGGACCACTGAAAGACCGCGCCGTGATGCTCGTCCGATTTCTGCTTGAGCAGCTTGGCGCACATCATCGGCGTGAGGGTGAGCGAGACGATCGCGGAGATCAGGATCGTCATGCTCAGCGTGACCGCGAACTCGCGGAACAGGCGGCCGACGATGTCGCCCATGAACAGCAGCGGAATCAGCACCGCGATGAGCGACAAGCTCAGCGAGAGGATCGTGAAGCCGATCTGCTCCGATCCCTTGAGCGCCGCCTCCAGCGGCTTATCGCCCTGCTCGATGTAGCGGACGATGTTCTCGATCATGACGATCGCGTCATCCACGACGAAGCCGGTCGAGATCGTCAGCGCCATCAGCGTCAGGTTGTTCAGGCTGTAGCCGAGCATGTACATCGCGCCGAACGTGCCGACGAGCGACAGCGGCACGGCGACGGACGGGATGATGGTGGCGGGGACGTTGCGCAGGAAGACGAAGATGACCGCGACGACCAGCGCGATGCACATCAGCAGCTCGAGCTGCACGTCGTTGACGCTGGCGCGGATGGTCGTCGTGCGGTCGGTCAGCACCGCGACGTCGATGCTTTGCGGGATCGATGTTCGAAGCTGCGGGAGAAGCGTCTTGATGCGATCGACCACCTCGATGATGTTCGCGCCCGGCTGGCGCTGGATGTTGACGATGACGGCGGGGACATCGTTCATCCACGCGGCCTGCTCGATGTTCTCCACGCCGTCGGTGACGTCCGCGACGTCGTCGAGCGTGACCGCCGCGCCGTTGCGATAGGCGACGATCAGCGGGCGGTATTGATTGCTGGAGAGGAGCTGATCGTTCGCCGCGATCGTGTAGGACTGATGGCGGCCGTCGAACGTGCCCTTGGCCTGGTTGACGTTGGATGTCGAAATCGCGGTGCGGAGATCGTCGAGGCTCAGGCCGAAACTGGAGAGGGCGGTGGGGTTCGCCTGGATGCGCACGGCGGGCTTTTGTCCGCCGCTGATGCTGACCAAACCGACGCCGCCGAGCTGCGAGATCTTTTGCGCGAGGCGCGAGTCGGCTAAATCCTGCACCTTCGACAGCGGCATCGCGTTGCTCGTCAGCGCCAGCGTCAGGATCGGCGCGTCGGCGGGATTGGTCTTGCTGTAGACCGGTGGGTTGGGCAGATCGCGCGGCAGATAATTCGCCGACGCGTTGATCGCCGCCTGCACCTCCTGCTCGGCGACGTCGATGTTCAGCTCCAGCGCGAACTGCAGCGTCACGACGGAAGCGCCGGCGGAGCTGCTCGAGGTCATCTCGTTCAAGCCGGGCATCTGCCCGAACTGACGCTCGAGCGGCGCGGTGACGCTCGACGCCATCACCTCCGGCCCCGCGCCGGGATAGAACGTGAGCACCTGGATCGTCGGATAATCCACCTGCGGCAGGGCGCTGACCGGCAGTTGCCGATACGCGATCACCCCGGCGAGCAGGATGCCCGCCATCAGCAGCGAGGTCGCCACGGGGCGGAGGATGAACGGACGGGAGGGGCTCATTTCCGTTGCGCTCTCGTGGCTTGGGCGTCTCGCCCGAGCAATCTCGCGGAGCGACCCTGTCTTGAAGACGGCGGCTCAAGCCGCGTAACGCTCGGGCGAGACGCCCAAGCCACGATTGCCTGACGAGGGCGGGATAACAACTTCCACGCGTCCATCGGTTCTTGCTACTTTTCCGCCGCCGCCGTCGCAACCGCCGCGGTCGAGCGCGTCGAGGATTTGCCCGGTCGCGTCGCGGCGCCCGGCTGGCGTACTTCGACCTTCGATCCGTTCTGGAGCTTGTCTACGCCGTCGGTCACGACCATGTCGCCCGGCGCGACGCCTTGCGTAATCGCGGTGCGATCGCCTTCGGTCGGGCCGGTGACGATGTTGCGCATCTCGACGGTCTGATCGCCCTTGACGACGTACGCGAAGGTGAGATTGTTCGGCCCGTGCTGCACGGCGGCGGCGGGGACGATGGTCGCCTTCTCCAGCGTGTTCACGAGCAGGCGGGCGTTGACGAACTGATTGGGAAAGAGCGCGTTGTCTTGATTCGCGAACGTCGCCTTGATGCGAACCGTACCGCTGCCGGGATCGACGGTGTTATCGACGGCCGCTACCGCGCCGGCGGCGATCTTCCTGGTCAGGTCGCGGTTCCACGCCTCAACCGCGAGCCCCACGCCGCCGTCCGGTTTCTGGATCACGCGCGCGATCTGGTCCTGCGGAATCGTGAAGAGGACGGAGATCGGCTGAAGCTGCGTGACGACGGCCAGGCCGCCGGTGTCGCTGGCGTGAACGATGTTGCCCTGATCGACGTTTCGCAAACCGATGCGGCCCGAGAGCGGCGAGGTGACCTTGCAGTAGGTGAGGTTGAGCTGCGCGCTGGCGATCTGGCCCTTGTCGGTCTCGATCACGCCCTGCGTTTGGCGGACGAGCGCCTCGGCCTGATCGATCTGCTGCTTGGAGACCGCATTGGCTGCCGACTGATATCGCTCCAGGTCCGCCTGCGCGTTTTGCAAGATCGCTTCATCGCGGGCGAGCTGTCCCTGCCCCTGGGCGAACTGGACCTGGTACGGCCGCGGGTCAATCTCGGCGAGAAGCTCGCCTTGCTTGACCATCTGGCCTTCGACGAAGTGAACGGCGACGAGCTCACCGTCCACGCGGGTGCGCACGGTCACGGTGTTGAGCGGGGTGACGGTGCCGAGACCGTTGAGATAGAGATCGAGGTTTTCGGCTTTCGCGGAGACAGCGAGGACAGGGACGGATCGTTTCGATGCGTCCATCGCCGTCGGTCCGCCTTGCTGCTTCGCCGCCGACTGCTTCTTGACGTAAACGCCATACCCGATCAGCGCCGCGACGATCAGCACGAGAATCCACGGCCAGATCGGCGCGCCGCGCTTGTCATCCACATTCCTCCGTTTCTCGCGCTCCAACTCGCGCGGCGGCGGTGGTGCCGAGGGTTCGATCATCGTCTTGGAAGTCGCAGGGGAGCTCATGATTCCTTTCCCTTGCCGTTGTGCGTCAAAAAAATCGGCCGCAGCGCGTGCATCGCCTCGAGCACGAGCGCCAGCGCCTCGTCATCCAGCCCGGCGAGGCGCTCCGCGAGCGACTGCCGCGTCACCGCCCGCGCCGCTTCAAGCACTTTTCTTCCCTTCGCGGTCGCCGCCAGTGCGTTGCGACGGCGGTCGTTCGGATCTTCCTCGCGATGCAGAAAGCCGCGCGTGATCAGTCCCTGCACGAGCTTGGAGACCGACGGCAGCGTCAAGCCGATGTGGTCCTTCACGTCCGACAGCGATGCGCCGCGGTTGCGATCGAGGAACGCCAGCGTGCGGAACTGCACCACGGATAATTCCTTCGCCGCCGTCGAGCGCATCTGTGCCCGGATCGCGCGCATGACCGCCGGGACGATCTCCAGCAGTTCCCCGGCGCAATCGTCGGCGCGATGAGCCGAGGCGCGAGCCGACGAGGCAGCGGCGGGGGACGAAGTTGATGACGAAACAGTTGCCACCGGAAATGGTTTCACTTTCTAACTATCTAGTTGCTTACTCCGCCCGTCAACTTCCGTTGTGATTCGTTCAACGGTCCGAAAATCCAAAGGGTAATGCCAAGATGAACTTCGGCGTGGCGGCCGACGTTTGATAGAATCCCGGCTCCGATCGGCACTTATGACAATCCAGCGGCGTCTGATCCTCGCGGTTGGCCTATCTATATGTATGGCGGTCCGCGCCGCCGGCGCGGACGGAACCGCCGGCAGGGTCGATTTCACCCGCGATGTCCAGCCGATCCTGGCGGACAACTGTTACTTCTGCCACGGCCCCGACGGCGGTAAACGCAAGGCCGACCTGCGGTTAGACATCCTCGACCCCAAGATCGGCCCCTTCGCCCCGCGCGACGGCTACGCG
Organism: Phycisphaerae bacterium; assembly: GCA_025936175.1. Classification (GTDB taxonomy): domain Bacteria; phylum Planctomycetota; class Phycisphaerae; order Tepidisphaerales; family Tepidisphaeraceae; genus JAICTV01. Next base: position 15,443 of record JAICTV010000049.1, read on the forward strand.
ATCCTCTCGCCCGGCAAGCTCGACGACAGCGTGCTCATCATGCGGATCACGTCGGACGATCCCGACGTCCACATGCCGCCGGCAAAAGCCAATCGTCATCTCAGCGAGAAGCAGATCGACACGATCCAGCGCTGGGTGGAGCAGGGGGCGAAATGGTCCAAGCACTGGTCGCTCATCCCGCCGACCAAACCGAAGCTGCCGCAGGTGCCGGGCGAGAAGTGGTGTCGCAACGGCATCGATCACTTCGTTCTCGCGCGGCTCGAGAAGGACGGACTCAAGCCGTCACCGCAAGCGAACAAGGAAACGTTGATCCGCCGAGTCACGCTCGACCTCACCGGTCTTCCACCGACGCCGGCGGAGGTGGATGCGTTTCTCAATGATCAATCGACCGATGCGTACGAGAAGGTCGTCGATCGTCTTCTCGCCTCGCCGCGCTTCGGCGAGCGGATGACGTGGGACTGGCTGGACCTGGCGCGCTATGCCGACACCAACGGCTATCAGAACGATCCCACGCGCACGCAGTGGCCGTGGCGGGATTGGGTGATCAGGGCATTCAACGAGAACATGCCGTACGACCAGTTCGTCACCTGGCAGCTCGCCGGCGATCTGCTGCCGAATACGACGCAGGAGCAGCGTCTCGCCTCCGGCTTCAACCGCAACCATCCCTACAACGGCGAAGGCGGGCGCATTCCGGAAGAGACGCGGGTCGAGAACGTGCTCGATCGCGCCGACACGGTCGGCGTCGCCTTCATCGGCCTGACCGTCGGCTGCGCCAAGTGCCACGACCACAAGTACGATCCGATCACGCAGAAGGATTACTACCGGCTCTACGCATTCTTCAATCAGTGCAGCGAGGACGGCCGCGGGAAGTATGTCGGCGGCGGAAACGTCGCGCCGGTGATGATGTACGACACGCCGGAGAAACAGGAGAAGTCGAAGTCGCTCGCGGGCGCGGCGAAGCAGGCGTCCGACAGGCTCGCCGCGGCCATGCCGAAGCTCGATGCCGATCAGCAGATCTGGGAGGCGAGTGAGCGGTACGCGAAAGGTTGGATCGTCGCGACGCCCGCGTCCGCGTCGTCAGCGAACGGCGCGACGCTCAAGACGCAAAGTGACAGCTCGATCCTCGCATCGGGCCCGTCACCCGACACCGACGTGCAGGAGATCGTCGTTAAGAGCGATCTCGATCGCGTCACCGCGATCCGCATCGAAGCGCTTCCCGATCCGTCGCTCCCGCTCGGCGGACCTGGACGTTCGCCGGAAAGTGCCAACTTTGTCCTGACGAATCTCGAAGCCGCCGCGTTCTCCGCGACCGACCAACGCCAGTCGAAGAAGCTGAAGTTCGCCTCCGCCGATGCGACCTACTTCCAGCAGGGCTTTGATGTCGCCGGTGCGATCGACTCCGATGCGACCAAGAGCGGCTGGGCGGTGATGGGCGCGCCGGAGAAGGACAAGATCTCCGCCGTCTTCCGCTTCGAAAAACCCGCCGAAAACACGGGCGGCGGGATCGAGCTTCACCTCAAGCTCCAGTTCGAATCGCAGTTCAAGCAGCACACGCTCGGGCGCTTCCGCATCGCGCTGACCGACGGCTCGGGGATCACGCCGCCCGCCGCCGCGGCGCTGGCGATCCCGCGCGACCAGCGCAGCGACGAGCAGAAACGCACCCTGCGCAACTTCTATCGCGATCGCGTGTCGCACGACTTCAAGACGCTCAACGAGGCGTCAATGGCCGCGAAGAAAGCGTCGGATGATTACGACGCGAACGTCACCAAGGTCATGGTGATGGATGATGCGACGCCGCGCGAGACGCACGTCCTCACCAAGGGCGCGTACGACAAGCCGCAAGGTGAAACGCTGGCGGCGGGCGTGCCGGCGGTCCTCAACGCACTTCCCGCCGGCGAGAAGAACAATCGATTAGGCCTCGCCAAATGGCTCTTCGCCGCCGACAACCCGCTCACCGCGCGCGTCACGGTCAACCGCTACTGGCAGCAGTTCTTCGGCGTCGGGATCGTGAAGACGGTCGACGATTTCGGCGCGCAGGGCGAACGTCCGGTCAATCCCGAACTGCTCGACTATCTTGCCGTCACGTTGCGCGAGTCGAACTGGAATCTGAAGCAGCTCGTTCGTCTCTACGTCACGAGCGCGACGTATCGTCAGTCATCGAAGCTCACGCCGGAGATTCTCGAGAAGGATCCGGAGAACCGTCTGCTCGCCCGCGGCCCGCGCTATCGACTGCCGTCGATCACGCTGCGCGATCAGGCCCTCGCCGCCAGTGGGTTGCTGGTCGAAAAGATCGGCGGCCCGCCGGTCAAGCCGTATCAGCCGCCCGGCATCTGGGAGGAAGCCACCTTCGGCTTCATCAAGTACGAGCAGGACCACGGCGACGCGTTGTACCGCCGCAGCCTCTACACCTTCTGGCGGAGGATCGTCGGTCCGACGGAGTTCTTCGACACCGCGTCGCGGACGACCTGCACGGTTCGCCCGCAGCGCACCAACACGCCGCTGCACGCGCTGACGACGCTGAACGATGTGACGTTCGTCGAGGCCGCCCGCTCGCTCGCACAGCGCGTGATGCTGGCGGAGAAAACAAATGAGTCGCGGCTCGACCTCGCGTATCGCCTGGTCCTGTCGCGTCGCCCGACTGGCAAGGAACGCGCGGTTCTTCTCACCGCCCTCGATCGTCTTACGCTCGACTACGAAGCGGACAAGGATGCCGCGAAGAAGCTGCTTTCTGAAGGCGAGTCGAAGCGCGATGAAAGCTTGAAAGTCAGTGATCACGCGGCATGGACGTCGTTATGTCTGGAGATTTTGAACTTGGATGAGGCGATGACGAAAGAGTAAACGCAGAGCGCGTTCCGTCCTGGCTTGGGCGTCTCGCCCGAGCGTTCGAGCGGAGCGGCAAAGAGAATCGAAAGAGCGGCTAGCCGCCGCAAATGCTCGGGCAAGATGCCCAAGCCACGAAAGTGGAGCTCACGATGAACCCGCTCACCGACAACCGCCGTCACATCACCCGCCGCGCCTTGCTCGGTCGCACCGCCGCCGGCGTCGGCACGGCGGCGCTGGCGTACCTGCTCGGCGGCGATTCGCTCCTCGCCGCGCCGACATCGCCAACTCAGTCGTCGCCCAAAGTGCTCGGCGGGCTGCCGGGTCTGCCGCACTTCGCGCCCAAGGCGAAGCGCGTGATCTATCTCTTCCAGAACGGCGCGCCGTCCCACGTCGATCTCTTCGACTACAAACCCACGCTCAAGAAGTGGCACGGCAAGGAAATCCCCGCCGAGATCCAGATGGGGGCGCGCCTCAGCACGATGACCAGCGGCCAGAAGGCCAAGCCGGTGCTCTCGGAGATCACGAAGTTCGCGCAGCACGGAAAATCCGCCGCGTGGGTTTCCGATTTTCTCCCCGAGACCGCGAAGATCGCCGACGACCTGTGCTTCATCAAATCGATGCACACCGGCGCGGTGAACCACGCGCCGGCGATCACGTTCTTCCTCACCGGCGCGGAGCAGCCCGGCCGGCCGAGCATGGGGTCGTGGCTCACCTACGGCCTCGGCTCGACGAGCGAAAATCTCCCCGCCTTCGTCGTCATGACCTCGCGCGACAAGGAGGCCTCCTGCGGGCAGATCTTCTACGACTTCTACTGGGGCTCCGGCTTCCTGCCGAGCAAATACCAGGGCGTGAAATTCCGCGGCAGCGGCGATCCCGTGCTCTATCTCTCCAACCCCGACGGCATGAGCAGCCAGATTCGCCGTGGCATGCTTGACGACATCGCGAAGTTGAACGAATTGAAGCTCGACGACTTCGGCGATCCGGAAATCGCCTCGCGCATCAGCCAATACGAGATGGCGTACAAGATGCAGACGAGCGTCCCGGAGCTGACCGACTTTTCGAAGGAGAGCGCCGAGACGCTGACGATGTACGGCCCGGATGTGAAGCGGCAGGGCAGCTACGCCTACAACTGCCTGATGGCCCGTCGCTTGATCGAGCGCGGCGTGCGCTTCGTCCAGCTCATGCACGCCGGCTGGGATCAGCACCGCAATCTCAACACGCAGCTCAAGATCCAGTGCAACGACACGGACGCTCCGAGCGCGGCGCTGGTGACGGATCTCAAACAGCGCGGTTTGCTCGAAGACACGCTGGTGATCTGGGGCGGCGAGTTCGGTCGCACGCCGTTCCTTCAGGGCGACATCAACGACCGCACGCAGTGGGGCCGCGATCATCACCCCTACGCCTTCACCCTCTGGGCGACCGGCGGCGGAATAAAAAGGGGTCAGTCCTACGGCCAAACCGACGACTTCGGTCACAACGTCGTCGCCAACGGCGTGGACGTCCACGATTTCCAGGCGACGATGCTCCGCCTGCTCGGCATCGACCACGAGAAGCTGACGTTCAAATTTCAGGGACGCTATTTCCGCCTGACGGACGTGAGCGGACGCGTGGTCTCGGACCTTATCGCCTGACGCGGCGCAGCCCTGCTACTGGCAATAGCGCCATCCCGCCTAGAAATGCCAACGGCAGCGGAACGGGCGCCGGACCGTTCGGTGTCAATGAGAAGTCGTCCACTGCCAGACCGTCGTCGGAGCTCGCCACATTGAGATCGTTCCAGCGGATCCAGAAGGTCGAGCCCTGATTGATGTTCAGCCCCGAGATGCTGGAGGAGGTCGCGGTGCGACTAGCCGCGGCGTTGCCGTTGAGCGCGCCGACTGTCCCGACTGTGACCGGCGAGGAGAAGTCCAGCGCGTTAACGTCGGTCCACGTGCCGCTGGTCAGGCTGCTGGCGTCGATACTGTATTGAAAATCGAGCCGGTCGGCGCCGCGGCCGGTGGCGCCCAACCGCCACTGCTCGCCGACGTAACTGACCATCAGGCTGGTCAACGTGCGGTCGCTGCTGTTGGTGAACGAAGCGCCGATCGTGGGAATGAGCGAGCCGCTCTGCAGCGCGCCCAACGCCCGTTCAGTGCTCGACGTCGCGCCAAAGCTGTAGGTGTCGCCCGTCGTGCCCGAGCCCGTGCCGGCGGTGTAGGTTGTGTTGGCATTGGTGCCCGATTCGCTCAGCGCCCATCCGGGGGGCAGCGTTGAACTGGCGCCGCTGCTCGCCAGCGTGTCAAAGTTCTGCGTGTACGCGCTTCCCGCCGTCGTCAGCGAAATGCTGACTGCCGAAGCGACCGGCGCGGCGCCGACGGCGAGCGCGGCGAACCATCCCCAGGTGATGACCGTTTTAGCGGATCGACGTTTCATGTCTCCCTCCGGTGCTCGCGGTGATTCGCGATCCCATATCCACCCTTGCGGTCGCGCATGCGCATGCCGGCGCGATTCGAGCGAGATGATCCGGCGGTGACCGTAATGGTCGCTACCGTATTTACACGTACGTAGTATTTCCACGCGCCGCGCGCAACACATTTAGCCGAGCGCATTTCGTCGAATCACGTCCGCATAAAACCGCGCGCTGAGCTTCGGCGCGCGCTGCATCGTCGCGTAGTTCACGTACGCCAGGCCGAAGCGCTTCGTGTACCCCCACAGCCATTCGAAGTTGTCCATCAAACTCCAGTGGAAGTAGCCCTTCACCGGAATCCCGTCGGCGATGGCGCGATGGAGATGCATCAGGTACTGCTGCATGAAGAAGACGCGCCCGTGGTCGAGGATTTCGCCGCGATCATTGGGCCGATCCGGATACGCGCAGCCGTTCTCGGTGATGTAGATCGCCGGCACGTTCCACAACTCATGCGCGATCCTCGGCACCCAGTACATGATCTGCGGGCCGATGTTCAGCCAGGGCATGTGCATCTTCGGATACTCCTCGCCCAGCGGAACGATGCTCCAGCCGCGCCCGTGCGGGTCGCTCGCGTCGGCGCGGATCACCGTCGGGTGGTAGAGGTTGAGCCCGAGGAAATCGAGCGGCGTGTGGATGACCTTCATCTCCTCATCGGTGAAGCGCGGTCCGTCCGCGCCGAGCGATTCCAAATACGCGGGGTGATATTTGCCTTCGAAGATCGGCGTGAGGTACTCGCCGGTGAGGTGGCGAAACGCCTTCTTTGTCGCGGCGATGTGATCTTCCTGCTCGAGCAGCGGGACGGTCTGCGGCATGTTGTCAGCCAACCCGATCGGCGGCGGCGTGGAAATGCACGCCGCGCGAAAGGCCAGTGCTGCCAGGCCGTGGCCGTAAATCGCGTGATGCCGCGATTGAGCGAGCGCCTGCTTCGAAACGACTTTCCCGGGCGCGAAGGTCTCGCGTCCGGCGCTGCACGCGCGATCCACGAAGCAGACGAATTCGTTGATCGTCATCACGCCGGCGACGCGGTCGCCGACCGCCTTGCCCATCACGCCCGCGAATTCGCCGAAGGCTTTTGCGCAATCATTCGTCTCCCACCCGCGACAGTTGTCCTCGACCCACTGTGGCAGATCCCAGTGAAAAAGCGTCATCCACGGCTCAATGCCAGCGCGCAGCAGCTCGTCGATCAGCCGCTGATAAAAATCGAGGCCCTGCTCATTCACCTTGCCCGACTCCTCCGGAACAACGCGCGGCCAGGCAACGCTGAAGCGATAGGCTTTGAGCCCCAGCTCCTTCATCAGCGCCACGTCTTCGCGAAAGCGGTGATAGTGATCGACGCCCAAATCTCCGTTCTGATCGAACGCGATCGCGCCGGGCCGGTGATGACAGAACGTGTCCCAGACGCTGCGAGTGCGTCCGTCTTCGGCGACCGCGCCTTCGATCTGATAGGACGCCGTCGCCGCGCCCCAGAGAAAGTTGTCGGGGAACGGGCAGAAGGGTTTGCTCATCGGCGCATTCTCAGCGGGTTCCCCAATCGCGCCAACGCGCCCGATTCCGGCGGATCGGACACTCTTCAACCGTTTGCGCCGTTGCCGAAGTCAGCGCCGGCGGGCGTTATGTCATCCTGAGCGGTACTCCGCGAAGGATCTGCGTAACCGATACGAGGCCGGATGCTTCGCGAGGACGCTCAGCATGACACGACTGACTTACCTGCTCAGATGCAAAATGCCGAAGAGTGTCCGGCCCACGCAAAAATGCATCGACGCGTGTCGGACAAGAGTGTCCAACCGGCCCTGTCTCAACGCCGCGATTCGCCGGATTGTGTAGGGGCGACGCCAGCGTTGCCCTCTTCGAATTTGGCGGGAAATGTGCAATCCGCAAATACGGGCGAGGCAGGCATCGCGCTTACAGGGGAGGGTTGAGATAGAGCCTGTCGGACCCACGAAAGATATGACGCATTCAGCGATACTTCGGCGCGAACGACGTGAAATCGTGAGCTGATCGCACGGATGCGGCGATACCACGCCGGCTCGATGATTTGATTGCGATCGACGTCGCCAAGGCGCAGCGCGGGCGGCGCGGGGAGCGCCGTCGGCGCGGGGAGCGCGGGCGGATCGAGGATCTCCTCGGCGTGGACGCCGACTGGAAAAACCCCGCAGCAAGGCGGGCAAATCGATCGGTTCGTCCGCGCGGCGGAGTGTCGGAACCGCGCGACCGCTACAGCTTCTCCTTCTTCTCAAATCGTTTGAGCGGCGCGGTGCAATGGCCGGCAAAGTTTGCTGTAATCTGCCTCGCACCCGCGGACGCGATGCGGCAACGTCCGCCCGCGTTCGATTGAACCGAACCGGCGCCTTTGCCTGTCATTTCCGCGCAAACTCGCGGCGCGGCGTACGCCGCATTTCCGAAAAAACAAGGGGGAAGAACGCAACACTTTCGTCTGGCCGCTTAAAGGGTCGCGGTTTAAGTATTTAGCGCAGAGTGAGCGCGCCATCACATCCGCGCGCACGGTTCGGAACAGTTCGAGCGAGAGGAGAGGCATCATGTCGATGGGGCTTGGGCATCGTAAGGTTCGTCATTTGGCCGTCCTCGCGGCCGTCGGCGCTGCTGCGGCCCTTTTGCCGGCGTCGCGCGCGCACGCGGCGACGATCGTAAACGACACCTGGCAGGACGCCGAGCGCACGCAGCCGGCCGCGCCGATCTATTCCGAGTACGGCACCGACGCCGACACCGACGGCGACATCGAATCCGCCTGGTTCAACGCCGGCACCGGCGCGACGGCGACGGCCAGCGCGGGCCACCTCGTTCTCGCCCCCGCCGCCAGCTCCGCCTCGTGGACGACTTACTTCACTCCGGCTGCGACGCCGGTGACGCTCTCCAACACCGGCGATGCGCTTCACGTCCGCTGGGCGTTCAAGACCGGCGACGTGAACACCTCCAATACGAGCCAGAACTTTCGCATCGCGCTGGTGGACACCGTGACGGACGCCACCCGCGTCAGCACCGATGCCGCCCCCGGCAGCGATCTGTATCCGGGCTACTCGCTGTTCGGCAACATGGGCGAGACCACCGGCAACGGAAACTCTTTCCAGCTCCGCGAGCGCCTCGCCGCCACCAACAGCGACCTCCTCGGCACTAGCGGAAACTGGACCGCTCTGGCCAACGGGCTGGGCAACGCCGCCGTGGGCTATGCCGACAACACCAACTACCAGTTCGACATGACGCTGACGCGCAACGCGTCGAGCGGGTTGGACATCCTGATGACGATGACCGGTGGGACGATCGGCGGGACGGGCACCGTCACCGTGAACTTCACCGATCCGACGCCCAGCAGCTTCACCTACGACACCTTCCAGATCCGCCCGTCGAACAGCACCTCGACCGCGACCAGTTTCGACACCACGCAGTTCCTCGTCGAAGGGCCGGTCCCCGAGCCGTCGTCGCTGGCGCTGGCGGGCTTCGCCGCCGTCGGACTGCTCCGCCGCGCGCGACGATCCCGGAATTAGTGGGAGCGCAGGGGCGTTTGAAGTTGGGAAATCGTACCGGCTGCCGTCCATCGGCAGCCGGTCACGTTTTTTACGCTACCATTCGACTCCGCTATGCGCCTGCTGATCCGAAAGCCACTGCTCGTTCCCTTGATCACCGCCGTGCTCTTGTCTGTCGTTCCCCGTTCCCCTTCGTCATCCGCCGCCACCACCGCTTCCGCCCCAACCACCGGCGCCAGCGCGCGACCCAGACGAATCGCCATCGGCACGTTCGCGGACATGCCGGATGACTGGTTCCACTCCGACGCCGGCAAGAACGTGGTCGATAACGTCCTCTCCTGGCAGAACGCCAACGGCGGATGGTTCAAGAACTACAACCCGACCAGGCCGCGCCCGGCGAAGATCGTGGACGAGCCCGATTCCGCCGCCCCAGGCGATGGGCCCGAAGTGTGGCACCAGGTCAGCACCATCGACAACGACGCAACCTACACCGAGCTGCGCCTTCTCGCCCGCGCGCAGCGCGTGCTCGATCGACAGGACTGCCGTGACGCTTTTCTCCGCGGCATCGAGTATCTGCTCAAGGCGCAGTACCCCAACGGCGGCTGGCCGCAGCGCTTTCCGCTTCAGAACAACTACGGCCGGCACATCACCTTCAACGACGACGCGATGACCGAAGTCTGCCGGCTGATGCGCGACGTCGGAGAGCGCGATCCGGATTTTCGTTTCCTTCATGACGATCTTCGGGCCCGCTGCGCCGCCGCCTATCAGCGCGGCATCGACTGCATCCTGAAATGCCAGATCGTCCAGCACGGCGTGCCCACCGCCTGGGCGCAGCAGCACGATGAGGTGACGCTCAAACCCGCCGGCGGGCGCACGTACGAGTTGCCGTCAATCAGCGGCCGCGAAAGCGAGGACATCGTCCGCCTGCTGATGGAGATTGACAAGCCCGACGAGCGCGTGAAGCGCGCGATCGACGCGTGCGCCGCGTGGTACGACCGCTCGAAGATCACCGGCAAGCGCCTGCAGGTCTTTCGCGGTTCCCAATACGAGAACGGCTGGGACACGCAGTTGATCGACGACCCCACCGCGCCGCCGATCTGGGCGCGCTTCTACGACGTCGAGACCAACCAACCCTTCTTCGCCAGCCGCGACGGCCACCGTCACGACAAGCTCGCCGACGTCCCGTGGGAACGCCGCAACCTCTACTCATGGTTCGGCCAATGGGGCAAGAACGTGGCGGACGAATACGCGGCGTGGAAGCAACGGCTCGCCACCACTCCGCACGCGGCGTTAAAATAATTCGATCGGAATAAACGAATTGCAGCTTTCTGCTTCCTATCCCCCCCTTCGTTGCTATTGTGCCGGCCACAGCAGTTTCATTTCGAAAGCGAGCCGCTATGGACGGCCGTAGACAAAAGGACGGGACGGGGACTCGGCGGGGGTTCACGCTCATCGAACTCCTCGTCGTCGTGGGGATCATCGCGATCCTCATCGGGATCATCCTGCCCGTCGTCAGTAAGGAGTGAAACGGGGACGCAGCTAGTTTTTGCACTCCCGGCGGTCGGCCTGCTACATTTCGCCGATGCCTCGAACCGCACGTGTCGCGCCTGCCGGGCTGGCGTATCACGTCCTGAATCGCGCCGTCGGACGAATCGCGCTGTTCCGCTGCGAGCGCGACTTCGAGGCCTTCGAGCGCGTCCTGATCGAAGCACACGCGCGGTTCGCCTTGCGGATCTGCTCCTACTGCGTCCTCCGCAACCACTGGCACTTCGTCGCCTGGCCCGGGCAGGACGGAGAACTTTCGCAGTTCTTCCGCTGGCTGACCCACACGCACGTGATGCGCTGGCGCGTCGCGCATCACAGCGTCGGCTACGGCCCGCTGTACCAGGGGCGGTTCAAGAGCTTTGCGGTTGAACGCGACGACGCGTTCCTGCTCGTCTGCCGCTACGTCGAGCGGAACGCGCTCTCCGCGGGGCTGGTGGAGCGCGCCCAGGATTGGCGCTGGGGAAGCCTATGGGCAAGGTCGCACGGCAGCGCGGAGCTTCGTCGCGTGCTGTGCGATTGGCCGGTCGAACGGCCGCGGAACTGGATTGAGCGGGTGAACGTGCCGCTGACGGCACGGGAACTGGAGCGCGTGCGGACGAGCGTGGCGCGCGGGCGACCGCTCGGCGGCCCAGCGTGGGTCGAAGCGACCGTCAAGCGGCTCGGGCTGGAGCACACGGTGCGATCGGAGGGGCGGCCCAAGGTGCGCCAGCCGGCCGAGCGAAAACGCAAGGAGTGAATTCCCCGCTCACCAATTTTGAAAAACTAGCTGCGTCCCCGTTTTATTTTCTAGCTGCGTCCCCGTTTTATTTTCCACGATCGGCATCGCGCTGGCGGGTGATCTGGGGTACGGCGGGAGCTCGACGTGGGACCAGGGGGCCGGTCTCAGTGTAAGCGTGGCCAGCACGGATGTGCTGCTGAAGTACACCTACGGCGGCGACGCGAATCTGGATGGCGTCGTCAACGGC
>JAICTV010000230.1 GCA_025936175.1 Phycisphaerae bacterium
CGGGGAAAGACGAAGACCAGCGGCGCCGCCAGGCCGAGCGCGCCGTACGTGAGAAGGACCAATAACTCCCAACGCCCAACGCCCAACGCCCAACTCCAACTCCCAATTGCCATCGAAGACAATTGGGCGTTGGGCGTTGGGAGTTGGGCGTTAATATTGGCGCGATTCACCCGATGATCTGCTTGGCGATCGTCTGAAGCTGCAGATTGGACGTGCCTTCGTAAATCTGTCCGATCTTCGCATCGCGGTAAAGCTTCTCGACCGGGTACTCCTTCACGAAGCCGTTGCCGCCGAACAGATTGACGGCCAGTGAGGTCACGCGCTCGGCCACTTCCGACGAAAAAATCTTGCAGATGGCCGCCTCGGTCAGGAACGGCTTGCCCGCGTCACGCAGCCGCGCGGCGTTGTAGACGGTCAGCTTCGCAGCTTCGACGTCCACTGCTGCGCGCGCGAGCTGGTGCTGGACCGCCTGGAATTCGGCGATCGGCTTGCCGAACTGCTTCCGTTCCTTCGTGTACGCGATCGCGTGGTGCAGCGCGCCCGCCGCGAGCCCGATCATCTGGGCGCCGATGCCGATGCGTCCCTCGTTGAGCGTCTCGATGGCGGTCTTGTAGCCCTTGCCGACCTCGCCCAGGACGTTTGCCTTCGGCACGCGGCAGTCCTCGAGGATCAGCTCGCAGGTGCTGCTCGCGCGGATGCCGAGCTTGTCTTCCTTCTTGCCGACCGTGAATCCAGGGAAGCCGCGCTCGACGACGAACGCCGTGATGCCGCGATAGCCCGCCTCGGGATTGATCGTGGCGAACACGAGGAAAATGTCGGCTTCGTTGCCGTTCGTGATCCAGAGCTTGCGTCCGGTCACGACGTAGTCGTCGCCGTCCTCCCGCGCGCGGGTCGTCAGCGCGAAGGCATCGCTGCCGGATCCGGCTTCGGACAGCGCGTACGCGCCGACGGCGGCGGACGAAAGCTTCGGGAGGTAGCGGCGTTTGATATCGTCGTTGCCCCACCGCATGACGGCGTTGATGACGAGCGTGTTCTGCACGTCCACCAGCACGCCGACCGACGGGTCGACGCGCGAGAGTTCCTCGACCGCGAGCACGGCGTGGAAGAAACTCGCGCCGGCGCCCCCATAACTCTCCGGGATTTCGATCGCCATCACCCCGAGGTCGAACAGCTTGTCGACGAGCGCCCGAGGGATCTTCGCGTGCTCGTCCATCTCGCGCACGAGCGGGCGGATCTGCGCTTCGGCGAACTCGCGGACGCTGTCGCGGAACAGGACTTCGTCTTCGCTCAGCAGCGTGAGCGGCTGCGGCCGGTCAATGGTTTCTTCTGTCACGCCAAGATCTTATAGCAACGCCCCTCGGCCGGTCCCATCGCCCATCGCCCATCGTCGCCGCGCTCGCAAAAGGTCTATCCTTGTGATCAGGGCCATCCGGCGCCCCTGATCCTGGTCGGTTCGATATGCACCATTTCTCCCGCGCGTCGCTCGCATGTGTTTTTGCGTTCCTGATTGGCAGCGCTGTGCCCGCCGGCCAGGCTCCAGCTCAGCCGCCCTCGCCACAGCCGCCGCCGCCGCAGCCGGCGTCTCAGCAACCGCAGTCGCAGCAGCCGCAACCGCCAGCGGGCCAGCGCCCCGTCATCCGCAGCGGCATCAACTTCGTATCCGTCGACGTCATCGTCTCCGACAGGAAGACGGGCGACGTCGTCATGGACCTGACGAAGGACGACTTCGAAGTTCGCGAGGACAAGAAGCCGCAGGCCATCCAGACGTTCGACACGATCAAGATCGATCCGATTACGGAAGCCACCGCGACGCCGCCGCGGCCGATCAAGAACGAAGACGACGAGGAGCGCGAGGCGAAGAAGCCGGACGTGCGGCTCTTCATCATGCTGCTGGACGACTACCACGTCCGGCGCGGCAACGACATGGCGGTGAAGAAGCCGCTGACCGATTTCGTCCAGAACCAGCTCGGGCCGCAGGACATGGTGGCGATCATGTATCCGCTGACGCCCGTCAGCGCGCTGAGCTTCACGCGAGACCACGACTCGCTGGTCAGCGCGATCAACAACTTCCAGGGCCGCCGCGGCATCTACGATCCGAAGAACGAGTTCGAGGAACGATACGCGTACGCGTCAGCGCAGGAGGTCGAGAATATCCGCAACGACGTCACGATGGGCGCCCTCAAAGGCGCGGCGGTGAAGCTGGGCGGCATGCGCGACGGTCGCAAATCGATCATCTTCGTCAGCGAGGGCTTTACGAGCACGCTGCCGGCCCAGTTGCAGGATCCGGTTGCCGCGCTTCCCGGGTACGGCAATCCGATGCGGCAGTCGCCGGGGACCGACGTCACCTCCCCGCGGCAGGAATCGATGGATTTTTTCAACTCCGTGGACCTGACGGGCCGCCTGCGCGAGGTCTTCGACACCGCGAACCGGAACAACACGTCAATTTACGCCGTGGATCCGCGCGGGCTCGCGACCTTCGACTACGACATCCAGGACGGCGTCAGCACGACGAGCGATCGCAAGTCGCTGAACGAGTCGCTCGACACGCTGCGGGTGCTCGCCGACAACACCGACGGCCGCGCGATCGTGAACCGCAACGATCTCGGCTCGGGCATGAAGCAGATCATCCGCGACTCGAGCGGCTATTACCTGCTCGGCTACACGTCGTCCTCGGCGCCAACCGACGGCAAGTTCCACACGATCGACGTGCACGTGAAGCGGCCGGGCGTCGAGGTCAGGGCACGCAAGGGGTACTGGGCGTACACGCCGGAAGACGCGGCGAAGGCGACCGCGCCGCCGGCGGCCGGGCCGCCGCCGGAGATCTCGAAAGCGCTGAGCGAACTGGCGGAGCCCGCTGCGGGACACGCCGCGAAGTTCTGGATCGGAACCGACCGCGCCGATGCGAACAACGCGCGCGTGACCTTCTCATGGCAGGCGCTGTCGCAGAGCGCGCCGGCCCGCAACTCCGATGCGACCGCGACCAGGGTGACGCTGACCGCCACCGCGGCTGACGGTCATCCGGTGTTCCGAGGATCGATCCCGGACGACTCGACACCGGCCGCAGGATCCGCGACCAACTCCGGTCCCGCGACGATCGCGCCGCAGCCGTCCACCGCGACCGCGGCCTCCTTTACCGCGCCTCCCGGACCGCTGCAGCTCCGCATCATGGTAATGGGCGCGCGCGGGCAGGTCATCGACTCGTCGGAGCAGGACATCACGGTGCCGGATTACTCGCACACGCAGGTGTCGGTCGGGACGCCGCGCGTGTACCGGGCGAGAAGCGCCTATGAGATGACGCAGGTGCGCAACAACCCGAACGTCGCGCCGACCGTCGATCGCGAGTTCAGCCGAACCGAGCGGCTGCTCGTCCGGTTCGACGCTTACGCCGCCGACGGAGCCATCCCTGCGGTGACGGCAAAGTTGCTGAACCGCGCCGGGCAGTCGATGGCCGACGTGCCGGTTCAGGCCGTCGCCGGCAAACCGTTCCAGATCGACCTGCCGCTCGCCCCGCTGGCGGCCGGGCAGTACCTGCTGCAACTCGACGCGAAGACGCCGTCAGGCGCCGCGCAGCAGATGGTCGCGTTCGCGATAAACCGCTAAGCAGGCAAAGATCGAGAGGTTGCCTGCTTGGCGACGTTGCTAGCGCAATGCGATCGCGGGGTCGACGCGGGCGGCGCGACGCGCGGGGATGTAGTTCGCCAGCGCGCCGGATGCGAGCAGAACGGTGATCGCGGTCGCCCACGCGGCCGGATCCGCGGCGCTCACCCCGTACAGCGCCGCCGAGATGGCGCGCGCAGCGACGATCGAGAACGCGCCGCCAACGATCAGTCCCACGGCCACGACACTGAGCCCGTGGCGCAACACCATCCCGAGCACCTCGGACGGCGCCGCGCCGATCGCCATGCGGATACCGATCTCCCGCGTGCGGCGGCCGACAGCATACGCGACCACACCGTACAGCCCGATTCCGGCGAGCAGCATCGCGACGACGCCGACCAGCGCGATCGCTTCCGCGGCGAGGCGGGCCGGCAGCAGCGACGCGTCTACCTGCGCCGCCATCGACTGGCTGTCCAGGAAGACGGCATTGGGCTCGAGCGAGAGCACGATTCGACGCATGCCCGAGAGCAGCGCGCTCGTATCGCCGCTCGTGCGTGCGATCAGGACGGTGCTCGTGTCGGGGCTTTGTCGCAGCGCGAACTGGATGTACGGCGTTGGTCCCTCGCCGACGGTCTCGACCTTGTAGTCGGGCGCCACCCCGATGATTTCGTAGTCCGGTCCGCCGGCCACTCCCCGGCGGCGGAAGTGGCGTCCCAGGCCGTCCGTTCCTGGAAAGAAACGATGAACGAACGACTCGGTTACGATGGCGACGCGCGGCGATCCCGCCTTGTCGTCCGCCGTGAAGTTGCGTCCCCGCAGGATCGGGATGCCCAGCGTGGCGAAGTAGTGCTCGTCCACCCAGGTTGCCGAGACGGACGTCCCGCGATCGCCCGCCTGCTGCCGATCGGGGAAGAAGATGGTGTCGTGGTTGTAGTTGATCGCGAGCGGCTGCCGAAGCGCCCGCGCGACCGACACGACGCCGGGGAGCGCCTGGATCTGTTCGGCCGCGCGTTCGAACAGCGGCGTCGCCCGTTTGGCGTCGTAGCCAATCAGGCTCAACTCCGTTGAGAGTGCCGCCACGCCCTGCGGCCTGAATCCGAGATCCACCTGCTGCGCGTGAACGATGCTGCGGGTCAGCAGCGCGGCGGCGACGAGCAGCACCAGCGTGATGGCCGTCTGCGCGGCGGCGAGGCCGTCGCCCAGCGTCCACGACCGTCTCGACCGGCGCACCGCGACCGTTTCCTTCAAGTCCGACGTCAGGTCGAACCGCGTCGCGCGCAGCGCCGGCGCCAGGCCCGCAACGAGCCCGGTCAGAATCGCGACCAACGCGGTGAATGCCATGACGCGCGTGTCGATTCCGAGGTCGAGCGCCAATGGCACCGGCAGGGGGAGGGGAGCCGTTTTGATGGCCGGGAGCGCCCATGAGGCCATCAGGAGGCCTGCGCCACCGCGAAGGACGGCCAGCACGGCGCTCTCGGTGAGCAGCTGTTGCAGCAGGCGTCCGCGGCTTGCGCCGATCGCGAGACGGATCCCTATTTCCTTCCGTCGGCCGGAGGCGCGGGCGAGCAGCATGTTGGCCACGTTGGCACACGCGACGAGGAGCACGAGGCCGATCGCGGCCATGAGCCCCAGCGCGACGGCGCGCAGCGCCTTGTCGGCGACGGGGTGAATCCTGACATTCGCCGCAACAGAGACGTCCCGGCGCTCGTTCGACTTCGGGTAGGCCGCCACGAGCTGCGCGGCGATGACCTTCAGATCCGCTTCGGCCCGTTCACGTGTTTCGCCGTCCTTCAGACGCCCCTTGAGAAACATCCAGCGCTGGCCGCGTCGTTCGAGACGGGTGTCGCCGGGCGACGGGACGACGTCCTGAATGCCCGCCGGTTCGACGTCCTGCACCCACGCGACCGCCGTCCACAGCTCCGGCTGCAGCATCGGGAGCACCCCCTGATATCGGCGGTCAATCACGCCCACGATCGTGTACGGCTGGCCATGAACCAGAAGCGTGCGACCGATCGCGTCAGGCGATCCGCCGAAGTCGCGCTTCCACGCGCGGTACGAGAGCACGGTGACGCGCGGCGCGCGGGGCGTGTCGTCCTCCGGCAGCAGCGTGCGCCCGATCGCCGCACCGACCCCGAGAACCTGGAAGTAGTTGCCCGTCACGGTTTCGCTCAGCGCCATCCGGGAGCTGCCCTGGTCCTTGATGGCCGCGATGGCGGGGCTGAATCCGGCGAGCCCGCTGAACACGTGGTTGCGGTCCCGGAAATCGATGTAATCAGGATAGGACGTCGTCGAATACTGGTCGCCGTCGGCGCCCCGGGTGTAGACGTCCATGACCCGACCCGGATGCTCGATCCCCAGCGGCCGGAACAGTTCCGCGTCGACAATCGAAAACAGGGCCGAATTGAATCCGATCGCGGTACCAAGCGACAGGACCGCGACCAGCGTGAAGCCGGGGCTTCGGAGGAGCCAGCGCAGGGAGTAGCGGACATCCGCCAGCAGCGAACTCGCCATGCTGCCACATACGTCCGCCCGGCGCCCGATGTTCAGGAACAGCAGCTATGCATACATGCCGCGCATCTTCGTCACCGTGGCGACCCGGCTGATCGCGACGATGTACGCCGCCGTGCGAAGGTCGGTCTTGTAGCGGATGGACGTCTCGAGGACGTCATGGAAGGCTTCGACCATCTTCGTCTCCAGGCGGTGATTCACCTCGGACTCCTCCCAGAACAGCCCGTGGCGATCCTGTACCCACTCGAAGTACGACGTGGTGACGCCGCCGGCGTTGGCGAGGATGTCGGGGATGACGAAGATGCCGCGGTCGTGCAGGATCTGGTGCGCGTCGGGCGTGGTGGGTCCGTTCGCCCCTTCCGCAATCACCCTGGCCTTGATCGACCCGGCGTTCTGCCCGGTAATCTGATTCTCGAGCGCAGCGGGCACGAGGACGTCGACGTCCAGGGCGAAGAGCTTCGCGTTGTCGATTGGCTCGCCGCCGGAGAAGCCTTCGATGGTCTTGTGCTGTTTGGCGTAATCGATCATCTTCGCGATGTCGAGGCCCTTTTCGTTGTAGACGCCGCCTTTCCAGTCCGTGACGGCGACGATCTTCGCGCCGATTTTGGCGAGGAGGTCCGCGGAGACGGAACCGACGTTGCCGAATCCCTGGACGGCAACGGTCGCTCCCTTGATGTCGAAGCCGAGGTGCTTCGCCGCTTCGCGCGTCACGATCATCACCCCCCGGCCGGTCGCTTCGCGGCGTCCCAGCGATCCGCCCATCTCGATGGGCTTACCCGTGACGACCGCGGTCGCCGTATGCCCGACGTGCATGCTGTAGGTGTCCATCACCCACGCCATGATCTGATCGTTGGTGTTGACGTCCGGCGCCGGCACGTCCTTCTCGGGGCCGATGGCGTCAACGATCTCGGCGATGTACCGCCGCGTCAGCGCTTCGAGCTCGCGCCGCGAGAGCCGGTTCGGGTCGACGATGATGCCGCCTTTGCCGCCGCCGAAGGGCACGTGCGCGACCGCGCACTTCCAGGTCATCCACGCGGCGAGCGCGGTCACTTCATCGAGCGTGACGTTCGGGTGGTATCGAATGCCGCCCTTGGCCGGTCCAAGCGTGATGTTGTACTGCACGCGGTATCCGGTGAAGACTTCGATCTCGCCATTGTCCATCTGGATGGGACAGGACACCGCGATCTGACGCTTGGGGTGTGTCAGGACCTTCCAGATCCCCTGATCCAGCCCGAGCAGGCGCGCCGCTCCGTCGAACTCCTGGAGCATCGCGTTGAAAATGCTGCCGCCTGATTCCATGCACTATGTCCTTTGATGAATCCACAAAGCAGTCCAAGCTACTGTGACGCCCGGGAAGTGTCAAGGCGCAACCATATATAATCTCGGGGTATGAAGACGGTTGCCGAGAGCGGTAAACAGCGCTGGGAGCGCGACGTGCTCGAGCCGGCGCTGAAGAGATCGCCCGAGCGGCCGGTTCCGTTCACGACGATTTCCGGCCGTCCCATCGACCGGCTGTATACCGCCGAAGACCTGTCGGGCTTCGACGCATCGCGCGACCTGGCGACGCCGGGTACCTTTCCGTATACGCGCGGCATTCACCCCACGGGCTACCGCGGCCGCCTCTGGACGATGCGGCAGTTCGCCGGGTTCGGGACGCCCGAGGAGACCAACGAGCGCTACAAGACGCTGCTGCAGGCGGGCGGAACCGGCCTCAGCGTGGCGTTCGACCTGCCGACGCTGATGGGGCGCGACCCTGACCATCCGCTCTCGCTCGGCGAAGTGGGGAAGTGCGGCGTCAGCATCGTGTCGCTCGCGGACATGGAACGGCTGTTCGAGGGCATCTCGCTCGGCGACATCACGACGTCGATGACGATCAACTCGCCGGCGCCGATGATCTTCGCGATGTATCTCGTCGTCGCCGAGAAGCAGGGAGCGGACTGGCAGAAGCTGTCGGGCACGATTCAGAACGACATCCTCAAGGAATTCATCGCGCAGAAGGAGTACATCTACCCCCCGCGCGAGTCGATGCGGCTCATCACGGACATCTTCGCGTTCTGCGCGAAGGAAGCGCCGAAGTGGAACACGATTTCGGTCAGCGGCTATCACATTCGTGAGGCGGGGTCGACGGCGGCGCAGGAGCTGGCGTTCACGCTGCGCGACGGCATCGAGTACGTGCAGTACGGCGTCGATGCCGGCCTCGATGTGGACGTGTTCGCGCCGCAGATCTCGTTCTTCTTCAACTCGCACAGCGACTTCTTCGAGGAGGTCGCCAAGTTCCGGGCGGCGCGCCGCATCTGGTCCCGGGTCATGCGCGACCGGTTCAAGGCAAAGAATCCACGCTCGTGGCAGCTGCGGTTCCACACGCAGACCGCCGGCGTGTCGCTGACGGCGCAGCAGCCCTACAACAACGTCGTGCGGACGGCGCTGCAGGCGCTGGCCGCGGTGCTTGGCGGGACGAACTCGCTCCACACCAACTCGCTCGACGAGGCGCTGGCGCTGCCGACGGCC
>JAICTV010000283.1 GCA_025936175.1 Phycisphaerae bacterium
GGTAATCCGACCAACGTTAGCCTGGGTGTCGCCGCCGCCCACGCGTGTCTCCATGACCACAGCACGAAGAGGATGAGATTCAATGCCAGCCAGAGCAGGCTCAGCGTCGAGCGGAAAATCGATTTGTGCTTGATGGTCTGATCGGCGTAGACAATGAGCAGCGGGCCCCCGGTGGTGAACGCGCCGTGGACGACCCCGCCGGCGACGAGCAGGGCGCGCGCGAGCCAGCGCGGGGCGCGCGTGTCGGGCATGAGCTGGAGCAGGTTGCGCAAGCCCACGAGCGCGACGAACGCGCCGAGGAGGATCATCGCGATGCGCCTGGGCATCAAATCGTATAGATACAACCCGATCGGCACGCCGATCGTCGCGAAGCCGAGCATGATCCCGAGCTGTTTCCAGTCGATCCTCCTGTGCCAGCGGGCAACGATGATCACGTACATCAGCGAGCTGAGGACGATCAGCGACTGCTTGCCCTCGTCCAAGCCGACCACGAGCGCGACCAGCGGCAGGCCGACGATGTTGCTGCCGAAGCCCGTCACGCTCGCCACGAGGTGCGCGAGGAAGACGAACAGGCCGAAGAGGATGAGGTGATTCGGATTCAATGATCGCCCCCCGAAATCCGCGCACCCGCGCTACCTGTCATCCTTAGCGGTACTCCGCGAGGGATCTCGAAGTCGAAGGGCGGGAGCACTCCGAGGTCCCTCGGAGTACCTCGGGACGACAAGTCCCTCGGCGCGGCCATCTACACATACGGCAATTGCCCCTTCGTCGCTTTCGACACGCCCACGATCACGTCGGCGATCGCGCTGCTGCAGGCTTCGAAGAATTCCTTACCCCTGGCGGCGGTCGCGTGCGACGGATCGCCGCTGCCGGTGTCGGGATGCGATGCGCTCCACGGTCGTGGCGTCCAGACGCCCGCCTGATTCAGGCCTTCGACGGTGAAAAAGACGCGCTTGCCCGGCCCGGCGACGCTCATGTCCACCCACTCCGGCCGCAGGTGAAGCAGCAGGCTCGTCTCCATCTCATTGGCATGATCGCCCTCGGTCGCGCACGCGGGATCGGGCTTGTAGGCGCGCGTCTGCCAGAAATTCACCAGCACGATGAGCGACTTGAACTCGCCCTGCAGATCGCGGACGAGCGGCTTGAGCTCGTTGCCGCCGTGCGCGTTCACGACGATCAGCCGATCGATCTTCTGCCGCGACAGGCTGCGGACGACGTCTCGAAAGATGGCGGCTGCGGTGCGGGTGGTGATACCGATCGTGGCCACCTGATCAAGCTGCTGCTCGTTGTTGCCGAAGGGAATCGTCGGCAGCACGATCGGTTTGGCTCCGCGCTCGCGCGCGATCCTCGCGGCGCGGATTGCCACCTCCGTCGCCTCGATGACATCGGTGCCGTGCGGCAGGTGATAGTTGTGCGCTTCGCTCGCTCCCCACGGCAGGATCGCGACGTTCGGGCGATCGTCGAGGAGCTGACGATAGTTCGCTTCCAGCAGCACGAATGGACGCGCTTGATTGGCCATCGTTTCCCTCAAAATCAATTCAACGGCAGCGCCGTGACCTTCCCCGACATCGAACTGATGTAGACCTTCTGCTCGTCCGTCGTTGGCGAAGCAAGGACGTGGCCGGGGCCCAGGCGATATTGCCACGCGATCGCGCCGTCGCTGGCGCGGATCGCGCTGAACGTTCCGTCGACGCAGCCGATGTAGACGTTGCCCCTGCTTACACCGCCGCCGAAGGCGCACGATGAGTCGTAGATCGCGCCGCCGGTGTCGGCCTGCCAGAGGATCGAGCCGTCGTGCGCGTCGAAGCAGTACACCTTTCCCGCGAGCGAGCCCTGATACACGCGGCCGTCGCGATAGAGCGGGCCGCAGTAGCCGAGCTGGTGCGACTGCGGCGTCTCCCACGCGATTTTGCCGGACGCGATATCGACGGCGTGGAGCAGGCCGTCGTTGGAGGAGATGAAGACGTTGCGGTCTCCGATTGTCGGCGAGCCGATCGCGGGGGCGAAGTAAAAGCTGAACGCTCCGCCGCGCGACTTGCCGAACTTGTGCGACCACGCGATGTGTCCGCTCTCCGCGTCGATCGCGCGAAACATGTTGTCCCACGTGCCGACGAAAAAGAGCGAGCCATCGGTCGCCACCTTGCTCTGCGTCATGCCGCCGGTTTGCACGGTCCACTTTTTCTGGCCCGTCTTGGCGTCGAGGCCGTAGATCGTGCGATCGCAGGAGGCGATGCAGACGACGCCCCTCGCGACCGATGCGCCGCCGAAGACGGCGCCGCCGGTGGGAAATTTCCACTTGACCTGATGCGTCGCCAGATCGACGGCGTAGACGTTGTGGTCGGCGGAGCCGAAGTAGACGACGCCGTTGTCGACCTGCGGCGTCGAGAACACGCCGCCGGCGGTATGGACGCGCCATTTCTCCGCGCCGCGCATCGGATCCATCGCCACGAGATCGCCGCCCATCGACGGGACGAAGAGCGTGTCGCCGTCGCGGACGAGGCGTGACAGCACGGAGGAGCCGACGTTGGTCTGCCACGCCGGCTTCGGTGTGCCCGTGCGCGTCGTGATCGCATCGAGCGGCAATTGATACGCGCGGCCATCTTTGAGCGTCGCCTGCACGGTCAGCCGATGCTCGCCGGCGAGCGGGGCGTCGAGCTTTCCCTTCCACCCCGATCCGCCTGACGCCAGCGGCTCGTATTTGCCTTGATCGACGCGAAGGGCGACCTCCACGTCGTTCGGCAGCGTGCCGCGATCGACGATCACGTTCGTTGCGTTTACGATTTTCGCATTCCAATTCGGCGCGACCGGTTTGGTCAGCGTCGTGACGAGGATTTCGCGACGATTCACCTTCGCTTCCGCGTTGTCGCCGGCGAGCAGTTCGCCCGCGTTCTTCTTCGCCTGAGCCAGCGCGCGACGCGTGATGCGCAGCGTGTCGCCTTTGATTTCGACGATGTCGTATGCCCCCTGATACAGCCCCTGCACCATGACCGCAGGCGTGCCGTTGATGTTCCAGAGCAGGTTCGCATGGCCGTGGCCCTGGAGCCACAGGCGCACGTTGTAGGGCGCGACGAGATCCATCAACTCCTGTTCGTTGTCTGCCTGCACGTTGTCGCGGCCGATGGGGTGGTGGAAGCCGATGATCACCGGGTTGCTCGTTCCCCAGGCCCACAGATCCTTCTTCAGCCACGCGAGCATGTCGGAATCGAAGTGGCCCCAGTGCTGCAGCAGCGTCGTCGAATCGAGCAGGACGAAGTGGATGCCTTGGTAGCTCCACGACTGATACATCGGCTGGCCGGAGCCTTTGACGAAGCCCTCCTTGCCGAGCGGATTCCAGCGCACGTCGTGGTTGCCCGGCGCCTGGTAGGAAGGCATCGGCAGGTTGGCGACGATCTTCCGGTAGTCCTCATACTGCGATTCGGTTCCGGTCTCGCAGAGATCGCCGGTGCCGGCGATGAAGGCCGGGCGCGGCGAGAGCGCCGAGATCTCGGCGAGCATGTCGGCGTCGGTCTTGACGTTATTTCCGGCGCCGACGTGAATGTCAGAAACGTGGACGAAGGTGAAATCGCCGGCACGGGCGGGCGGCGCGAGCAAGACGGCGGCGACGAAGAACGAAGAGAACGCCCGCTTGACGCTAAATGCTCGCAAGAATCGCGACTTGAAAAAGCATGTCATCCTGAGGGTACTCCCGAAGGATCTGGCCCGGCGCAACCAGTCACGCAGATCCTTCGGGAATACCCTCAGGATGACAGCCCTGTTGCAACGCTGCCCGCTACACGCGCTCAAGCGCGACCAGATCCTCCAGCGTCTCGCGCTTGCGGATGATCTTGTAGCTGTCGCCGTCCACCAGCACCTCGGGCACGCGCGGGCGGTTGTTGTAGTTGCTGCTCATGGCGAAGCCGTACGCGCCGGCGGTGAACACCGCCAGCAGGTCGCCGCGCTTCACCGGCGGAAGGGCGCGCGCCTTGGCCAGATAATCGCCGCTCTCGCAGATCGGCCCGACGACGTCGACCGTGTCGCCGCCCTGGATGACGAAGTCGCGGCGGCGATCCTCGTTAAGGTTCTTCGCCTCCGGTTTGACCGGCCAGACGTGGTGATATGCCTCGTAGAGCGTCGGACGGAGAAGATCGTTCATGCCCGCGTCGACGATGACGAACTTCTTCTCGCCGCCCTGCTTGCGGTAGAGCACGCGCGTCAGAAGGATGCCCGCGTTGCCGGCGATGTAGCGGCCGGGCTCGAAGGCGATCTTGTAGGGCTTGCCCTGGAGCAGCGGGACGAGCGCCTTGGCGTGCTCGGTGACGGGCCGCGCCTGTTGCGGTCCTTCGTAGTTCACCCCGAACCCGCCCCCCACGTCGTACCACTCGATCTTGTGCCCCTTCTCGCTCAGGCGGTCGATGAGCGCGACCATCTTGGTGACGGCATCGACGTACGGCTGAATCTCGAGCACCGGCGAGCCGATGTGCGTGTGCACGCCGGCGATGCGGAGGTTCTTCAGGCCGCGGTATTGCTCGAAGACGCGCTCGGCGCGCTCGATGTCCACGCCGAACTTGGTTTCCTTCTTGCCGGTGGTGGTCTTGGCGTGGGTCTTGGGATCGACATCCGGGTTGATGCGGATCGCGCCGATCGCCTTCATTCCGATCGAGCCCGCGACGCGATCGACGTTCTCGATCTCCTCTTCCGATTCGAGGTTGAAGGCGGCGATGCCGGCGCGGATTCCGTCGGCGATCTCGTGATCGGTCTTGCCGACGCCGGCGTAGATCATCTTCTTCGCCTCGCCGCCCGCCTGCAGCGCGCGGAAGAGCTCTCCGCCGCTCGTGACATCAAAGCCGCAGCCTTCGGCGGCGAGGAACTTGAGGATGTTGATGTTCCCGCAGCTCTTGACCGAGTAGCAGATGGTCGCGCTCAGCGGCTTAAAGGCGTCGGCGATCTGGCGGTAGTGATGGAGGAACGTCGCCTTGGAGTAGACGTAGCATGCGGTGCCGACCTCGCGCGCGATCTTCTCGGCGGGCACGCCTTCGCAAAAGAGTTCGCCGTTCTTGTACTGAAAGAAATCCATGGGGCGGGGATTGTTGCGCGCTTTGGGCGGTGAAGCAAATCGATGAGCTATGCTGGCAATTCTTCGCCGAAGAAAATGAACCAGTTCTGTCTGGCCGCTTCGAGCAAATCTGCATCCGAGCGCAAGCCGCTCGAACTCTCCACGAGCCGGCGACGGATCTTCGCGCGGTCGAGAGTTGACATTAGCACATTGAGATCGGCGCGATCCTTCAGTCGCACGCCAAAAAGCTTGCCCACGAAAATGTCGTAAGGATCAACCAGAAAGACCTCCAATTCGCGTAATCTGCCAAGGGAGCGCACGCGTTTCTGCCAATCCGCAGGAAGGTAATGCGACTGAAAGTGCGCGAGTCGAGACTTATTAGACCTGCTCCAATTCGCCGAGAAGCTGGTGCTGTGATCGAAGTTCGGCCGGGACTTCGTCCACGATGTTAACGTCGTCCGCTTTTCTGATGAGGTGACCTTCCAGATCAGCGGTATTGACTCGCCGATGACCATCCGCGTCGGTCGCGTGATTCGGTACGAGAGGTCTCGCAGAAAAACGTTCGAGTACCTCGTGGTCGATTGCATCCACAACCCGGCTCTTGAGCGAAGGGAATCCGATCTCGTTCGGGTCATCGTCCAGAAACTTCGGGTCGCACGCCTGGGATTCGCAAACGATCGCAAGACTGCGAAAGCCATTGCTCCAGCCGAGTTTTTCCCCAGTGCTTGTCCAGCGCTTCCAGGCTGTCGCGGATGAGCAACCGCGTGCGATAGTCGAGCGACGACGGGTCTTGCGCCGCGGCCGCCACCGCCTCCGCGAGGGCGTTGGCGTCAACGTGCGGCAGCGTGCCCGCGACGCTCCAGAGCTGATCAACGACGTGCCTCACATCAACATTATATCTCAAGTTTTGCCGGCCCAACGGGTCCAGGCACGTCGATACGCCGCTTCGACGTTGCGGGCGA
>JAICTV010000231.1 GCA_025936175.1 Phycisphaerae bacterium
AGGATGATGAGCACCGCCTGCGTGACGTCCTCGGCCAGGTGCGGGTCGCCGTGGACCTGGCGCAGGGCGGCGGAGTAGACCAGGTCGACGTAGCGTGCCGCGACGGTGGCAAACGCGTCGTTCGAACCGGATCGCGCGTACTCCCACAGCAGCTCCAGGTCGTCGGTCATGTGCGTTGGTTCGATTTTGACACACTTGGACGCGCGTCGCGAGCGCCGCGGACAAATGATCGCCTTGAGATCGCGATCAACGCCAGCGCGATGAAGGACATCGATGTCGGTTCCGGTACCGTTGCCGCGAGTCCCGCCATTCCCGTGACACCGT
This sequence comes from Phycisphaerae bacterium, assembly GCA_025936175.1. Classification (GTDB taxonomy): domain Bacteria; phylum Planctomycetota; class Phycisphaerae; order Tepidisphaerales; family Tepidisphaeraceae; genus JAICTV01. Next base: position 325 of record JAICTV010000231.1, read on the forward strand.
GCGGACCGACGAGCGTTGCAAGACCGGTCGCGGTGTTGACGGTGTAGAGGTTCGTGTTGTCGCTGAAGTAGAGGATGCCGCTGTCGGGATCGAACTCCAGCCCGCCGACCGTCGGCGTGGTCACGTTCGTCCCCAGCAATCCGATCGGCGATGCCGCGCCGCTCGTCGTGTCGATGGTAATGAGCTGATCGGCATTGCCGTCGCGGAAGGCGACACCGTAGAGCACCCCGGCGGGGGAGAAGGCCAGCCCCGACGTGTCGCGACCGGCGGACCCCAGAGGCCCGACGGTGCTCGCCACGCCGGTGGACGGGTTGATCGTCAGCAGGGTGTCGCTGAGCGTGCTGCTGACGGCAAAGAGCGTGCCGGTGCCCGGCTGAAACGCCAGCCCACCTTCTGGCGCGTTCACGCCGAGCAGTCCGACCCGCGTCGCCGTTCCGGTGGTTGTGTCGATCGTGTAGAGCGATCCGGGAGAATAGCCGTACAGCACGCCCGCCGAATTGAACGCGATCCCGCCGATCTCCGCAAAGCCGCTCGTCCCAATCAACGACGCCGCCCCGGTCTGCTCGTTGATCCGGTAGAGATCAGAGTTCGTTCCCGCTACAAACGGCGCGGTGCCGAACATGATTCCGGCGTTGACGCTTTGCCACGCGGTCAGGGATATCAAGATCGCCATCGCCGCAACGTTTCGCATCAGTGGCCTCCTTTTTTGTTTTCGCCACCTCGATACGGACGAACGGCGACGGCTGTGACAGGGCGTGTATGAAAGTGATCGTTCTGACCAATCCGGCGGCGGGGGCGAAGGCGGACGAAGCGGCTGAGCTGATTGCGGCCCTCCGAGCGGTCGGCGTCGAGGCGCAGGTCCGTGCGTTCGCGGCGCAGGCCCTCACGAACGCCGCCCGCGCCGCCGCCGCCGAAGAGACGGACGCGGTCGTCGCGGCGGGTGGCGACGGCACCGTCAGCGCGGTCGCTCAGGGACTGGTCGGATCGAACAAGCCGCTCGGCATCCTCCCCTCCGGTACGCTCAATCACTTCGCCAGGGATCTTGGCCTGCCGTTGACATTGACCGACGCCGCCGCAGTCATCGCTTCAGGCGAAAGGCGGCACGTCGACGTCGCGGACCTCAACGGCCGCACGTTCATCAACAACTCCTCGATCGGCATCTACCCGCAGATCGTCCACCACCGCGAGCGGCAGCGCCAGCGTCTGGGACGCAACAAGTGGATCGCCATGCTGATCGCCTGCTTCTCCGTCTTTCGCCGCCATCCCGCCGTCCGCGTGCGCATGGGCATCGGCAGTCGAACCGTTTTGCGCACGACGCCGTTCGTGTTCGTCGGCAATAATCGTTACGAGATGAGCCTGCAGATGATGGGCAAGCGCACGAAACTCGACGGCGGCGAGCTGTGTCTGTACTTCGTCAACCGCAGCGGACGGTTCGCGTTGCTGATGCTGGCGATTCGCGCCGCGCTCGGACGGCTCGAACAAGCGCGGGATTTTGAGATGATGGACGTCCGCGAGGTCTGGATCGAGACGCCCAGGCGCGACGTCCGCGTCGCGCTCGACGGCGAAGTGACTCGAATGACGCCGCCGCTGCATTACACCATCCGGCCTGCCGCGCTGACGGTCGTGGCACCGCCGGCGTAGCGTGACAAATGCCCACGAGATGTCATCCTGAGAGGGTGTCTAAGAACCAGACGCGGCGAACTCAAGGGACGTCATGCTGAGGTGCTCCGAAGCATCTGGTGAGGAAGCCGGATGCTTCGGAGTACCTGAGCATGACCGCGGTGTGCCGGAGATCTTCTCCGGCATGCATCGAGTATGAAACTCCTCGTGTTGATCAACTCCATCACGGCGGGCGCGAACGCGCAAGCGACGCGCCAACACGTCGCCGATGCCTTTGCCGTCGCCGGTGTCGCACAGGCGGAGGTGCGCGTGGTCGATCCGCGCGACCTCGCGCAGCATGCGGGCGATGCGGCGCGGAGCGACGTTGATGCCATCATCGCCGGCGGCGACGATCGGACCGTCGCTCGGGTGATGGAAGCGATCGGCGAGAGCGACAAGGCGATCGGCGTGCTGCCGATGCACGAGCTGCGCCGCGAGCAACTTGACTCGGCCGTTGCGGCGCTGGCGCGCGGGACGATCATGGAGCGCACCGTCGGCGAAGCCAACGGCCGGCCGTTTTTGAACGTCGCCGCCGTCGGTCTTGGTGCGCCGGCTGATCCGGCGTGGCTCGCGTTGCTGCGACGCGCGAAGGTGCTGCCGTCGCGGGAGCTGTGCATCCGCGCCCGCGGGCACACGTTCGTCGATCACACGCCGTGCGTCGTCGTCTCCAGCAACGAGGCGCAGCTCCGCAAGCTCGGCATCTCGCCGTCGCAACAGGCGCACCACTTCCAGCTCAGCGCGTACGTCGCGGTGGGCAGGCGACGCCGCAAGCGTTTCGAGCCCATGCCGCTGCCCGATTTCCGCGTGGATGCGCGGCAGAAGCAGGTGGAAGTCTTCATCGACGGCCAGCGCGTTGAGATGGCGACGCCGATCCGGTTTAAACTGCGCGACAAGCCGATGCGCGTGCTGGTGCCCGCGCCGCGGACGGACGTCACATAGCGCCGGGCTTGCCCAGCGGGCCTGCAAATGCCCCCGGGTAAAGCCGCGGCGATGTGACCAGGCGGCTCCGCGCGAATGCTCGAATGCGAACCATCGCCCACATCTCCGATCTGCACTTCGGCACCGTCGAGGGAAGCGTCGCCGACGATCTCGTCGCCGACGTTCGCGACTACAACCCGTCGCTCGTCGTCGCCAGCGGCGACGTCACCCAGCGCGCCCGCGCCTGGCAGTACCGCGCGGCGGCGGATCTTCTCTGGAAGCTCCCGCAGCCACAGCTTGTGATCCCCGGCAATCACGACATACCGCTCTTCGACGTCCTCACGCGTTTTTTCATGCCGCTGCGGAACTATCACAAGTTCATCAGCAAGGACGTTCGGCCGGTGTACCAGGACGATGAGCTGCTCGTCGTCGGGATCAACACCGCGCGATCATTCACGTTCGTGCTCAACGGGTTCTGGAAAGACGGCCAAATCAGCGAAGAGCAACTGCTCGACATCAAGCTCCGCGCGTGCGACTTGCCGCCGAGCGTTTTCAAGATCGTCGTCACGCATCACCCCTTCATCCCGCCGCCCGGCGAGCGCGTGCACGGGATCGTCCATGGCGCCAAGGCGGCCCTGGACCAGATGGAACAGTGCGGCGTTGACATGTGCCTCGCCGGGCACCTGCACAGGGGCTACAGCGGCGACGTCCGCACGCATCACGAGGCGGTGAAGCGGTCGATCATTTCCGTGCAGGCGGGAACCGCCACCAGCACGCGCCGCCGCGGCGAGCCCAACGCGTATAATCGAATCACGATCAATCCCGATCACGTGACGATTCAGGTCAGAGCGTGGGATGGCAAGCGATTCGCGGACGCTGCAAAGACACACTTTTCGCGACTCGACGGCGTCTGGCAACGTGAAGGTTGAGGTTGATGGAGTAACGCCATGGAGGGCGAGAAGCGCGACAAGGACGTCCTCATCCGTGACGCCCGGTTCTCCGACATCGATCCCCTGACGAACCTCCGTCCCCCGCGCGGCCTTCACGCCGACCGCATCCGCGATCCGCATCTCTCGCAAGACGCCCGCTACGTCGTCGCCGAATCCAATGGCAGACCGGTCGGTTTCGGCGTGATCCACTTCCGGGGCGACCCGCTGTGGGACCGTCCCGACCAAGTGCCGCTGGTGATGGATTTATGGGTCGATCCGGATCTCCGCGGCCGCGGGATCGGGAAGAAGGTCCTCCGCGCCCTCGAGCAAACCGCGCGCGAAAAAGGCTTTTCCTGTGTCTTTCTCCAGGTGCAGGCTGAGAGGAATCCGCGCGCGGTGGAGCTCTATCGCAAGCTCGGCTACCAGCCGCTGCAATCGCGCGGGCATCGCGATCCGTATCACACCGTCGACGACGAGGGGAACGTGAAGGAGGGGACGGAAGTGATCGTCGATATGCAGAAGTGGCTGGATTGATGTGATGTTGATCGGGTCATTGAGCCATTGAGTCATTGAGTCATTCAAAAGACACGTTCGCGTCTTCAATGACTCAATGACCCGATGACGCAATGACTCAAACCTACAATTCTCAGATCACCTTCAACCCGGCGGAGATCGTCCCGTACAGCGTGTTCCCGCTGATGGTCGTCGTCAGCCCGGAGCTGACCATGATCTGCGTCTTGCACGCGGTGCTGATCACGATCTTGTTGCTCAGGATCGAGTTGTGGTCGCTGATCCAGATGCTGATCGGGTTTTTGGTGTTCGGCAGCGACTTGCCGTTGGAGGCGACGCCGATGCAATTCATCTGCACCGTGTTGTAGACGCTGTGGTTGTAGATGCCGACGCCGTACTGCTCATTGCCGGCGATGACGTTGCAGGCGGATGAAGTGGAGCCGCCGACGAGGTTGTTGTGGGCGTCGTTGGTGATCGACACGCCGGCCCAGGCGTTGCCCAGGTCCTTCGTGCCGGTGTAGTCGGTGCCGATGTAGTTGCCCTGCACCTTGTTGTTGTAGCTGGAGGCCAGGTAAAGCGAGACGCCGTCCATGCCGTTGCCGGAGATGACGTTTCGCGCGGCGGCGGTGGTCCCGCCGACGACATTGTCGTGCTGCGAGATCTCCACGCCGTACCAGCCGTTGCCGATCTTGGCGGTTCCGGCGGCGTTGGTGCCGATGTAATTGCCCTGCACGGTGTTGTACTTGCTGCCGGTGGTGACCATCAGCACGCCGTCGTGCACGTTGCCGCTGATCACGTTGCGCGAGCCCGCGGCGGTGCCGCCGACGGTCACGTACGACGCGCCGTTGATCTGCACACCGATGTAGTTCTTGATCTGTTTCGAGCCGGTGTAATCCGTGCCGATGTAGTTGCCGACGACTTTGTTATGACTGGCGGCGGCGAGATAGAAGTAGACGCCGGCGTTCTCGTTGCCGCTGATCACGTTGCGCTCGGCGGCGGCGGCGCCGCCGATCGTGTTGTTCTGCGACTGGACGAAGATGCCCTTGCCGCCGTTGCCTTGGTCGATCGTGCCCGTCTTATCGACGCCGATCCAGCAGCCGGTGACTTTGTCTCCGCCGTGGTTGTAGAGGAACATCCCGTCGCCCTTGAAGCGGTTGACGACCAAACCTTTGACGGTGATGCCTGAGCCGATGAGCTTCAGCCCGTATGCGCCCGAGCCTGCGTTGGTGCCGTTCAATTCGACGATCGGCTTGCCCGAGAACCCGGGCTGCGTCGTCGCATCGATCGTCACGGGCTGCTCGACGCCCGGCAGATGGCTCTTGGGGGCGATCGATTTGAAGCCAGAGCCGATCGCGAACTTGATCGTGTCGACGCTGCTCGACTTGTTCGAGTCAAGGATCGCCTGGCGCAGCGAGCCCGAGCCGCTGTCGTTGGTGTTGGTGACGGTGTAGGTGGAAAGAAGCGTTCGACCTTCCATGGCCTCCATCAGGGGATGGATCTGGCGATGGCGTCGGGCAGGTACAGAGAATCTCCGCGGCATTTTTCTCCCTTCGTCTCACGGCTTGATCACGCTCCGGACGTGATCGAACCGGAACAGCCTGAAGGACAGAGCAGTGAATGAACTCGTCCCGACCGCGAAGCCTGATCCAGGCGCCTTCGTCGGGAGAGAACCCGTTTGGTTGTGACGTGCGCCCCAAAGCGCTCAGCGTCGTCAATGAATCCCGCGCACGTTGTGGGCGGCAGTCTTTCGAAATCAACGAGTGTGTCAACGCGAATGTTCGGAAGAATCGAACTTTTTTTTGCGCGCGCGCCGCGGAAAAAATCTGCGGAAATCCGGCGTGTTTTCCGAACATTTCTTCGGGCGGGGATTGCGCTCACGTCATCGTCATCACGCTCGCGCCCGCTGCCGCGAAACGGAAATGTGAAACTGCGCAACGACGAGGAGCATGCCGCGGCAAAAGAAATCCCGCCGGCCGGAGCTGCCCGGACGGCGGGGGTGATGGGGCGTCAAACAGAATCGTGAAACGGCTTAAGCGAGGAGCGACTCGATCGAAGTCTTGCTGTCGCTGGAATCCACCTGCGCCTTGTCGGTGCCGGCGCCGCCGTCGAGCGCGTCGTTGTCCGCCGACGTGCTGTTGCTCGGCTTGCGGGCGTAGAGGGTGTCGTTGCCGTTGCCGCCGAGGAGCTTGTCGATGCCGCCTTCGCCGTAGATCGAGTCGTTGCCGTCGCCGCCGTTGATGGTGTCGTTGCCGCCGTTTCCGTGCAGGACGTTGTTGCCGCTGTTGCCGGTGATCGAGTCGGCGCCGCTGCCGCCGCTCAAGTTCTCGATGTCGCTGGAGATCTGGTCGTTCTCGCCGGTCGCGCCGTCGTTGGCGACGCCATCGAGGCTGAGCTTGAGTGCTTCGCTGCGCTTGGAGTAGTCGGCCAGGTCGGTTCCGGTGCCCCCGACGAGGCTGTCCTTGCCGGTGCCGGCGTCGAGCGTGTCGTTGCCGTCGAGGCCGAAGAGCGAATCATTTCCGCCGTTGCCCACCAGCTTGTTGTTCTTGGTGTAGCCGTTCGAGGTGCTGTAGGTGGACGGATACGTCGCGCCCGTGAGCTTGTCGGCCGCGGAGCCGCCGATGAGCGTTTCGCAGTCAGCTTCGATGAAGTCCTTCTCGCCGGCGGCGCCGTCGTCGGGTTGTTCGCCGTTGCCTTCGGTGATGTCGGCGATGATCGGGACGGTGCGCGTGAAGTAGGAGACGGTGTCGTTGCCGCTTCCGCCGCGGAAGCGATCGGCGCCCAGTCCGCCGTCCATCGAATCGTTCCCGACGCCGCCGACGAGCAGGTCCACACCGTCGCCGCCGAGCAGCGTGTCGTTGCCGGTTGCGCCGCTGACGCCATCGTCGCCCACGCCGCCGTCGAGGTAGTCGCCCGCGCTGCCGCCGGTCAGGTTGTCGTTGCCCTTCTCGCCGTAGATGTCGCCGCGTGCGGTGTCGGCGTTGGTCAGGCCGTCGTTTCCGTCGCCGCCCTTGAGCGTGACGGGGATGTTGCCGACGGAGCCGATGTAGGCGTAGTCGTTCCCCGCACCGCAGTTGACGACGATCTTCTTGACGTTGGCGATCGGAATGAGATTGCCAACCTGCTTGCCCTGGTCGTAGACGACCATGTTGTTCCCGGCGGCGGTGGAGACGTAGATGTTGTCGGCGCCGCTGGTGCCGGTGATGGTCAAGGTTCCGCTGGCGAGCGCCCAGGTGCTGGCCAGAAGTTTGCGGGACTCGAGAGATTCAAACATCGACTGAGACATCGCTGAACAAGCTCCTTTGCTTTCTCACCGCCGTCGACATGACGGACGCGTGATGGAGCGGGACTATGGCGATGTCGGCGGCGGCATACAATCGTCCCTAAACCGGGGGAATGCTGAGGAAACTCGCGGATTGTTGCGAAGAAAGAGGCCGCGTTAGAGGGGCACGCCCTGCGCGGGGAAGTTGCCGTCGATCAGGAAATAGTCGTCGCCATTGATCACGCCGTCGCGATTGAAGTCGCCGTTCAACCAGCCGTGGCCCTGCTGCGGGAAAGCGCTGTCGATCTGGAAGTAGTCGTCGCCGCTGACCACCCCATCCAGGTTCGCGTCGCCGGCGTAGGTGAACTTGATGAGCACCGCGGTCGAGTCGACGGTGAAGCCGTCGAAGAGCGCCGTGTCCGCGCCGCTCAAACCCAGCACGTCGGACGCTTCGCCGTCGCCGAGCGCGGTGTAGCCCGGCTGGTTGAGCGCGACGGAACTGAAAATTCCCGCGCGCGCGTCGTAGCCGCTGGCGAGCAGTCCGTCGATCGCTGCGATCGGCGAGGCGCCGGCGTAGTTGATGATCAAGTCGCTCTGGTTCAAATCGAGCGTCGCGCCGCCGGCCAGATTAAGCGCGGCGATCTTTGTGTCGTTGGTGATCGCGACGGCGCTGTCGTAGATCGCGACGGAATCGCCCGTGGCCGGCACGGCGCCGCCGCTCCAGTTGACGGCGCCGGACCAGTTGCCGCTCGCCGGTCCGATCCACGTCTCGCTCGCGCCGCTCGCCGTGAGAATCACGCGGGCGGGCGCGTAATAGTAGCGCGTGTTGGTGCCGTTGCTGATCCGCGCGAAGACGCGGTAGCCGCCG
>JAICTV010000233.1 GCA_025936175.1 Phycisphaerae bacterium
AACTGGGGCGGCGCGCAACCGGCCAACGGCGACACCTGCAACGTCGTCCCCACCACGGTTGACGGAAACAATCGCACGCTCCAGTACGACAGCGGCGCAACCGCCGGCGCGACGTTCGCCGGCGTGACCGTCGATAATCCGGGCATCGGGACGCTCACGCTGCAGATCCCGTCCGGCTCGACCAAGAACTTTTCCGTCTCCGGCACCGAGACGATCGGCTCGAACAACACCGCGACGTTTCAGCAGGACGGCGGCACCAACACGGCGACCGCCGCGCTGGTGGTCGGCTCCGCCAGCGCAGCCGTCGGCACCTACAACCTCACCGCCGGCACGCTCACCGGGAGCGCACAAGCCGTCGGCGGCTCGGGCACCGCCCACTTCAACCAGGGCGGCGGGACGAACAACGTCGCCGGCGGCGGCGCAACCGATGCGCTCACGCTCGCGCTCAACAGCACCGCCAACACCGACTACAACCTCAACGCCGGCACGCTCAATGTGACGGCGACGGCGGGCATGCTCGTCGGCAAGAGCGGAAACGCGACGCTCTCCATCGGCGGCGCGGGCATCGTCACCGTCGGCACCGGCGTCGCCAACCGCAACCTCATCGTCGCCAACGACGCCATCGGCACCGGGACCGTCAACTCGAACGGCCAGGTCACCGTCAACGGCAACCTGTTCGTCGGCGGCAGCGCATCGGCCTCGGGCGGGAGCGGATCGTTGAACGTCACCGGCGGCGCCACCACCGTCACCGGGACGCTGAAGGTCTGGAACATCTTCAGCTCGGTCCTGCTCGGCAACGGCGCGCTCAACGTCGGCGCGCTCGATACCGGCGGCATCCCCGACGACTTCACGTGGACCGGCGGGTCCCTCGGCATCACCGGCGCCGCCGGCTTGACCTTCGGATCCGCAGGACCCCTCGGCCCCGGCTTTACCCTCACCAATCCGCTCAACGTCTCTTTCGCCTCCACCCTCGCCGCCGACGGGCAGCTCACCATCAACGGAGGCTCGCTCACGACCGGCACGCTCGTCAGCGGAGGCGGGTCGATCAACTTCGTCAGCGGCGGGCTCACGCTTCAGAACGGAGGGCTCACCATCGACAACGGCCAGCCGCTCGGAAGCTTCGTCAACCTCGACAACGTCTCGACGATCAGCACCGGCGGCACGCTGACCAACAACGCGCAAATCAACCTCGCCGGCGGAAAGCTCGCCGGCAACGGCGCGCTGTCGAACAACGGCATCATCAGCGGCTTCGGCACGATCACGGGCGCCGGCGGATTTACCAACGCCGGCGCCATCCAGCAGGGCGACGGGAACATCCTGCTCACCAAGACCGGAGCCAACTCCAACACCGCCTCCGGCGTGATCGCGCTCAAGGCCGGGCGGCAGCTCCAGCTCAACGCGGTCGGCCTGTCCAACAGCGGCGAGATCGATCTCAACGGCGGGATGATCACCAGCTCCGTCGCCGCGGCGCTTACCAACAACGGCGACGGCTTGATCAGCGGCAGCGGAACGATCTCCGCGCCCTTCAGCAACGCCGGCTCCGTCGCGGTGCACTCCGGCAACTTGAACGTCTCCAGCGCCTTCACCAGCGGCGGCGTGATTTCGCTGGGCGGCATCGACGCGAAGCTGACCGTCGGCGGCGCGGGCTTAACCAACAACTCGACGGGCGTCATCAACGGCGTCGGCCGCGTCAGCGGGTCGCTCGCCAACACCGGGACGATCGAAGCGATCGGCGGAACGCTGAGCGTCGCCGGCGCTCTCACCAACGCGGCGGGCGGGCTCCTCTCGGCCTCCGGCGGAAACGAGCTGCTCCTCATCGGCCCGCCGGCCGCCAACGCCGGCACCGTCAACCTCACCGGCGGAACGTTCGATACGAACAAGCAGGCCTACACCAACGCCGCCGGCGGCGTACTCTCCGGCCGCGGAACCTGGCGCTTCGGCGCGTTGTCCAACGGCGGTCAGATGCTGCTGAGCGGCGGGATGAGCGACGTCTTCGGGCCTGTGACAGCGAGCAGCGGATCGAAGATCACCGTCTCCGGCAATGCGACGTCCACGTTCTACAACAGCGTCACGATGAACGCCGGCAGCGAGTTCCGCGTCGTTGCCGGATCGACCGCGGTCTTCTTCGGCAATGTGACCGGCGCGAGCTTCTTCACCGGCGCGGGCGTCGTGGATTTCGAAGCGGGCGCCGCCAGCGTGGGATCGCTCATCACCCCCGGATCGTCGATCGTGCAGAACGCCGCGACGCTGACGGCATCGGTGATCCGCGAAAGCTCGCTCGACCTGAGCGGCAGCGCGACCATCACGCCCGCCGGCACCTTCGCCGCAGTCAGCGACATCGCAACGCTTACGATTTCGGCGCCCACCGGCACGCTGGATCTGAAGAACAACAGCATGGTGCTGCGCGATATGGCGATGGGATCGTGGACCGGAAGCGGCTACAGCGGCGTGCTCGGAATGGTCGCATCCGGGTTCAACGGCGGGCTGCAGAACGGCAGCGGCATCGTCACCACGCAGTCTAGCGCGGTGTCGCCCAACTCGCTGACCACGCTCGGCGTCGCCAGCGCCGATCAAGCCGGCGTCGCGGGTGGAACGTGGAAGGGGCTCGGCATCCAGAGCGGCAACGTGCTGGTGATGTACACGTACGGCGGCGACGCGAATCTCGACGGCGTCGTGAACGGTGACGACTACTTCCAGATCGACTCGGCGTTCCCCGCGGGGCTGCACGGGTGGTTCAACGGCGACTTCAACTACGACGGGGTCATCAACGGTGACGACTATTTCGTCATCGACTCCAACTTCCCGGCGCAAGGCGCTGCATTCCAAACCAGCGGCGACGTCGCTTCAGAGACCCCGCTATCGGGTCTAGCGGCGGTTCCCGAACCCGCAGCTTGTGGCGCGTTACTCGTTGCAAGCTCATTATTTGCATCGCGCCGGCGCGTCCGCCGCGATCGCCACAACTGATGGCTGAATTTACGAAATTGGAAATTTAAGCGCCCCTTCGATAACGTCTCGCTCTCCGTCTCAAGTCTCGGGAGAGTGAGCCATGTTCCATAGCGTTGCGCGGCCGGCGGGTCTGACGTTCGTCGTGACGCTGCTCTTGGTCGTCTCCGTCACGCGCGCGATCAGCATCCCGTCTGATGCGGACCACGTCCGATCGCTCGACGGCACGTGGCGCTTCAAGCTCGAGCAAGGCGGCGACGATCCGCCCAGGCCAGGAGTCAGCACCAAACGCGACATCGTCCTGCCGGCGAAGTTCGAGCCCTTCGAGAAGCTCGATTACGTCGAAGACGCGAGCTGGCACGACTTCAAAGTGCCGGGCAACTGGGAGATGGCCGGCTACTCGCCCGCCAACTATCACTTCCCCGACAACGCGATCGGTCTGTTCCGCCTCCAGTTCGACGTGCCGGCACAGTGGAAGGAGCGCGTCGTCAAGCTCAACTTCGACGGCGTGCAGAACGGCGCGGAGGTCTACTGCAACGGCCAGCCGGTCATGCTCGATGAATCGAGCGAGGGAAAGAAGAACTTTCACCAAGGCGGCTACAACCCGTTCCAGGCGGACCTCACGCCGGTGGTGAAGTTCGGCGAGAAGAACCTGCTCGCGATCCGCGTCTACAAGAACACCAAGGCGGTCGATCTCGACACCGGCGACTACTTCCTGATGGGCGGGGTTCATCGCCCCGTCACGCTCTTCTCGGTGCCCAAGACGCATGTCGCGGATTACTCGGTGCGCACGAAGCTGCTGCCGGATGACAAGGCGGGGCTGCGCGTCCTGATGTCGATCGCCTCGCCCGCCAAGGGCGCCAAGGTGACGATGCAGCTCGAAGGCTTCCCGCCGATCGAATCGACCGCCGATCAGGCGTACATCGAGATCCCGCAGACGCTCGATCATCCCAAGCTGTGGTCGGCGGAGAAGCCCAACCTCTACAACCTCACCCTCGACCTGAAGGACGCGGCCGGCAAGACGATCGAGCACCTCACAACCCGCGTCGGCGTCCGCGAGATCTCGATCGAAGACGGCGTCTTCAAGATCAATCACGTCCCGGTCAAATTCACCGGCATCTGCCGGCACGAGCTCTGGCCGACCGTCGGCTCGGCGCTCGGCCCCGAGCAGTGGCGCAAAGAGATCGAGCTCATGAAGGCGGCGAACATCAATTCGATCCGCACCAGCCACTATCCCTACGGCGCCGGCTTCTACGATCTGTGCGACGAGATGGGCATCTACGTCGCCGACGAGATGGCCGCCTGCTGGACGCCCACCGACACGGATGAATTGACCGCGAACTTCGCTCAGCACGCGCGCGAGTACGTCCGCCGCGACAAGAATCACCCGTGCGTCGTCATCTGGGCGATCGGGAACGAGAACAAGATCGGCAAGAACGACAAGGTCGCCGCCGATGAGATCAGGAAGCTCGACGACACGCGTCCGCGCCTCGTCTCCATTCACGATTCGAACGACAAGGAAGGCAACGTCGAGCTGGACGATGCGCATTACACCAAGCCCGACGACATCGAGAAGGCCAACGCGCAGAAGCGACGGAACAAGATCCCCAAGGCGTACCTGGAAAATCCGAACGTCTGGGATGTCCGCAACGGCGCGGACTGGGGCTCGCTCGAACTCTGGGCGGCGGTGATGGACCGCACCTGGCAGGTCGTCTGGAAAGCCGATCACGTGCCGGGCTCGTGGCTGTGGGAATGGCAGGACCGCGCCGTCGCGGACAAGTGCCCGGTGAAACTCTGGGACTTCGACGAGAAGACCGGGATCAACCTCGTGAAGGTCAAAGGCCTCGTCGGCGCGTATCGCGACCCGCGGCCCGACTACTACGCCGTCAAGGTCGTCTACGCCCCGATCAAAGTCGAATCGAAGCCGATCGTGCAGGACAACACCCTCGTTGCGAAAGCAACCAATCATTTCTCTTTCACGAATCTGGCCGAGCTGAAGACGACGTGGACGCTCATGCGCGGCGGCAGCGAGCTGAACTCGGGCCAGATCCATCCCGATCTCGCGCCGCGCAGCAGCGGCGAAGTGAAGATCGACGTCCCGGCCGACAAAATCGCGCAGGCGCATGTGTTGCGATTGAACTTCGCGTATCCCGACGGCCGCGACATGGTCACCTACGACCTGCGCCTCAAGGACGAGCCCGACACGGCCCCCGCCAGCGCATCGGCGCCGCCGGCGGATCTCAAGTTTCCCCGCCTCAACTTCGTGATGGCCAACAATCAGCCGAAGAACGGCATGTGGTACGGCGTCGTCCGCAGGCCGATCAAGCTGACGCACATCACGATCAACGGCTCGTCCGAGAAGCTCGCCGACGATGCCGCGCTCTGCGCGATGCCGCTGACGAAGGTGACGAAGATGCGCGCCGATCTGGAAGGCGACGCCGAAATCGGCGGAATCGTCGGACAGATCGAAACGTCCTTCGAGAACGGAACGTTCAGCTACACGGTCAAGTGGACGAAGGCGGATGAGGAAAAGGCGAAAGCAAAGGCCCGCCACACGAGCGAGCCTGCGCTGCAGGAACTCGGCTGGGCTTTCACCCTTCCCGCCGGCGCCGATCATTTCTCCTGGCACCGCAAGGGCTACTGGTCATATTACCCCGCCGATCACATCGGGCGCATCGCCGGAAGCGCGACTCCCGATTCGGCCGATCAGGACATCACGCACATCACGCGCCCCGACGCCTTCGACTTCAACTCCACGAAGTACGCGTGTGACTGGGCGATGCTCGCCGACACCGGCGGCCGCGGCATCGCGATCAAATCCGCGGGCGAAGACCGCCCCCAATGCCGCGGCGGCACCGCGAAGGACGGCAAGCGCGAATTGGTGGTGAACAAGTACTGCTGCCCCCCGCGCGACATCAGCAGCAACGTCGTCCCGGACTTTTACGTCAACCTCAAGCAAGGCCAAACGATCACGAGCAGCTTCAAAATCGGCGGCACGGGCCAGTAAATGCGCCCCAAACTTGCCCGACTCTCGACGCGCGATAGAATGCCCAGGCCCGAGCGAAGAACCATGCGGGCGTAATTCAGTGGTAGAATGCAGCCTTCCCAAGGCTGACGTCGAGGGTTCGAATCCCTTCGCCCGCTCATTCAAGAACCCCGTCCGATCGAGGACGGGGTTCTTTCGTTTTGGGTCTTGCAAAAAGAAGCGGGCCGGCGACGCGCGATGGACTGCTCGCGCCGCCGGGCCCGCGTCGGCGCTGGGCGTTCCCGCGCCGGCTGCGGCACGCGGGAAGGCCTCGGGGAGGATGCGCCGTCGAGCGCTATTGAATCAGCACGTTGCTCCCGGCGCCGCCGTCGAGGAGGTCGGCGCCGGCGCCGCCGATCAGGATGTCGTCGCCGTTTTCGCCGGCGATCGAATCGTTGCCAAAGCTGCCGATCAGCACGTCGTTCCCTTCGCCGCCGTTTTCGTGAACCGCGAAGGTCGAGCCGGTCGCCTCGATGACGTCGTCGCCGGCCAGGCCGTTGAGCTGGATCACGTCATTCGCCGCCTCCAGGCCGGTGACGTTCACCTTCGCGGCGAGTCCGAGCACGCTCACGCCGCTCGCGGCGTCGCCGATCATCGAGATGACGTCCGCGGCGGCGGTGCCGTTCACGACCATGGTGTCGGCCGCGCCGTCGCCGACCTGCGGCGTGCCCGAGAGATCGACGTTGACGCTCGTCACGTCAGTGCCGGCGAGGTTGTTGACCGTGATCAGGTCCGTGCCGCCGAGCGCTTTGAAGTTCACCGTCTCCACGCCGTCGGTGTCCATGACGATGCTCGCGATGTCACGCGTGAAGCGCAGGCGCGGGCCGTTGGCGGAAAGGTCGATCTTCTCGGCGATGTTGGCGCCGTTGAACTGCATGGTGTCGGCGCCGTCCTGGCCTTCGACGACGTCGCTGCCGTCGCCGGGGTTCCAGACGAACGTATCGTCGCCGGCGCCCATGAGCGCGGCGTCGTTCCCGCGTCCGCCGTTGATCGCGTCGTTGCCGTCGCCGCCGATGAGTTTGTCATTCCCGTCGCCGCCGGTGATGGAGTCGTTGCCAGCGCCGCCGTCGACGGTGAGGCTGATGAGGGTGGCCAGCCCGTTGCCCGCGGTGACGACGTCGTCGCCGCCGTTGGCGTTGAGCGTCAGGATCTCGGTGGCGCCGATGTCGATGCTGAACGGGGCGGGGGTCGTGCGGTCGAAGCGGACGCGCGATCCGTTGGCGGTGACGGTGAAGGTTTCGGCGCCGTTGCCGCCGTTCACTTCCGGCGTGTCGGTTCCGTCGCCGCCTTCGTTAAGGTCCGTGTCGTCGCCGGGGTTCCAGATCATGCGGTCGTTGCCGGCCTGGCCGAAGACCTGGTCGTCGCCGTCGCCGCCGGTGAGCTGATCGTTCCCGTCGCCGCCGAACAGAAAATCGCTTGCGCCCTTGCCGAGCACAACGTCGTTGCCGGCCTGGCCGAAGAGCTGATCGGTTCCGCTGCCGCCGGTGAGGTTGTCGTTGCCCGCGCCGCCGAAGAGGTTGGCGGCGGGGAGCGCGCCGTTGGCTTCGTTGAGCGCGATGGCGTCGTTGCCGTCCTGGCCGAAGACCTGGATCAGCGCCGTGTTCGCCACGGTGGCGGCGCCGCCCTGCACGGCGACGGCGCCGCCGTTGACGAGGAGCCTGCCCGCCGCGTCGCGGCTGACGGTGACGCTGTTGTCCTGCCCGTCGCCGAAGACGTTGAGGATCCCGGGGCCGGGCAGGAACGACGCGGTGACGGCGAAGAGCTTGCGGGATTCGAGAGACTCAAAGGGCTCTGACTTCATGATTGCATCCTTTCGATCAATCCGGATCGGCTTTGCATCGCGTCGGCGACGTTCGCCGATCGCATGGTGCGGAGCGTCAGGCATCGCGACGCCGCGAGTCCCGACCGTGTGATGCAAAGCCGGTGGAAGCCCTTCTTATTCGCCCCCCTGATCAGGGGGAGGAGCGTGGGGAATAAATCGGTCGCGGGAGCTGACCGGTACGGATCGGCTGCGGTTCGACCGTTCGTGCTCGAGCGCGCACGGGGGCGATTGCTTTCGATCGAGGGCGAGGAGCGCGCCGGCGGCAAGGCGGATTTGCCCGTGCGACATCGGCTCGTGTCACGTCGCGGCGCGCGGGCGCGGGCGCGGGCGGGCGCGGGCGCGAATCGGCCGCGCGCCGGACAGTCATCTCGTCAGCCGACCACGTTCGCGCCGCTCCCCGCGCTCCCCGCGCTTCCCGCGCTCCCCGCGCTCCCCGCGCTCCCCGCGCTCCCCGCGCTCCCCCCGCTCCCCCCGCTCCCCGCGCTGTCCCGCTTCCC
>JAICTV010000164.1 GCA_025936175.1 Phycisphaerae bacterium
AACGGAAGCTCCGGCAGCATGAACCAAAGCTCCGGCAGCATGAACGGAAGCTCGGGCAGCATGAACGGAAGGGCCGGCGAGATGAACGAACCATCCGGCAGCATGAACAAGTGGTCCGTCAGCACGTCCGGATCGTCCGGCAGGCCGGCCGGGGAATGCTGAATGATGAAGGATGAATGCAGAACGAACAGCAGGGGATGGCGAATTTCCCACCGACGACTAACAACTAACAACGAACGCCGTCACGTCTTCTTCTTCGGTTTAGCGGCGGCCGCGCCGGCCGGATTCGTCGTCGCGTTGGCTTTTTCGATCGCCTTGCGCTGGTTGCGGTAGGCTTCATGAAACGTGTCCCACTGCGTGCGGACCGACGCGGGCCATTTTTCAACCTTCATCTCCGCCGCCGTTTCGTTGACGTCGATTTTCTCTGCGCCTGCTCCTGCCGCCGCCCCCCCTGCGCCCTTGCCCGCGCTCCCCGCGGTCGGCTTGGCGGTCTTGCGCTCCTTTTTGTCGACCAATTTGATGAGGTAGTTGGTGCGGGCGATGCCGGGGGCGAGGGAGAAATACTTCTCCACGCGGTTGATGTGCTTGCCCAGCCACGCGGCCTCCAGGCCGGCGCGGTATTCGGATTCGCTCAGCTTGCCGCTGCTGAAAGCCTGATCGAGCTCGCCCGCGCCGTCGCGGTCGTCCAGCACCTTGTAGAACTGCCGCTGCTGCTCGAAGGGGAGTTTCTCGAAGTTCTTCGATTCGACGAACCGGGTCAGGACGACGGCGTTCTCGTTCAGGCGCGGCGGCGCATCCTCGCGCAGCGCGGCGGCGATCAGCCAGATGCCCGCGGCCAAAATGATCACGCCCGCGCCGGCGATCGCGGCGATGATCACCGTCCGCCGCCGCCGCCGCCGCTTCACGGGAGGCGCGAGCGTCGGTTGGGAAGGAACTTTAGCGGCGGCGGTCATCGTGATTCACTGCACGGTCGATGATCGAACGGTCGTTTACTGTACCGGCGGCGGATCATCGTCGCGGCCGCCGCCGCTGAAGAGGCGGTTGCTGGCGCGCGGGTCGAGCGCGGCGACGCTGTCGTCCGCCGGGTTGACGATGTAGCCCAGCTCCTGCAAAGAAAGAAGCTCGACGTGGCCGTCGCAGAAGGCGGCGTTGGCTTTTTTCTGGTGGCGCGGGTCGGGGGCACAGCGGTTCTGCGGGGCGCGCTGCTGCGGGTCGGCGTAGTCGCTGCTCGCCGTCAGACGCGGGGGATCGAGCGACCAGCCCTTGTTGCCCATGGCGAAGATGTCCTTGGTGCCGTCGGCGTAATACCCGGTGCGGCCGCTGCGCGGGTGGCCGGCGGCGGTGCCCATGGAATCGGCGGCCATCACCGTCTCGGCCGCCTTGACCCGCGCGGCGTTGACCGGGTAGTTGATGAACTTCCCGTCCGGCTTGTAGCGCGCGTTGCCGAGGAACTGATAGTTGTAGCCGTAGGTGTAGTTGCGGCTGTTGGTCCAGTCGGGGACGGCGGGGCAGAGGAAGAAATCGTCCTTGATCGTCCAGTTGTCGTTCTCGACCTTGATCGGCGTCCTGGTGGCGTAACGTTTGATCTGCGCGCCGAGCAGCTCGTACCAGCGCGGGCGGTACTCCTCGCCCTCGCCCAGGTCGAACGTGCTCGAAATGCCGTTGTAGCGCGGCAGACGCCCCGGGACGATGCGGCCCTGCTGCGCGGAGGCGTACATCTGCCACGCCGTGCCGAACTGCCGCAGCGTGTTGGCGCAGCGCAGGGTGCAGGCGCGCTGGCGGACGCGGGAAAGCGTGGGCAGCAGGATGGCCATCAGCACGGCGATGATGCCGATGACCACCATGATCTCGACGATGGTGAACGCGCGCCGCACGCCGGGGTCTTCCCGCCTTCCGCATTAAGCCCGCACTGATCGCCGCATACCCGCAAGCCACAATATAGCCGCGGGTTGCAATTTTGCTGAATCCAATCTTAATGCTAACTTGATCTGCCGGGAACGAGAGGGCACTTCGCAGCGATGCGTTTTGAGCATCACTATCAACGCAGTCGTTACGAGCTCAAATACCTGATCGACGAGCCGTGCGCCCGTCAGGTGCGGGATTTCGTGCGCAGCTACCTGCGGCGCGATCCGTACGCGCGGCCGGCGATGCACCACGCGTATCCGATCTACTCGCTCTACCTCGATGATCCCGGGATGGCGCTCTACCGGGCGAGTTTCCAGGGGCAGAAGAACCGCTTCAAGCTGCGGATGCGGTATTACGACTACAACGGCAAGAGCCCTTTGTTCTGCGAGATCAAGCGGCGGGTGAACGATGTGGTGCTCAAGCGCCGCGCGGTGATCAAGCGGGATGCGCTGGGCCGGTTGCTCGCGGGCGAGCCGCCGCGGGTGGATGATCTGCACGATCAGACCGACGGCGAATCGTTCGACACGCTGCACGAATTTCTCCGCCTGCGCAACGCGCTGCACGCCGAGCCGAAGATGATCGTGTACTACGAGCGCGAGGCGTGGGTGGCGGCGCACGATGACGCGGTGCGGATCACCTTCGATCGCCAGGCCGGCGCCGCCAACTGGACCGGCACGCTGGAGCCCGCGCCGGCGGCATTCGAGCCGGCGAAGATCGAGTACGTGGTGCTGGAATTGAAGTTCGACGACCGCTTTCCGCTCTGGATGCGCGAGCTGGCGCGGGCGTGCAATCTGTACCGGACCAAGATGGGCAAGTATGTTCAGTGCGTGGAGCAGGTCCCCCGCGCGCTCGGGTGCGCGGGCGGGCGCGGGCTGAGAGACTACAGGTTTTTAAACGCCTGATGGACACGTTGTTTCAATCGTTGTCGGATCTCCCGCCGACGCTCGGCGGCGGGGAGTACGTGCTGCTGGCGCTGCTGGTGGCGTTCTGCATCGGGCACGTCATCGCCTGGACGTACATGCTGACGCACGCGGGCTTGTCGTACTCGCAGACGTTCTGCGCGTCGCTGCTGGTGCTGCCGGTGCTGGTGGCGCTGACGATGATGCTGCTGGCGGGGAACATCCTGATCGCGCTGGGGCTGCTGTCGATCTTCGCGATGATCCGCTTCCGCAACGTGCTGAAGGACACGCGGGATACGACCTTCATCCTGTGGGCGGTGGTCGAGGGCGTCGCGTGCGGCACGCAGCGGCTGAGCCTGGGCGTGCTGGCGGTGATCGTCATCGCCGCCATCTACCTCTACACGCGCGTGACGTCCTTCGGCAGCCGGCATCGGTATGACGTGGTCGTCTCCGTGCAGTGGTCGGGGAACGGATCGACCGCGCAGCTCAAGCACGTCTTCCGCAGGCACACGGTTCGCGCGCAGCTGGCGAGCCAGCATGACGTCGACGCCGAGCGCGTGGACCTGTCCTACCGCCTGCTGCTGCGCGATCCCGCGCGGGCGCGGGAGCTGATCGCGGAGCTTCAGGAGATGAAGGAAGTGGAGCGGGTTTCGCTGTTCCATCGGTCCGATGAGGCGGAGGTATAAGCGCCGATGTCGGATCAACCTTCCCCCCGCGCCCGCGCCGCACTGGATACGCCCTGGTCGCTGAAGCTGCGGCGCGCGCGGTACCAGATTGCGCCGGTGGTGACGATGCTGATCAGCGCATCGCTCGCGGGCTGGCTGTGGGTGCGGCACACGAGCGCCGCCACGGCGACGGGCGAGGTGAGCGCGATGCGCGTCTCGGTGGAGAGCAAGGTCGAAGGCGTGCTGGAAAAACTGCCGCAGCCGATCCACGTCTTTGACACGGTGCGGGATGGGCAACTGATCGCACGGGTCGATCTGAGCCTGGTGGAGAAACAACTGGAGGCGCTGCGCGCGGCGGCGGCGACGTCTCAGCCGGGCGCGGGCGGGGGCGCGGGCGCGGGGGGGATGTCGTCGGCGGAGCGCGATGCGAAGATCGCGGAGTTGCAGGCGCGCCTCGATGCGCGCGAGGTGAAATCCCCCATCGACGGCACGGTGATGGAGATCCGCCAGTATCCCGGCGAGGGGATCAAGCTCGGCAAGACGCTGATGGTGATCGCCGGCGGGCAGGGCGATTTCATCACCGGCTACCTGCGCGAGGATCAGCCGATCCGTCCGACGCCGGGGATGGCGGTGACGGTCCGCACGCGCGGGCGCGGCGGAAGCGCGGGGGCCGCGCCGCGACGCACCTTCCAGACTTACGTCGCCAGCGTCGCGCCGCAGTTCGAGCCGATGCCGTCGCGGCACCTGCGCAATCCCAACATCCCCGAATGGGTGCTGCCCGTGCAGATCACCATTCCCGCCGATCAGGATCTGGTGCCCGGCGAAGTGGTCGATCTGACGTTTCACGCGAGGGACTAGCGTGCAGGCCGCGTCGGTTGCGTCGACTGCGCGGGTAGCGTCGTTGCGGGCGGGCGATCCGGCGTGACCTGCACGATCTCGCCGCTTTCGGCGATGAGCAGCACACCCTGCGGATTGAAAGCGCAACCTTCGGCTTGAATCGGAGGAATGGGAAACGTCCGCGGCGTGGCGTCCGCCGCCTTGCGCACGTCTCCGTCGATCTGAAAGAGGCTCAGCGCATGCTGGCTGAGGATGGCGAGCGTCTTCCCGTCGGCGCTGAGGTCGGCCGCGGTGACCGGCTCGACGATCGGCAGCTCGCAAACGCGCTCCAGCACGTTGTGTTTCTTGCCGGCCGACAGCGGGAAACGGTAAACGCCCGCGCGCTCGCCCCTGTGCTCACCGCCGTCGAGCTTGGAGATGACGTAGCCGTAACCTGCGTGGATGAAAAGGCTCTCGCAGTTGAAAGGCCGATCCGGAAATCCGACCTTCCACGTGGCGTCAACCTTGAGCGTGCCCGGCAGCGGCGGTTGCCGGCTCGGGTCGGGCTCGGCGACGCGGTAGATCGTCATGTGCTTGCGCGCGCGCTGGTTGTTGCCGATGTCCGCGAGATAAAGATTCCCCTCGCCGTCGTTGGCGATGTCTTCCCAGTCCCTGAAATCCACGTCGTCGATCTTGAACTTGGCGATCGTCTCGCCGTCCGAATGGATCGCGTAGAGCACCCCGTCGTCGCCGTCGTTGTGCGTCCAATAGACGCCCGCGTGCTTGCGGCTCATCACCAGCCCGGACGCTTCGTTCAGCGATTTGTCGCGTACGTGGCCGACCTGGCCGGCAACCCGGGGGGGCTCGGCCCGGCAGGCAGCACACAATGCGGAGACGCAGATCAATCCCCCGGCGAGGTTCACGAGAGAAGATGGCCGTTGGTTCCAATGAGACATGCGAAGCCGTCCGCCGCGCCTCACGCGACAATGCTCGCCCCATCCGCCGCCGTCGTCACGAAACATTCGGGCCGCTTGCCAAAGCGATCCGCGTACCCGCGCGTCAGATGCTCAATGAGCGCCGTCGCGGCGCGCGGCTGGACGAGCGCGACGATGCAGCCGCCGAAGCCGCCGCCGGTCATTCGGGCGCCGTACACGCCCTTGACCTTCATCGCCTCGGCGGAGAGGAAATCGACTTCCTCCACCGTGATCTCGTAGTCATCGCGCATCGAGGCGTGGCTTTGCAGCATCAAGTCGCCGGCCTGCTCGTATTTCTTCTCGGCCAGCAGCTCGGCAAAGCGCGCCGTCCGCGCGGTCTCCGTGACCACGTGACGGGCGCGGCGCAGGACGACATCGTCGAGTTTGCCTTTCGCTTGATCGATCTGCTGGAGCGTGACATCCCGCAGCGACTTCACGGCCGGATTCCCGATAGGGGGGGTCGCGAAGAACCGGACCGCTTCCTCGCATTGTCGGCGGCGCTTGGCGTATTCATTATCGCCGCCGGCGCCGAGATCGTGTTTGACGAGGGAGTTCGCGACGACGACGCGGAGCTCTTGCGCATCGAGCGGGACGAACCGCTTGGAGAGATCGCGGCAGTCGAGCAGCATCGCGGTCCCGGCGCGGGCGGCGGCGATGATCGTCTGGTCCATGATGCCGACCGGCGCGCCGGCGTACTCGTGCTCGGCCTTCTGGCACAGCAGCGCCAGCCGCTGCGGGTCCATGGTTAAACCCGCCAGCGCCAGCGCGCAGCGGGCCGTGCCGACCAGCAGGGCTGCGCTCGATGACAAACCGCCGCCCAGGGGGATGGAGCTCGTTAATAGCACGTCCATGCCGCTGAGCGGGATGCCGGCGGCGATCAGCTCCGCGATCGCGCCGCGCGGGTAGTTGGTCCAGGCGTCTTTGTCGTGCTTGTCGAGCGGGACGATCTTTTCGTTCAGGGAGAAGGAGGCGAGGGGGCGAGAGAATTGAGAATCCAGTAGCCGGTAGTCAGTAGATGCATTCCGGCTCCCGGCTCCTGAATTCTGGCTACTGGCTACTGACTCCTTCTGCCCCATCTCCGTCGATGTGAGCCTCACCTGTCCGTCCTCGCGGCTGCGGCAGACGAAGCGGATCTCCGGCTCGATCGCCATCGGGAAGACGAAGCCGTCGTTATAGTCGGTGTGCTCGCCGATCAGGTTCACCCGCCCGGGGGCGCGAATCACATGGGTTCTTCCCTTGCTGGAGGAGAAGACGCGATCGAAGTCGCGTCGCAGATCGGTGATCCAGTTAGTGCCGGCGGCGCTCATGCGCGGGCGAGGATAGAAGTGAGCGCCGGGGCGGGTCAAGGAGGGAATCGGCGGGAGAGGATAGAAGATAGAGGATAGAAGATAGCGAGAGACCAGATCGGTCGCGCCCGCTTCCGCGCCGTTGCTATCCTCTATCTTCTATCCTCTCTTCGAATCAGGGATTCACAATCTCCCCCGGAAAATCCCACGGGTCGGCGCCGAAGAGCGGCAACGACGGATCTCGCCCGCGCATCTGCATCATCAGGCTGACGTGCATGTCGGCGAAGAGGTAATTGCTGCCCCGCTTCATCCCGTGGCGGAACTCATCCACCTGCTCGTAATACGTCGATTGCCCGTTGAGGATCTCGACGTAGTAGTTGGTCGCCAGCGTCTTCTTCTCGCCCATGACGATCGCGTCGCTGGGCGTGAGGTTGGCGGGGAAGTGGCTGGAGTAGCCCAGGTTGTGCTCGTGCAGGTGGTGGTTGAGGAGGTAGGTGTGGTAGTAGGTGGGCTCGGGATCGTCGGCGGGGCAGATGAGGATCGTCGGCGTCCAGTCCTTCGCCTCCTGGTTGGTCGGGTCGGAAGGCGTCGGGGAGTTCTTGATGACGAAGCGGAACCAGCGCTGATCGAGCGGGACGATCAGGCCCGCATCGGGCGGGAAGAGCGCGCCTTTATTTTCGTGCGCATAGATGAGCATCGCCTGGCCGATCTGGCGCATCTGCGAGGCGCATTCGACCGTCTTGGCCTGAACGCGCGCGCGGGCCATCGCCGGGAGGAGGATGCCGATCAGGACCGCGATGATGCCGATGACGACGAGCAGCTCGACGAGGGAAAAGGCGCGGTGCCTCTGAACGTGGCTTTGACGGTGGCTTTGAAGGTGGCGTGGGCATCTTGCCCGAGCGCTTCCGCGGAGCGGCGGCGTTCCTGACTGCGGCGGCTCATGCCGCCCATGCTCGGGAGGGACGCCCAAGCCACGGAAACCAGAATCAACGCGCTGCACGTTCACGCGTAAGAGAATGTCGCGCCGGCGGCGAAGAGGACAGCCTGTTCGATGATGAACGCAAAGACGCAAAGGAGCAAAATGGCAAAGGAAGGCGAGGCCGCCGGGGCTTTGCTTCATTGCTCTTCTCTCTGCTTCTCTGCCCCTGTGCGTCTCTGCATTATGGATTTGGAGGTCGCTCGGAAAGTCGCGCGTCGCGCCAAGACCAACGCAGAGGCGCCCAGAAGCAGAGGTGCGGAGAAACTCAAAGGCACCAAGGCGATTGTTTTCTTTGCGCCTTCGCCTCTTGGCCATTTTGCGTTCGCATTTTAAGGTGCTCCCCATGATCGAACCCCGTTCGTTGGCCGTGTCCATCATCTTCGCCGTTCTCATCGCCGGTTGCACGTCCGAGCATCACAAGGCCGAAACGTCGGCGGCTCCCGCCCCCGCGCCCGCGACGAAACCGGCGGTGGCCGCCGCGGCGGCGTCGTCGTCGACCGAAGCCGGCTTCACCCCGATCTTCAACGGTCATGACCTGGCCGGCTGGACCTACGGCAACAAGGCGGGGCAGGGGTATGCGGTCCGCGACGATGGAGCAGGGGGGGCGGTGATTTATTGCACAGTCGCCGACGGCGGCAATCTGTATACGGAGAAGGAGTATCCCAATTTCATCCTGCGCTTCGACTTCAAGCTGACGCCGGGGGCGAACAACGGCATCGGCATTCGCGCGCCGCTGTCGGGGAACACCGCGTACCTCGGGATGGAGATCCAGGTGCTCGATGACTCGGCCGAGAAATACGCGCACCTGCGGCCGGCGCAGTATCACGGCTCGATCTACGACGTCGTGCCCGCCGAGCGCGGGCATCAGAAGAAAGTGGGGGAGTGGAACAGCGAGGAGATCACCGCCGACGGGCGGCACATCAAGGTCGTGCTCAACGGCGCGACCATCGTGGATGCGAATCTCGACGAGGTGAAAGATCCGGTGAAGCTGGCCAAGCATCCGGGGCTGCAGAACAAGTCCGGGCACATCGGGTTTCTCGGGCACGGGGCGGAGGTGGAATTTCGGAATCTGCGCGTGAAGGAGCTGTGAGATCATTTGCAATTTGCGATTTGCGATTTGCGATTTGCAATTGAAAATGCACGCTGTCCCGCGGGGCGCGCGGGCGTGCTGAGGAGATCGTCTTGAGCAAGCGCAAATTGCAGATCGCAAGTTGCAAATCCCCATGACCCACCTCCGCGGCAAGTTCATCGTCTTTGACGGCGGCGAAGGGTGCGGCAAGAGCACTCAGGCGCGCCTGCTCCGCGAGCATCTCGAAGCGCAGGGGAATCCCGTCCTGGCGGTGCACGATCCCGGCGCGACGCGCATCGGGGAGATGGTCCGCGAGATCCTGCTCAACCCGAAGAACACCGACATGGGCATGCGCTGCGAGATGCTGCTCTACATGGCCTCGCGGGCGCAGATGATGGTCGAGAAAATCCTGCCGGCGCTGGCGGCGGGGCAGGTGGTCGTCTCCGACCGGTTCGTCTCCAGCACGCTGGCCTATCAACTTGACGGGGACGGTTTGAGCGCGGAAGAAATCCGAAAAGTCGGCGACATCGCAATCAAAGGGCGATGGCCGGACCTGACGCTGATCCTCGACCTGCCCGTCGCCGCCAGCATGGCGCGGATGCGGCCGAAGTTCACGCTCTTCCCGGATGATCCCAAGGCGGGGATGGATCTCGACCGCATCGAGCAGCGGTCGATGGATTATCACGAGGTCGTGCGGCAGAACTACCTCAATCAAGCAAAGCTCGACCCGCAGCGGCACCGGATCATTCGCTCCGATCGCATTTCCGGCGAGGTTTTTCAGGATGTGCTGGGCGCGCTAGAATCGTTGAAGGCGTAGCGAGAAAGGCGCGGCGCATGGGCCGGTTCATTCGACCACCGAGTAAGCTCCGCATCGTCTACTGGATCGTGATGCTCAGCGCGATCGGTGCGCTGCTGTGGCATCTCAAGGGCATGATGGCGCTGTACGAGCCGATGAAGCCGTGACGCCCGCGCGGATGACAACGTGATCACGCTGCAGGATATTTTCGGTCAGGACCAGGCGGTCGGAACGCTGCTGCGCGCGTATCGCGCCGATCGGCTTCCGCACGGCATGATCTTCGCCGGACGAGTCGGCGTCGGAAAAGCCACCGCCGCGCGCGGCCTGGCGACGCTGTTCCTCTGCGAGTCACCCAAGGGCGAGAGACCCTGTGGCAAGTGCGACAGCTGCGTCTTGATGAGCGTGGGGAATCAGGACGGCAGCTCGAACCACCCGGACTTTCACGTCATCTACCGTCAACTCATCCGGCTGGAGAAGTCGGAAAGCAAGGCGCGCGATCTTCCCGTGAACGTGATCCGCGAGTTTTTGATCGGTCCCGCATCGCGCAGTTCCGTCAAAGGCCGCGGCAAGGTCTTCGTCATCGAGGAAGCGGATTTGATGAACCCGCAGGCGCAGAACGCGCTGCTCAAGACGCTCGAGGAGCCGCCGGGGCGAACGCTGCTCATCCTCATCACCGATCAACCCGATTGTCTGCTGCCGACCATTCGAAGCCGCTGTCAGATCGTGCGTTTCGCGTCGCTCGATGAGAAGGTGGTGCAGCGCGAGCTCGAGAAGCGGAAGATCGCCAAACAGCCGGCCGGCGAGGCGGCGGACCTGTCTGAAGGGTCGCTGGGGCTGGCGCTGCGCTGGATCGAAGACGGCGTGGTCGAGAGCGCGCGCGAGCTGCTGAAGCAGGTCGACGGGCTCGTCGACGGCCGTCCGCCGGCAATCGATCTTCAAGACTTCTTCAAAAAGGCCGCCGACGCGTATGCGGAAAAGCAACTTGAGCGAGACAACAAATCGAGCAAGGATCAGGCGACGAAGGAGGGGCTGGGCCTGTACCTCCGACTGGCGGCGACGCGACTTCGCCAGCATCTCCCGGACGTGAGCGGCGATGCGGAGTTGGCGGAGAGCTGTTGCGCCGGCATCGATGCGATCACGCGGGCGGAGGGCTATCTGGATTCCAACGTGAATGTGCCGTTGACGCTTCAGCAACTCGCCGTCTCACTGGAGCAGCAGCTCGTGCGGGCGTAGCTTCTATAATTTCATGGGCTTGCCGTGATCGATTCCTATCGATAAAAGGTTTGACAGCCGGCTCTGCCGCCGCGCATACTGCCGGCCGTCCCGCCGGAGGGCTCCGCGCGGGGCGAGGGCAACGTCGTTCATTTCCGCAGATTGCAGGAGAGAGTAAATGAAAAAGCGACTGGCCGCTGCCATCCTTCTGTCCGCCGCCGCGCAGGTTTCCGCCTCCACCATCTACGAGCAGTTCGACTACCCGACTGGCGCGCTCGGGACGGTCGGCGCGCCCACGTGGACGCCGACGACCGCCGGCACCGGCGACATCAGCGTCATCAGCACCGATCCGTCGCTCCAGTACACCGACGCCAACGCGCTCTATGGCACCACCATCGGCACGCCGGCCGGCAATGACGTCTCCATCCCCAATGCCGCCGCCAAGTCCGATCGCATTGCAACCACCGGACTGCCGACCGGTTCCGGCACGCTGTTTTATTCGCTGCTGATGAAGGTGACGAACCTGACCGGCGTGACAACCAGTGGTGCGTTCATCGCCGGCTTCAACAACTCCGCCGGCACCGCGACCACCAGCATCACGCAAGCCGGCGCGCGATTGCAGATCCGCAAAGACGCCGCCGACGGCACGAAGTTCAATCTCGGCGTGCGATCTGACGTGAGCGCGTCCACGGGCACCAGTGTGATCGCGTGGGACACCGCGCAACACGCGGTCGGCGAAACGGTCTTCGTCGTCGGCGAATACGAGTTCAATCAGGCCAGCAGCACCGACGACGTTTCGCGCATGTGGATCAATCCCGACCCGAGCGATCTCGGCGCCGCCAGCGCGCCCGCGACGACGCTCACGAGCACCGGCGGCGACGTCAATCAGCTCCAGATCCAGAGCTTCTTCCTCCGCTCTCTCTCCGGCGGCGGGACCACCACCATGGACGAACTCCGCATCGACAACAGTTGGGCCGGCGTCACCAGCGTTCCCGAACCCGCATCGCTCGGCCTCCTCACGCTCGGCGCGATGGGCCTCATGCGGCGTCGAAAGAACAGCTGACGCGATCGCGAACAAACGAAGCGCAGCAAAAAGCCCGGGGCTCTGCCCCGGGCCGCTTCGTTCCATAAACAGATCATTACGCCGCGTTCGCCTTCGGATCGGAGCCGTTCGATCCGATCTTGTGCAGCTCCGGCTCCGGGCAATTCTCCAGTTGAATGTTCCGCGTCATCACCTTGCGATACCCCAGGTGCTGGACGACTTCGAGCACTTCCGTCCACGTCGGAAACATCTTCTTGTTCACCTTCTTGTACGTCTCGATCGCCATGCAGAACTCGAATTGTTCGGCGGTCATCTCGCCCTCCTCGGCGGCCTTGCGATCGTCACTTCGCCGCCGGCCCGGGCCGCGACGGCGTTCCAGACCGGTATTGTCGCGCCGCTCCACGCCGCTGCGCCGCTCCGCGCCGGTGTACCCCGCCTCATCGCGCGTCAACTGCCGACGATCCACACCCATGCGGCGATCGACGACCGTCCTGCGCCGATCTTCACCCTTGCCACCGGCGCGCTGCTCGAGTTCCTTCGGCGGCGTCGGAACCGGCGCAATCGGCGCCGGCGCGGCGGGAACGGCAGCGGCAGCAGACGACAAAGGCTTAGGCTGATCCATCGGCATACACCTCTTCACCCACCATCGTTCCATTTAACGTCCGACTTTACCCCGCCGCGCGGAAACCAAGGACCGATAACCTGCCTGCCCCGTGCCGGATCCCGCCGCCGCCAGGCGCGGCAGCGTCGTTGACGCACGAGCGGCGGGCGACTAGTCTTTTCCACCCGCTCGGAGAGGTGGCAGAGCGGTTGAATGCGCCGGTTTCGAAAACCGGTCTGCCCGCAAGGGTAGCGGGAGTTCGAATCTCCCCCTCTCCGCTGATGAACTTCTAGGCAGCACGGACATTTAAATTCGCGCCACGGCCTGTTTTCGTTCAAGATGTCCTCGTCACGGAGGACATGATGGCTCATCGTCACCGCCATGAATTGACCGACGCCCAGTGGGCGAAG
>JAICTV010000152.1 GCA_025936175.1 Phycisphaerae bacterium
ATTCCCGGTCGACCGAGAGCCATTCCAGGTCGACCGAGAGCCATTCCCGGTCGACCGAGAGCCATTCCCGGTCGACCGAGAGCCATTCCCGGTCGACCGAAAATCATTCCCGGGGGCACTTATCCGACGTGCGGTTGACGGCGTTTGCCGAAAGGTGCCCGCCGGCACGGTTTTTATCGGCGGCGATGGAAAGCGACGGACGCCGCGGCGGTGTCGAGGTTATCGGAGCTGGTCGCGTCCACGCGCCACGTCCGGGAAACCACATCCCTCCCCTCGTGACTTCGGGGTGAAGCTGTATTCTCTTTCGCCATGACCGAACCTCGCGACGTCGTCCAGCGTTATCCCGGCAATCCGATCCTCACGCCGGAGATGATTCCCGGTGCAAATGCCGTGTTTAACAGTTCAGTCGCGCGCTTCGGCAACAAGTACGTCGGCGTGTTTCGCGTGGAGAAGCGGCAGGGGTTTCAGTCGCTCCGCGTCGGGTGGAGCGATGACGGGATCACGAACTGGAAGTTCGATCCCGAAGAAGTGCTCGTGCCGACCGAGGAGCCATTTATCACCGCAGAAGAGGCGCGCTACGACCCGCGGATCACTTACATCGCTGCCGACGATCGGTATTACATCTGCCACGCATCGGAGAACCGTTTTGGATGCCAGATCTCGGTGGCAGGGACGCGGGACTTCAAGAAGTTCGAGAAGATCGCCGTCGCGGCGGAGCCGACGAATCGGAACATGGTTTTGCTTCCGGAGAAGATCGGCGGGCTTTACGTGCGGCTCGATCGGCCGTGGGAAGGCGGGAACTCGGGGAACCTGTGGATCAGTTATTCGCCGGACCTGGTCTACTGGGGCCGCAGTGAGTGCATCATGCAGTCGCGCGCGTTCGCGTGGGATTCGGGCAAGATCGGTCCCGGCGCGCCGCCGATCAGGACGAGCGAAGGGTGGCTGATCGTCTACCACGGCATCACGCCGCGCGTGAACGCGAAGATCTACAAGGCGGGCGTGGCGCTGCTCGATCTCGATGACCCGCGGAAGGTGATCGCGCGCGGCAGGGAGTACATCATGGCGCCGCGCGAGTTGTACGAGCGCGTCGGCGATGTGCCCAACGTCGTCTTCCCCACCGCCGTCATCCCATACCCGGAAAAAGACGAAGTTCGCATCTATTACGGCGGGGCCGACACGGTCTTTTGCCTGGCGACGGCGAAGATCTCGGAACTCATTCACTTCGCGCGTCATCGCTAGGTCATCAAAAGATTTTCATTGCCTCCTTCGCATCGGTGCAGATAATTCGGCCTTCGCTGTGGGTTTGGGGGGCAAACACGTCCGAGTCAGGTGAAGGAGGAAATCCGATGTCCGCTCGCCGTAACCGCCGTGTCGCGCTGCGCAGTGATGCCGCGCGCCGTTTTCATCGTGCCGCGTCCTGCGAACTGCTCGAGATGCGCCGCCTGCTGAATGGCGTCGGGATCGTCGTCAACACCACCGCCGACGAAACCGTCGACGCCGACGGCACCACCAGCCTCCGCGAGGCGATCACCATCGCGACCGAGACGCCCGGCGATGACACCATCACGTTCGACCCGGCCGTCTTCACCGGCGGATCGCTGCACACGATCACGCTGGGCGCTGAGCCGCTGGACATCACCAGCGTCGGCGGGAAGGTGACGATTCAAGGTCCCGGTTCAGCGGTGCTGGCGATCAGCGCCGCCACCTCCGGCCGCGGCTTCGACGTCGACAGCGGCGCGACCGGCGAGATCGACGCCATGACCATCCGTGACGGCACGGGCGCGTCGCAGGGGGGCGGCGTGCGCAACCTCGGCTCGCTGTCGATGAGCAACGTGGTGGTGAAGAACAACGCCGTCACCGGCGGCGCCGGGACGGGCGGGAACCCCGGCGGCGACGCGCTGGGCGGCGGGATCTACAACTCCGGCACGCTCACCCTCACCACCTGCGACATCTCCAACAACACCGCCACCGGCGGCGCGGGACAGACCGATGTCGCCGGCAGCGCGGGCGGCAAAGGCGAGGGCGGCGGCATCTACAGCACCGGCGCGATCACCGCTCTCACCTGCTCCTTCGACAGCAACCAGGCGATCGGCGGCGTCGCGGGCGACACCACCGGCCCGACCGACTCCCCCGCCGCCGGCGGGTTCGCGCTCGGCGGCGCGCTCTTCCTCTCCGGCGGCGCAACGGGGACGATCTCCACGACCGCGTTCGACAGCAACAGCGTGAGCGGCGGCGTCGGAGGCGGCGCGGTCGTCGGGCACACGGGCGGGCACGGCGGCAACGCCTTCGGCGGCGCGGTCGACACCGTCTCGAGCGCCTTCACCTTCTCCGGCTGCATCTTCGACACCAACAACGTCAACGCCGGCGCGGGCGGCAGCGGAAGCACCGGCGGGATAGGCGGCGACGGACGCGGCGGCGCAATCTACAACAACGGGGAGCTCACCCTCCTCGCCGGCGCCGGCGGCGCGACGGTCCGCAACGGCACCGTCCACGCCGGCGCCAGCGGCGCGGGAGCCAACGGCAGCCAATCGGGACAAGCCTACGGCGGAGGCATCGCCAGCGATCACTTCCTTCATATGAACGGCGTCGATGTCTCCAACAACGCCGCCGACGGCGGAAACGCGGGCAACAGCACCAGCGGCAACGGCGGGACGGCGTTCGGCGGCGGCGTCCAGCTCGCCAACGACACCGACATCACCCTCTGCACCATCTCCGGCAATCATGCCAACGGCGGAACGTCCGTCAGCGGGTTCGGCGGCGCGGCGCTGGGCGGCGGCATCTTCGCCAGCGGCGGCGGCAACTTCACCCTCAGCCAATCCACCGTGAACAACAACACGGCGCAGGCGTCGGGCCCGTCCATCCTGTCGATCAATCTCGGCGGCGCAACCGCCACCGGCGGCGGAATCCTCGCCGACGCGGCGCACAACGTGATCGACTCCAGCACGATCGACCACAACGAGGCGATCGGGGGGATCGGCAGCGCCAACCCGGTCGGCCAGGGCGGCGACGGAGGCCAAGGTCTCGGCGGCGGCCTCTATAGCGAGACGGATCTCAAGATCGTCAACTCCACCGTCGCCAACAACACCGCCCAAGGCGGCGCGGGCGGGCCCGGCGCTCCCGGTGCGACCGTCAGCGGCCAGACGTCCAAAGCGCCCGCGGCCTTCGGCGGCGGCAACGGGGGCAATGGTGAAGGCGGCGGCATCTATGCCACCAGCGGGACCCTCACCACCGTCAACACCACCATCGCCTACAACACCGCGGCCGGCGGCGCGGGCGGCGGAATCATCCTGATCACGGCGCCAATCATTCTCGCGGGCAACGGCCTCGGTCAGGGCGGCGGCGTCTGGACCAACACCACCACCACGATGACCAACACGATCATCGCCTCGAACAACGCCGACACGAGCAACGGGCCGGACATCTTCAGCGGCATCGTCGGCGTCACGCTGATCCACGACCTGGTGACCACCGCCGCTGAGACCGGCTACCAATTGACCGTTCAATCGACCGGCAACGAGAGCGGACCGGCGAATCTCGGCCAGCTCGACAAAAACGGTGGGCCGACCAAGACGATCCTTCCCGGCACCGGCAGCATCGCGATCGATCACGGCGACAACGCCGCCGCCATCGCGCAGTTCGGCGCCAACGGCACCGACCAGCGCGGGCTCGGCTTCCCGCGCTTCGTCGGCGTTGTCGACATCGGCTCGGTCGAAGTCGGCGCGCCGCTGATCGAAGTCAGCGGCAACGACGCCGTCATCACCAACGGCGACTCCACCCCCAGCCTCGCCGATTTCACCGATTTCGGCACGACCAACCGCGCCGCCGACGCGGAGCTGACGCGCACCTTCAGGGTCGGCAACCTCGGACAGCTCCCGCTCGACATCGCTTCCGTCAATTTGCCGGCGGGTTACTCGCTCATCGAGCCGCTCTCTTCCACGATCAACGCCGGCTCGAACGACACGTTCACGGTCGCGCTTTCTGACCTGGCGGCGGGGACGTTCGGCGGGAACATCGTGATCCACAGCGACGATCCGAACAACGGCACGTTCACCTTCGCGGTCACCGGCACGATCAGCCCGACGATCAAGATCAACTTCCAGCCCGGCGGGTTTGCGATCCCCGACGGCTTCGCCGGCGACTTCGGCGCGGTGTACGGCGCCAAGGGCAACGGCTTGACTTACGGCTGGAACGCCCTGGCCGGGAACTTCGCGCGCGATCGCGGGCTGCTCAGCGATCAGTCGCTCGACACGCTCATTCACACGCAGCTTTACGGCAATCGCACCTGGGAGATCGCGCTGCCGAACGGCGCGTACCAGGTGCACATGGTCGCCGGCGATCCGCAGTACTTCGACAGCACCTACAAGATCAACGCCGAGGACGTGCTGCTGGTCAACGGCAAGCCGACCAGCGGCAACCGCTTCGTCTCCGGCACGGCAACGGTGATCGTTACCGACGGGAAGCTCACGCTGTCCAACGCCGCGGGCGCGGTAAACAACAAGTTCGACTTCGTCGAGATCACGCCCGCCAGCTTCCCGCTCACGCGGATCAACTTCCAAACGACCACCGCGCCGATCCCCAACGGGTTCCTCGCCGACACGGGCAGCGTCTTCGGCAATCGCGGGAACGGGTTCACGTACGGCTGGAACCAGTCGGCGACGAGCTTCGCGCGCGATCGCAACAGCGGACTCTCGCTGGATCAACAGCACGATACGTTGATCCACACGCAGCTCTACGGCGACCGCTTCTGGGAGCTGGCGCTGCCCAACGGCATGTATTCGGTGCACGTCGTCGCCGGCGATCCGAGCTTCACCGACAGCAAGTACAAGTACAACGTGGAAGGCGTGCTGGCGGTCAACGGCACGCCAGGCGGCGGATCAAATCACTGGATCGAAGGCACCGTCACCGTCAACGTCAGCGACGGCCGGCTGACGATCACCAACGCCAGCGGCGCGGTGAACAACAAGATCGATTACGTGGAGATTGAGCCGGCGGTGTAGCGAACGATGCTGCCGCGCTTTCGCAGCATGGGCGTCCCGCCCGCGGCCGTTGCGGCCACTTTGCGACGCAGGAAAAGGCATGGCCGAGACGGCCATGCTACGAGAGCAGCGCCGCCGTCGCCCACGTCGCTTGCCGGCGGAGCCGTCGCGCTTTGTTGGTCTGCCAGTAGTAGACCAGGGCAATCGCATCGATCGCGACGACCGTCGCGGTGATGCCCCACGCGCGAACGTAGCTCGCTTGCGCCACTTGGCCGCGGATCGCCTGCGTGCTTTCTTCCGTGAACGCGGCGAGCGCGTCGCCGATGAGCACCATCGGGTTGCCCATCTGCTGGAAGTGGAATTCTCGTTCGATCGAGGTGGCGGCGTCGGTGACCCACGAGCCGGCGAGCTTCGCTGCCTCGGCGGCGATCGCGCCGGGCGCATCGGCGACCGCTTTGGCGGCGGCCTGCGCGATGTTTTGTCCGGTGCGGATCAGCATCGACGAGAACAGCGCCGCCGCCGCCCCACCGCCGGGGACTTTGACGCGCGACGAGCCGTCGGCGGAATCGATCACGGTCGCCGCAAGGCCTGCTCGCGCGGCCTTGGCGGCTTTGGCGATGAATGAGGAACCGGCGATCGTCGCGGTCGCGGTCGTCTCGCCGCCGCGCACGCGAACTGACGTCGTCTTCGGCGCCGATGTGCTGGCGAGGGACAAGGCCGTGAAGTTCGTCGCCGTCGCGGCGGACGAGTTTGATGCCGGCGTCGTCACGACGTCGTTGCCCTGAGCGGAACTGCTCTTCTTGCCGTGCGGCGTCTCGGAGATCGGCGCGGAAACGGCGTCGTTGCCGCCGGAGATTGGCATCGGCGCAGAAGGCGTCGTATTCGTGCCCGCCTCATCGCGATAGCCCGGCGTCTCCATGCCCGGATTCATGTGACCGGGGCCCGGAGCATAGTGCCGGTACCCTCCGCCGCCGAAGGGATGCGACCCGATGAGGTGAGTCTCGGTGAGTTCCGTCATCCCGCCGTCGGGGCGGATGAAGATCATCGTCGTTTGCTCGACGATCCCGCCGGACACATTGCCGAGGCTCAGTGCGCCGAAATTCTGTGGCGTCGGCAGGCCGCCGTGCCTCGCCATCGACGTTTGCATCGAGGTGGCATCATCACAATCAGCCGTTGATGTTTGGCTTGCCGAGGTCGAAATGACTCCCGGATGAAACGCGACCGGCAAAGGCAGCGATATGCGCACTTCCAGCGCGGGCGTCATCGATAAAAGCGTCCGTGATTCCAGCGGCTCAAACGGAGAAACAAACAAATCGGCCGACTGCAGCGGTCGTTTGGCGGTGTTGGTGATCATTGGCGAGCAATCCCCGTCTCGTTTTGTCTGTGCCTGGAGCAGCGCCGAACGTTTATTGCAACGTCGCAGGCGGCGGCGGCGACGACATCGGTCCGTGCCCCGGCGGGCGCGGTCCCACCCGCCGGGAAAGGACAGCGTCGTACTTTTTACGCTGCTCCTCGGTCAACAGTTTTCTGGTCTCTTCGACGGCTTTTTCGAACGTTTCCTCTCGTTTGCGCTCGAGGCTGCTGTAGCGGTTCGCGTAATCCTTCGCGATCTTCTCGAACTGAGCCTTCTGCTCCGGGGTCATGATAGCGGCCACCGCCTCGTCGCGCTCTTTTTGCAGCCGCTCGGCCACGTCGAAGCAATCGTGCACCTGATCGCGCGTGCCTTCCCAGATCGTCCGCATCTTATCCTGCTGATCCGGCGTGAGTTGCAGCTCCTCGACCAGCGGCGTGGGGGCGCCCCCCGGAGGCATGGGCGCTGACGGATGCGCGGCCGAAGTGACCCCCGGCAAGCGCGAGACCAGCATGCCCGCCAACACGCCGGCGCTGATCCCCAGCACCGTCAATCCCACCACCAGCATCTTCACGCGCGTCTTCATCATTGCTGCGGGCCCCGCTTGAGTGCGCTCAGCATCCAATCATCAAGCTGCGCATCGGCGAGGTAGATCGGATCATCGGCCTGCCGAACGTGCTCGACGTTCAGCGTCATCGCCGTGCGCTCCCACGCCGGGACGTCGGCCGTGGCGAGAGTCGTCTGCTGCGTCGGCTGTCCCGGTCGAGACGCCGGCAGAACTGCCAGCCACGTTCCGGCGACGACAAGGATGGACGCCGCGATCAGCCCGAGCGTTCCCCCCAGCCGCCAGATCGCCGGATCGTCTTCGATCATCGAATCGTCGATCGCATGATGCAGCCGCGCGAGTTCCTCGGGCCGGAGATCGTCGAAGTTGTATGAGGCGACAGCGCTGGAAACGGATCGCAGCGACGCCAGTTCCGCCGCACAGCTCGGGCACGCGGCGAGGTGCGCTTCGACCTGCTCGCGCGCGACGGCATCGAGCTCGCCGTCCAGGTAAGCGCTCAATCCAGATGCATCACACGACGACAACTTCATAACCAGTCCAGTTCCGTCCCGGCAATTCAGAGCTCTTCATCGTGGCGCGTAGGCCTTTAGCCGTTCCCGCAAGTCCAGCCGCGCGCGGTGGATTCGCGATTCCACCGTCCCGCGCGGGACGTTCAATACCCTGGCGATCTCCTCGTAGCTCAGCCCCTGGATCTCGCGGAGCACAATGATCTGCCTGTGGTCTTCCGACAGTTTCTGCAGCACCGCCATCAAATCCATCCGCGTATCGGCGTCGGCGGTCGCCGGATCGATGCCCATCGCGGCGTCGTCGATCGTCTGGTGCTCCTCGCTCGCCGCGTGGATCGATAACGCCTCGCGCGAGCGGCGCGACTTGTGCCAGCCCTTGGCCGCCTGGCGCATGACGATGCTCGTCAGCCAGGTCTTGACGGACGACCTGCCGTCGAACCGTTTGAGCCCTCGATGGGCGCCGATCAAGGCTTCCTGCATGACGTCCTCGGCATCGTCGCGTGACCGCGTCATCGACAGGGCCGCGCGAAACAGCGAGGCGGCGTGGCGGTCGACCAGCTCATGAAATGCGGCGCCGTCGCCGTTTGCCGCCTGAGAAACGAGATCCTGGTCCGAAGGCTGCAAACGTGCTGCTCCCCGCGATTCTTAGCATCGCTCCACTTCCTCTAACAGCATGGGTTCCACGATCGCGCGGTTTTCTTCCCACATTACATTTTCCTCATTGACGAAACCGCACGTGAGACGGATACCAGAAGCGGACTTGGCAGTGGGTTCGGTCCGTTGTGCAGTAACTTGCGCCGCAGAAGGCAGTTGCGCGGCGCAAGCCACTTCTTTTGGTGTTGTCAGGAGGCAAAAAATGCATCGTTTCGTCGAAGCTCTGGAAGCACGTGCACTTCTTTCCGGTGCCGCCCTGCCCGCGGGGCCGCAGATCCGCGTCACCGGCAATGGCATCACCATCGCCAACGGCGATGAGACGCCGTCGGCGAGTGACAACACCAGCTTCGGCAACACGTCTGTCGGCGCGGCGACGATCGACCGGACGTTCATCGTACACAACGACGGCGACGCGGAGCTCGACCTGCTCAACCCCGCGCTGCCGGGACCGGCATTCAGCGTCGTCGAGCCGCTCGATGCGACCATCGCTCCGGGCGGCAGCGACAGCTTCACCGTCCGCCTCGCGACCGCCACCGGCGGCACGTTCGCCGGCGAGATCTCGCTGGCGAGCAACGACGCGGACGACCCGGTCTACAACTTCGCCGTTGCCGGAACGATCGGCGGGACGAACCCCAACGCGATCAAGATCAACTTCCAGCCCGCCGGCGCCCCGACGCCGAGCGGCTACCTCGCCGACTCCGGCCAGGTCTTCGGCCTGCACTCCGGCGGTCTGACCTACGGCTGGAACCAGAGCATCTCGTCGGCGACGCGCGATCGAAACGCAACCTCCGATCAGCGCCTCGACACGCTCGTTCACACGCAGCTCTACGGCGTGCGCACGTGGGAGATCTCCGTGCCGAACGGACAGTACAGCGTCCATCTCGTCGCCGGCGATCCGAGCTTCATCGACAGCGTTTACAAGATCAACGTTGAAGGCGTCCTGACCGTCAACGGCACGCCGAGCAGCAACAATCATTTCTTCGAAGGCACGAAGACTGTCACCGTCACCGACGGCCGACTGACGATCACCAACGCGGGGGGAGCGAAGAACAACAAGCTCGATTACATCGACATCACGCCGACCTCGCAGCTCCCCACGAGCATCAAGATCAACTTCCAGCCCGCCAGTGCTTCGACGCCCGCTGATTTCCTGAAGGACAGCGGCGAAACGTTCGGCGACCACGGCGGTCTCTCGTACGGCTGGGAGCAATCCGCCACCAGCTTCACGCGCGACCGCAACAGCGGCCTCTCGTCCGATCAGCAGCACGACACGCTGATCCACACGCAGCTTTACGGCACCCGCACGTGGGAAATCGCCGTCCCCAACGGCAGCTATCAAGTCCACCTTGTCGCCGGCGACCCGAGCTACACCGACAGCGTCTACAAGTTCAACGTCGAAGGCACGCTGGCTCTCAGCGGCACGCCGAGTGACAACAATCACTGGATCGACGGGGCCGTCGCCATTGCGGTGAACGACGGCCGGCTGACGGTGAGCAATGCCGCCGGCAGCGTGAACAACAAGCTCGATTTCATCGAGATCACGCCGGCGTAGCCAACGCGCGTTATAATGAACGCATGAGCGAGAACAACAGGTTCTTCAAGCAGATTCTCGAGCTTGTTGATGCCGATCCGTTTCAACCGTTCGACATCCGCACGAGCGATGGTCGCGCATACCTTGTTGATTCACCCGACTACTTCGCTCGCAGTCGCGAAGGCGACACTGTGACCTATTACACCCCAGAGGACGATCGAGCGGTGATTATCCGCGTTTCACAGATCGTGTCGCTCGAAGTGGCAAATCGTCCCGCCGCCTAATCCGTCTTCTGCGTGATCAACTGCCCGAAGCGCTTGTGGATCGCCAGCGCCGGATCCAGCGGCACGTCGACGGGCTTAAGATCTTTCGGGATGTTGATCGTCGGCGTCGGGCGGATCTTGCGATTGCCGAATTCGGGAAGCCATTGCCGCTGGGCCTCAAGCATCTCGCTGGCCATGTCGCGGATTTCCTTCAGCGTGCAGACGGCGGCCGTCAGCGGGTCCAGCGCCAGGGCATGGACGATGTGCTCCGGATCGCCCGATAGTGCCGCGTCGGCGGTGAGTTGCTGGACGTTGATGTTCGTCATGCATGCGGCGGCACACTGCGGCGGGAGCGCGCCGATATTCGTCGGATGAACACCTGCGTCGTCCGCGAAGGTCGGCACCTCGACGCAGCATCCGTTCGGCAGGTTCGTGATGTAGCCGTCATTGCGGACGTTCCCCATGAAGCGGAAGGGTTTGCCGGTCGTCACCGCTTCCATGATCCACGAGCAGTACTCGACGCTGCGATGATCGATCGCGCTCGACTCAAACTGCAGCGGATCGACCTTGGCGTATTTCTCCGCCATCGTCTTGCCCCACTTGTAGTACGCGCCGCTCTCGCCGCCGAAGGCGGGCTCGTCGCAATAAAGGTCCATCCCCTTCTTGTTCTTGCGGAACCACGGGACGTATTCGCTGAGATGCCCGGTCGATTCGGTCATGAAGTAGCCGAAGTGGCGGAATACTTCGCCGCGGACTTTTTCGTTCTTGTAATACTCCGGCTTCTCGAACATCTCGCGCAGCTCGGGATAGAGATCGCGCCCGCGGTGCTCCAGGCGGAGGAACCAGTCCATGTGGTTGATCCCGCCGCAGGAGAAGGTGATCTCGGACTTGTCCTTGATGCCGCAGTAGCCGGCGATGAGGTCGAGCGTGGTTTGCACGCCGTGACAGAGGCCGACGAACGGCACGTTGCTCACGCGACCGAGGGCGAGGCAGTTCGCCGCCATCGGGTTGGCGTACTGGAGCATGATCGCGTGCTTGTTGCCGACTTCCTCCATATCGCGCGCGATATCCGCGAGGACCGGAATGTGCCGCAGGCCGCGGAAGATTCCGCCGGGGCCGAGCGTGTCGCCGATGCACTGATCGACGCCGTATTTCAGCGGGATGTGATAATCGATGCCGAACGCGTCGTGCCCACCGACCTGAATCATCACCACGACGAAGTCGGCATTCGCGATCGCCTCGCGGCGATTGGTCGTTGCCCACACCTTCGCGGGAAATTTGTTGTCCTTGATCATCCGCCCGACGAACGCCTCCATCCGCCGGAGCTTCGTTTCCGTCGGGGACATCAGTGCAAACTCGCTGTCCTGCAGCGCTGGGGTGGCGAGGATGTCCGAGACCAGCGTCTTGCAGAACACGACGCTGCCGGCGCCGATCATGGCAATCTTCTTGGGCATGCGACTCTCCGTTTGAAATGAAGCGGGCAGTATACCCTACCGCGCGGCGAGGGAGGTGTTGGCAGGCGTCGATGGGGCATCGACGTGGAAGAACTTGTCGAGCGCGTAGAGGTACAGGATCGACATCGCGTCGATCGGCTTGTCGGTTGGATTGTGATACGTCGTCAGCAGCTCGTACTGGTGATCCTTGAACAGCTCGACGCCTTCGGTGGACGACCACTCGTCCATGTGCGCGACGCCGAGCTTGTCGGAAAAATCTTCGGCGTTGATCGTCCACAGCGTCTTGTCCGCGGTCTTATCCACGAGCTTGATCGACCGCCCGAAGGGGTGCAGATGGCCGGTGACGTAATGCGCGGTCGTGTCGAACGGGAGGTCGAGCTGGTCGGTCACGTTGACGCGCGTCTCGTAGTGCCCGGGCGGAATGAGCCAGTGAATGGTGTTGGTCTTGCCCAGCGACGCCACGAAGGCGCTCGAGGCGGCCTTGCCGATCATCGGCCCGCACGCGGCGCCGGGATGCCCGTCGGCGCTCCCCATGCACATCGCCATGTGCGGCGACGCTTTGCCGATCGGCTCGAAGGCGTAAACGCACCGCCGAAAGAGCGGCTTGAGGTTGTTCGTGTCCTCGCTGAAGTGAACGTTGGTCAAAAACCGCACCGGCACCACCGAGCCCTGAGGGTTCAGGTTGAGCGACATCGTGTAGTAATCGATCCGCTCATCGGATGAGATCGGAATGCCAAATCCCGCCGGCAGCGCGATCGACAGCCGCCCGGGGATCAGCGTGAACAGCCGCTCGTCCGTTGACGGCGTGCGCGTCGGCAGCATCGACTTCTGCTTCGGCGTGAAGGTGAGATTGCTGTGGCAGAAGAACTCGCGCGAGATGAGCGTGCGGCCGTCGGCGTCGACAAGCTGCGAATCCAATCCCGTCAGCCAGACCAGATGGCCGGAGCCGGAGTCGGAAAGCCTGACGCCGCTCATCGTGCTGAACGGGCCCATCATCGACTGATAGATCTTGTCGATCTTGTAGGTGCGCGAGAGGAGCGTGACGGCGGCCGATCCGTCAGCCGAGCGGCTGCGCGCGACGATGCCATCGCCGCCGCGCGCGAAAAACACAAGCGCGAGCGTCGCCAGCGAAAGTAAGACCAGTAGACTTCTTCGCAGCAACTTCATGACGTGCCACCCACGGCCGATCGGACTACATCATAATGCGCAACTTCCGATCGGCCAGCAAAACACCTTTGGCGGCCGGCGACAGAACCGTCAGCGGCTTCCTAGACCCTCACGGCGGCGTCCGTACAATCCCTTGTGCCTCATGACTGATTACCGTCCTGACCGCCAGCCTTTCGTCGCGCCGGGCGAGAGCGACCATCACGTCGCGGATATGACCGCGACTATCGCCGCTGACGTCCCGCTCGCGCGCGTGCAGCAGACGCTCATGGCCCAGGGCCAATGGCTGCCGATCGACGGCGATGAGTTGCTGCCGGTCGGCGAGCTCGTCGATACCAATTCGTCGGGCCCGCTCCGCCTGGGCTACGGCCACTGGCGCGATCTGCTGCTGGGCGTGCAGTTCACTAACGGCCGCGGCGAGCTGGTCACCGCCGGGGGTCGCACCGTGAAAAACGTCGCGGGCTACGACCTGACCAAGTTCATGGTCGGCCAGCGCGGCGTGTTCGGCACGCTCGTCAGCGTCACAACTCGAACGTATAAACTCCCCGCCGGCGCGATTCTCGCGACATTCACTCCGCGGCAGAAGATCATCAACCTGCTGCTGCCCTCGCCGCAGCGCCCGCAATGGGCGATGCTCACCGCCGACGCGCTGCTGTGCGGGTACGTCGGCGACGAGCGCACGCTCGCGTTCTACGCGTCGACCTTGCCGGACCTGAACCCGCGCTCCATCGAGAAGCGCCCGCTCCAGGCGGACATCGAGCACCGCGCGTCGCTGTGGCGCGGCGATTTCCGCGCCGCGGTGGCCCCGTCCAGGATCGACGCGTTCATCACCGCTGCCAAACCCGCCACGTGGGTCGCGGATGCGGCGTTCGGCATCGTTCTGGGACAGGCGAACGATCCGAAGCGCATTCGCGAAGCCGCCAGAGCGCTCGGCGGAATCGTGAGTTTTGCTTCCGACGCGGCTTCGCCATGGATTGACGTGCCCGTGGGCCCGCAGCGCGCGCTGCTCGAGCGCCTCAAGCTTTCGTTCGACCCGGACAACCGCCTGGCGCAATTGCCGTGGCAGCAGCAAACGCAGACCGCATGAGCACGACGACACTGACAGTCCTGGAAACCCCCAAGCGTCCCGCTCCCGAGACGGAGATGAACCGCGACGTCGGGAACGCGCGACCGCCGGCGGCCCTGCAGCTCGACCCGCGCACATACAAGCGCGCCCTCTCCTGCGTCCACTGCGGCCTGTGTCTTCCGGCGTGCCCGACTTACACCGAAACCGGCAACGAA
This sequence comes from Phycisphaerae bacterium, assembly GCA_025936175.1. Classification (GTDB taxonomy): domain Bacteria; phylum Planctomycetota; class Phycisphaerae; order Tepidisphaerales; family Tepidisphaeraceae; genus JAICTV01. The sequence continues at coordinate 13,746 of JAICTV010000152.1, forward strand.
GCCGACAGC
>JAICTV010000249.1 GCA_025936175.1 Phycisphaerae bacterium
CAAACGAATCTGACAACATCTTCCTCCGTCAACGTCTCCGCCGCCGGAACGCTCAAGCTCGCCGACAACGGCACCTTCAACCGCGTGATCAAGACGCCCGCCGTCACCGTCACCGGCACCGGACGGCTCGACATCGACAACAACAAGCTGATCGTCACCGGCGCCAGCGCCGTCGGCACCTGGAACGGCACCGCCTACACCGGCACGACCGCGCTGATCGCCAGCGGCTATGGCCCGAATCAGGATTTCTCCGGCAGCGGTATCGTCACCTCGCAGTCGAATGCCAGCGGCGGAAATACGCTGACCAACATCGGCATCGCCTCGAACACGGATCTTGGCCTGGCGACGTTCGGCGGGACGACGGTCGGCGCCAACGACACGCTGGTGATGTACACCTACGGCGGTGACGCCAACCTGGACGGGATCATCAACGGCGACGACTACTTCCAGATCGACTCGGCGTTCCCGACCGGCGGCCACGGCTGGTTTAATGGTGACTTCAACTACGACGGCGTCGTCAACGGTGACGACTATTTCATCATCGACTCCAACTTCCCGGCGCAGGGCGCGGCGATCCCGACCAGCGGCGGGATCGCGGGTGTGCAGGCGGTGCCGGAGCCGGCGTCCATCGGCATGCTCGGTCTCGCCGCCGCCGGATTGTTCGGACGCCGACGACGAAAAGATTGAGCCGTAACGCACGCGCTGGAGCGAATCGCTCCATCCGGAGGGCCAGCCGCCCCCGCGTCATGATTTGGCGCGGGGGCGAATTTTTTCGCGCGGGGGTCGATCCTAGAATGCGGACGCGTGTCCGCCGCCGCTCCATCCGCCATCGACGCACTGCAAGCCGACATCGACAGGACGATGACGCGGGACCGGTACGCGCTCTCGCGCCGGCTGAGCGCGCTGCGAGAGCTCGCTCGCGAAGGCAAGCCGTTCGATCGGTCATTGGCGCGGCTGGAAGAAGAGCTGCGGCGGTCGGTGGCGCAGGTCGAGCGCCGCGCGTCGGAGCTGCCGCGGCCGGTCTATCCGCCGGAGCTGCCCGTCTCGCAAAAGCGCGACGAGATTGCGGCGGCGATCCGCCGGCATCAGGCAATCGTCGTCTGCGGCGAAACCGGTTCGGGAAAGACGACGCAACTGCCGAAGATCTGCCTGGATGTGGGCCGCGGCGCCCGCGGGATGATCGGCCACACGCAGCCGCGGCGCATCGCCGCGCGCACCGTTGCGCAACGGATCGCGCACGAGCTCGACACGCCGCTGGGCCATGCCGTCGGCTACAAGGTTCGCTTCAGCGACAAGCTCTCGCCCGAGCAGACGTACATCAAGCTGATGACCGACGGCATCCTGCTCGCCGAGACGCAGGGGGATCGCTTCCTCTCGCGCTACGACACGATCATCATCGACGAGGCGCACGAGCGCAGCCTGAACATCGATTTTCTGCTGGGTTACCTCAAGCAACTGCTGCCCAAGCGACCCGATCTCAAGCTGATCATCACGTCCGCGACGATCAACCCGCAGCAGTTCAGCAGGCATTTTGCGGACGCGCCGATCGTCGAGGTGTCGGGACGCACGTATCCGGTCCGGCTCCGCTACCGTCCGGTCGTCGCACAAGCTGACGAAGACGATTCAGAAGCCGACACGCCGGGACTGAGCGAAGCGAAGTCTCAGATCTCTTCGGACGAAGATGCAGATCCCGATCCGATCGACGCGATCCTCCGCGCGGTCGACGAGCTGCGGCGCGAAGGTCCCGGCGACGTCCTGATCTTCCTGTCGGGAGAGCGCGACATCCGCGAAACCGCGGAGGCGCTGCGCAAGCATCACCCTCCCGGAGTGGAGATCCTCCCGCTCTACGCGCGGCTGAGCGCGGAGGAGCAGATGAAGATCTTCCAGCCGCACGGGAAGCCGCGGATCGTGCTTGCCACCAACGTCGCCGAGACGTCGCTGACGGTGCCGGGGATCAAGTACGTGATCGATCCCGGTTTGGCGCGGATCAGCCGATGGTCGCCGCGCACCAAGGTGCAGCGCCTGCCGATCGAGCGGATCAGCCGCGCCAGCGCCGATCAGCGCAAGGGACGATGCGGCCGCGTCAGCGAAGGCGTCTGTATTCGCCTTTACGACGAACAAGACTTCCAATCGCGCCCGCAGTTTACCGAGCCCGAAATCCTCCGCACGAATCTCGCCAGCGTGATCCTCCAGATGAAGGCGCTGCGTCTCGGCGATGTGCAGGACTTCCCGTTCCTCGAGCCGCCGGACTATCGCTCGATCAAGGACGGCCTGGCGACGCTGCACGAACTGGGCGCGATCGACGAGAACAACCAGCTCACGGCGCTCGGTCGCGATCTGGCGAAGCTGCCGATCGATCCGCGCCTCGGGCGGATGGTCCTGGCGGCGGCGGACGAGAATTGCCTCGACCAGGTGCTGATCCTCACGGCGGTGCTGTCATTGCAGGACCCGCGCGAGCGGCCGATGGAGAAGCAGGAGCAGGCGGATGCCGCACATGGAAAATTCGCTGACGAGCGATCGGATTTTCTCGGACTGCTCAAGCTTTGGGTCTGGTATCACGAGCAGGCAAAACACCTCTCGCACAACAAACTTCGCAAAGCGTGCAAGGAGAGCTTCATCTCATATTTGCGGATGCGCGAGTGGGATGATGTGCACCAGCAGCTCAAGACGCTTGCGGGTGAGGTGCTGCACCTGCGGCATCACAGACACTTTGAACATTCCCCGACACGTGATCTTTCGCCGCGGCACGTCGATGCGATCCACCGTTCGCTCCTGAGCGGTTTGCTCTCCAACGTCGGCTTGCGCAGCGAGCAGCACGAGTACACCGGCGCGCGGGGTGTGAAGTTCAGCATCTTCCCCGGCTCGGCGCTGTTCAAGCGCAAGCCGACGTGGGTGATGAGCGCGGAGCTGGTCGAGACCACCAGGCTCTACGCGCGCACGGTCGCGCAGATCCAGCCGCAGTGGATCGAGCGCATCGCGCCGCACCTGGTGAAGCGCACCTACACCGAGCCGCACTGGCAGCGCGACAGCGGCCACGTCGCGGCGCATGAAAAAGTCTCGCTCTTCGGGCTGACGATCGTGCCACGCCGCACCGTTCATTACGGGCCGATCGATCCGGAAATCTCGCGGCAGCTCTTCATCTACCACGCGCTGGTGCTGCGCGACATCCGCAGCAGCGCCGAGTTCTTCGCCCACAACAGGCGGCTGATCGAGGAGATCCAGACGCTGGAGGCCAAGCGTCGCAACCGAGATCTGCTCGTCGAGGACCAGCGGATCTTCGACTTCTACGACAAGCGCATCCCGCGCGACGTCTACAACGCGCCGCTGCTGGAGAAGTGGCGGCACGAGGTGGAGAAAAGCCGGCCGACCCTGCTCTTCATGCACCGCCGCGACCTGCTCACGCACGAGGTCGAAGAGAACAAGCACGATTATCCGGATGAGATGAACGTCGCCGGGGTCGCGCTCCCGCTGGCGTACGTGTTCGACCCGTCCGATCCTGCTGACGGCGTGACCGCGACGCTTCCGCTGGCGGCGCTCAATCAACTGCCGGCAGAGCCGTTCGAGTGGCTCGTGCCGGGATTGCTGCGCGAGAAGGTGATCGCGCTGATGAAGTCGATGCCCAAGGCGCTGCGGGTCAAATTCGTTCCCGTGCCGGAGCACGCGGATCTGGCGATTGCCAACCTGAAGTTCGGCGATGGATCGCTGTACGACGCCTTGGCGAATCAGCTCGGAAAGATCGCGGGCGAAGTGATCGATCGCGACGCATTCTCGCCGGCGGAGATCGATCCGTACCTGCGGATGAACTTCCGCGTGATCGACGACCGCGGCGAATTGGTGAAAGAGGGGCGTGATCTCGATCAGGCCCGCCGCGACCTCGGCATCGCAGCTCGAAAGACGTTCCAACGGCAGCCGCCCGGCGAATGGCACCGCGACGGCATCACGAGCTGGGATTTCGGCGATCTGCCGGAGCGCGTGGAGGTCCGGCGAAACGCGATGACGCTGCTGGGCTATCCGGCGCTCGTCGATGCCGGAAACTCCGTCTCGCTGCGCCTGCTCGATTCACCCGAGACCGCGAAGATCGAGACGCGCGCGGGCGTCCGGCGATTGCTCATGCTGCAGCTCCGCAAGGAGGTCCAGTATCTCGCGCGGCATCTCCCGCACATCGAGCAGATGTGCCTGAACTACGCGACGGTGGGAAACTGCGATGATCTCAAGGCGGACCTCGTCGAGGCGATCATCGACCGCGCTTTGTGGCACGGGCGCCTCGCCCATGCAGACTCGGGCGAGGCGCCCGCGCCACTGAGAAAGCGCGAAGAGTTTCTCGCCGCCGCCGAGCGGGGTTGGAAGCAGATGGCCAAAGCGGCCAACGAGATGGGCGATCTCGTCGCGCAGATCCTCGAGAAGTATCAGCAGCTTCAGCTCGAGCTGTCGAAGGTCGCAGCTCCCGCGCTCATCCCGTCGTTTCAGGACATGCGGCGGCACCTGTCGCGGCTCGTCTACGACGGCTTTATCACCCGCACGCCGCCACAGTCGCTCGCGCATCTGCCGCGGTATCTGGACGCGCTGGCGTCGCGTCTGCGGAAGCTGCTCAATGCGGGGCTCAGTCGTGACGTCGACGCGATGCTGCAGGTCGAGCCGTTGCAGGAACGGTACGACCAGCGCCGCGCGGAGCACGAGCGCGCCGGCATCGTCGATCCTGAGCTGGAACTCTATCGACGGATGCTGGAGGAGCTGCGCGTCTCGCTCTTCGCGCAGGAGCTGAAGACGTCGATGCCGGTGTCGGTCAAACGACTGGAAGCGCAGTGGGCGAAGGTGAAGAAATGATCCATGTGGCTTGGGCATCTTGCCCGAGCATTCGCGGCATGAGCCGCTTGTTTTGATGAAGATCGCTCCGCGAGAATGCTCGGGCGAGACGCCCAAGCCACGTTTAGAGGCGCCCTCACTTTGTCGGTCGCACTTTCAGCAGCACCACCCCATGCCGCGGCACGGTCGCGGTGTACTCGCCGCCAAAACCGCCGAGGTCCTTCTGCCGCCAGAGATCGCGAACGGATGACCTGCCGTCGAGCTTCGCCGTCACCGGCTGCGGGTCTTCGTCGAGGTTGAACAGGCCGATCGCGCGGGCGCCGTCGGCGAGATCCTTCGCCCACACCTGCGTCGTCTCGGTCTGCGCGATGCGCGAGGCCTGCTTGCCGAGCGGGTCCTGGTTCACTTCCAGCACCTCGTCGTTGCTCAGCAGCGAGCGGGTGAAGTCGTCCATCTGCGCCATATCGCAGCCGATCAGCAGCGGCGCCGAGAGCAGGCACCAGAGGCTGATGTGCGTGTACTGCTCGTCGGCGGAGAGCTTGGTCGGATGGAGGCTCGGGCCCCAACCGACTTTGCCGACGACGAGCATGTCGGGATCGTTCCAGTGGCCGGGCGAGGCGAACTTCTCGTGACCCGCCTGGCCAAAGCCGATGGTGGACATGCTGCCCCAGTTGTCGGTGATGTCGCCGGTCGTGCGCCAGCAGTTGCCGCCGACTTCCGTGCCCCAGTTCCACACGTCGCCCATGCCGTACTGGCACATCGAGAAAAGGATGTCGCGCGGCTGCTTGTCGAGCGCGGCGCGGAGCACGCGGTATGGCTTCTTTTTGCCGTCGAGATCCGTGCCGACCTGCTTGTACGAGCACCAGTCGTACTTGATGTAATCGAAACCCCACTCGGCCCAGCGCTGCGCGTCCTGTTCTTCGTGATCGCCGCTGCCGGTGTACCCGCCGCACGTCGTCGGACCCGGAGAAGAGTAGATGCCGATGCGCAGTCCCTTGTCGTGAACGTAATCGGCGAGCGCCTTCATGTCGGGGAATTTCTTGTTGGTGTTGATGAAGCCTTGATCGTCCCGCAGCGGGCCGCTGAGCAGCGGGTCTTTGGAACCGGGCTTGTTCTCCCAGCAGTCGTCGATGTTGACGTAGGTCCAGCCATGGTTGATCAGGCCCTGGGCGACCATCGCGTCGGCGGCGGCGCGGACTTTCTCGTCGTTCACCGCCTGCGCCCAGCAGTTCCAACTGTTCCAGCCCATGGGTGGCGTGAGCGCGATGGTGGGGCCGCAGACGATTTTCAGGTCGCGCGTCGCCTCACCGATCGCGTTCTTCGCGCGAAGCGTGATGTGATGCTCGCCAGCCTCTTTCAACGATCCCGTGACGCGCCCGGTATTGCCGTCAAGTTTCAATCCGTCCGGCAGGCCGTCGACGGAGAATTTCATCGGTCGATCGCCTGTCGCGGCGATGGTGTAAAGCACCGGCGAACCCGGCCGAACGCCGAAGACTGTTGCCGAGTTGATCCGCGGTGAAGTCGATTCCTTCGGCGTCAGAATGTAGGGCGGCTGCGGTGGCGAGACGCGGATCGTCGGCGCGGCGCCGCTGACGGCGAACGTCGCGTTGGCCCAGTCGGCGTGGTCATAATTCATCCCGTCGCCGGCGTCGTCGACAATCAGGAGCAGGCGCTTGACGCCGTCGAGCTTCACTTCGACGTGCTTGGCCGGATCACCCGGCTTCATCACGCCGCTCTTGAAAAGTTGCTTTCCGTCGCCGATCACGCGGAACGCGACGCTGCCGCGGTTCCTGGTCTCATCATCCAGCCCGACGTCGGCCGCAAATGTTCCGGCGCTTCCATCGAGCGTGATCACGATCTTGCCCGCGGCGTGCGTGCCGACGCCGTGTTCGTAGGTCTTGCCCGCGATCGTCAGCGGGTGTTTATCGACACTGCGGTTCTTCTGCGGCTCGCCCCACCCTTGCTGCACACCTTTGAGGTCGAGTTCGTCGAGCCGCGTCGTCGTCTCCGCGGCCGCGAAAGACGCGAACGCCATCACCACGATCACCGCGAAGATCGATTTGCGCATCTCTTGTTTCCCTCTCATCCCTTCATTCCACTCATGGTCATTCCTTCGATGAAGTAGCGCTGGAACAGGAAGAATACCACGACGACCGGCGCCGTCATGAGCACGTTGCCCGCCATGATCAGCGTCCAGTCGGTGCCGCCTTCGGGTGTGTCGAGGCGCACGGCGTAGAGGCCGAGGCTAAGCGGGAACTTCGCCTGATCGCGCAGGTAAATCAGCGGTCCCATGAAGTCGTTCCACGACGCCATGAAGACCATGATCGCGATCGCCGCGAGCGCGGGTTTGGTCTGCGGCAGAATGATCTGCGCCCAGGTGCGAACGGAACTGGCGCCGTCGATTCGCGCGGCTTCTTCCAGCTCGCGCGGGATCGTCCGCATGTGCTGCACCATCAGAAAAATGAAGAACGCCACGCCGAACCACGCCGGCAGCCACAGCGGCGTGAGCGTGTTGTACCAGCCCACCGCACGCCAGATCATGAATGAGGGGATCATCGTCACCTGCGCCGGCAGCATCATCGTCGAGAGCAGTAGCGCGAAGGCGACGGTGCGGCCCGGCCAGTTCAAGCGGGCGAACGCGTACGCGACGAAGCTGCTGCTGAGCAGCGTGCCGAGCGTCGCCATGATGACGATCGTCAGGCTGTTGGCGACGTACCGCCAGAACGGGATCGACTCGAACACGCGATCGTAATTGCGGCGGACCTTGCCCCAGATCGCGCCGATCGTCGAGCTGGGCGTGATCGTGATGCGCAGCACGCCGTGCTTCGGATCGGTCCCCGCCGGCAGTTCTGACTGCGCTCGGATCGGCACCCAGATGCGCTTGCGATCGGTCGTGTCATCGAAGCTCGGCGGCTGGAAGAGGATCGATTCGGGCCGCGATGTGCCGAGGTACTTGGTCTTGGCCGAAACCCAGTGCCGTCCGGCG
>JAICTV010000003.1 GCA_025936175.1 Phycisphaerae bacterium
TCCGGCTGGCTGCCGCCGAAGAGCAGTGGACGGAAGGCGGTGCTGCTGTCGGCGAGGTGGATGTAGCGGACGTTCCCGCCGGGGCCGGTGCTGATGACCGGTCCGCCCGCGTTGAGCGTGCCGAGATCGCCGGTCACGTCGATCAGGTCAATCACTCCGGGCTTGCCGGTGGAGTCGGCGTTGGCCGAGAGGCTGCCGGCGTAGCTGGTGACGCCGAACTGATTCGCCTGCACGACCCCGATGCTGCCGTTGCAGGCCAGGTCCGTGATCAGGTTCGTCGGCGAAACCAGGTACTGAATGTCGCCGCCGATGGTCGTCGGAAGGAACGTGTTGGCGGTGCGGCCGTTCTCGTTGATGAAGGTGACGTTGGCGCCGGCGTCGGTGCCGGTCGAGCGGATCATCCCGACGCTGCCGGTGATCGCGCCGATGGTCGCGGCAGAGGAGAACGCCAGCGAATTATCGGTGGTGTCAACGCCCTCGGCCTGTCCGAGGCTGATCGCGTCCACCGCGCGCAGGTCCCCGCCGTCCGCCAGCGCGTTGAACCCGTCGTTGAAGAACACCGAGATGATGTAGTCTCCGATGCTCTTGACGGCGCCGAGATCCCCGTGCTCGACCTCGATGTTGGCGTCGAAACCGGTGATCGAGTGTCGGTGCGCGGTGGTCCCGGAGATGCCGAAGATCGTGTCGTCCACCGCCAGCCCGCCGATGCCGAGGTTGCCAACCCCGGTCATCTGCAACTGGTACGGCTGCTCGATGCCGTTGAGGATCGGCGTGACGGTGAAGGTGGGAGCGCTCTCGCCGACGGCGACGTAGTAGACGCCCGGCTTGGTCGCGGTAAAGCTGAACAGCTCCTGCTGCGCGGGATCGACGTCGCCGGTGATCGCCACATCGCTGCTGACGGCGGAGGCCTCGGTGAACGCGGAGACGTTGCCGAAGTCGGTAGCGATCAAGCGCTCGTCGGGGTCGAACACGCCCACGTGCAGCAGGGACTTGGTCTCGGGAACGTTGAACCCGTTCTGGTTGTTGATGACGTCGCGGATCTCGGGCGCGATGAGGCGGACGGTGATCTGCTGCCCGCCCATGAGCGGGACGGCGTAGAAGTCGCCCAGGTCGTTCACGCGGGCGCTGACGCGCTGGTAAAGCCCGTTGAGCTGAATGGTGTTGTCGCCCAGTTGCTTGCTGTTCATCGAGCCGAGGAACTGGGCGTGGGTAAAATCGTTGTTGGAAAAGAAGTCCTGGTTGTCGCCGAACTGCCCGTTCTCGAACTCCGTGAAATTGCCCCGGTTGACGGTCGCATCGATCTGAACTTCCAGTTCCTGCTGACGGATGCGCAGGCCCTTGTCGGGGTTATTGTTGTGAACGACGGCGGTGGCCAGATAATCGCCGCCGACGCGGATCTGCCCGACGCGGCCGTGGATGTCGAAGTCGGTGCCGGTCATGTAGGTCGGGCGTTTGCGGTCGTCGTTGGAGTTGCCCAGCGTGTTGGTGCCGACCGAGCCCCTGACCAGGATGTTGCGGATGTCGCCCTGAACGAAGAAGTTACCCGGGTCCTCCGAAACCGTCTCCGACTGCCCGCCCGCCACGCCCGTGATCAACGCGCCGCAATAGAACGATTCCATCGATCCCAGCAGCGTCACGTGCCCGGTGACCGTCCCGCCGAAGAGGAAGCGGCCCAGGCTCACGCCCGAAGCGGTGCTCAGGCCGGAGATGAGGCGATTGTTCGCGGTCACCGGCATCAGCCCCTGGCCGTTGAAGCGCGCGGAGATGACCGGATGATCGGCTTCGTTGTCGATGTCGAGCGCGGTGTCGCGCGTGCGGGCGCCGAGGATGATGTTGCCCGTCCCGCTCACCATCGCGCGGCCCGGATCGGTGCCGACGAGCGGGAAGTCGATGTTCAGCGTCACCGCACCGGTGAACGGCGTCATCGGCCGCTGCTTGGCGCTGAACGCCGGCACTTCCGCGACCGAGATGAACGAGTCGATCGAGGCCTGCGCGACGTACACGTGGAAGAGATCGCGACCGTCTTCCTGGTTGGCGCCGAGCTTTCCGGTCTTGGGATCGAACGCGGTGGGGGAGACGGCGTCGCCGAGGATCACGTCGTTGCCGCCGGCGCCGGTGACCGTGTCCCCCTTGGTCACGCGCGCGAAGATGAACTCCGCCGACACGTCGCCGTGTACCGTGATGCGAACGGTCGTCCCGTGCGCGTCCTTGTATTCAAGGCTCTGCGTCGCCGGAATCGGCGTCAGCGGATTGGTGTCCGTGATGATCGTGTTGAACAGCCAGCGCGATTCCAACTGCTCGATCAGGTCGGCGCTGCCGCGATGGAGAATGGCCCTGGTGCTGGACTTAGAGCGGCGACGGAACATCGAAAGCCTCCTCAGCAGCGCACGACGACTCGCAACGGGCGCTCGCTGCGCTCGCGGCGAACACGCGGTGCTTGTGCTGAACGAATGGACGGAAAACGAGATTCACCTGCGCGAGTGCTGTCACGGACTCGAATCGCGAACCGGCCCGTCTGGTGGCAATGTCAGACCACATCCCGCGCCGGGTCTTTGTGTGGGGCCGGCCCGGCATGCGGGCCCGCGCGCTCATCCCTGACGGGCCTGCTCAAACATGCCGATCTTTCTCGAGCGATGCCCCTTTTTTTCCGCTGGGGGGAACGCCTCGGCGGCCTGAAGTTATCCACACCCGCAAAACCAGTCAAACAAAGGCCCTGCGGTTGACATCCGGTAATCCAAAGCCACTGGATAGACGGCCCTCGACACCCCGGGGAAACATGCCCCGAGAGCGCGTGTCGATCGCCCCTCCTGCAGAGCGCACTTCACCCCTCTTAGAGTACCTGAACCGCCACGCGCCGTTTCAAAAATCCTTATCCGAAACGAAGCGGACTACTTAACCCCCGCCAACTGCTTGCGCCGCTCGCCGATCTGCTTCTCCAGCGCCTTCTGCGGATCGGCGAACTTTTTAGCGCCTTCCTGCATCAGCACCTTCTCCATCGCCGGCACATCGACCTTCTGCGCGATCTCGTCCACCACCGCCTGCGGCGGCATCTGATCGACCGTGCGGCGGTACTGCTTGTCGTTCTTCTCGACCGCGTCATTGGTTTCCGGCGGATTGGTCTGGATGTCGCTCCCGGCCAAAGCCTCGACGTAATAATCATCACTCTGCCAATCCATCTTTTTGCCGGTCGAGGCGAAGATGATCTCCTGCTGCAGCTTTAACCCTTTGTCCTTCCAGAATTCCTGATTCATCTTCCACATTTGCTTGGCATTGACGATGCCGACCTTGCCCTGCGCCTCTTTGCTCAAGGTCGGCACGTGCTTGGCGGTGTAGACGTCCACGCGCGAGACGAAGATGCTGTAGACGCTCTTGAAATGTTCGAGCCCGGCTTTGCTCCGCTGCACGCCACGCCAGATCGCGTCGCGGGAGATCTTGTACTGCCGCTCCGTGAAGCAGAGGGTGACGTTGATCGTAATCCCCGCCGCCGCCAGCTCTTCCAGCGCCGCCAGCCCGCCCTCGGTCGCCGGCACCTTAATCATCCGGTTTTTCCGATCGGTTCCCCATTTCTTACCCAGCTCGATATAGCGTTTGACCTTCTCGGCCATCGACACCGGCCTGGTTTCATCTTCCAGCAGCGGATCGAGCTCGAAGCTGACGTACCCGTCGTTGCCGCGCGTGCGTTCCCACGCCGGCATGAACGCCTTCTGTGCGCTGGCGACCAGCTCGTCATCCAGCGCCCAGGCGATGTCGGAATCGGATAGACCCTTGTCGATGAGCTGCGAAATCCGCTCGTCGAATCCGCCTTTCTCGATGATGCCGGCGATGATGATCGGGTTGGACGTCGCGCCGGTGATGCCTTTGCCGGCGGCCTGCTTGATGATTTGCGGATCGATCGAGTCGGACCAGACTTTGGTGCCGGTGGCGATGAGGGATTTGAGCGACATGCGGATGATCTCCTTCGCGCGTCTGTTCGGCGGCGCGCAGGGATTCTATGTCCTCTGCCCCGCCGAAGCACCGACATTTCCGCATTCCGGGCAGCGCTCGCTGCTCCCGCGCAGGTCGTAGCCGCAGCTCGGGCACAGTCCGTTGTTGCGACGATGCTTCGTCCGCAGCGCGCGTCGCACCCACGCAAACGGAAGAACGAGGGTCGCGGCCGCGACCAACCACAGCGGAAGCGAAACATATCGATACGACGAGCGCCAGCCGCCGGCGTATTGCGTCTCGGTGTCGCCGAAACCGAGCCATCCCAGCACGCCGATTAGCTCGCCGCCGGGGGGCGACATGTCGGCGATGTCCGTCACGGTCCGCGACCAGTTCGGGTTGTTCACGTACTTTTTCTCGAAATCCTCGTCCCACCGCGACGTCACGTTCAACTGCAACCCGCGGCAGACGATGATCCGGCCGCGAAAGGTGCTGAAGGATAAACCTTCGCCGTGGCTGATAAAGTTCGCGTCAAACCCTTTTTGCCTGGCGTACTGACGCGCCTCGTCGTCGAGCGGTCGCTCCGTCCAATTGCTGCGCGAGATCGCGTCGCACACGTGAAAGCTCCGCAGCCACAGCGTCAGCGTCGTCGCGAAGATCAGCGGCGACAGCGCCGCCGCCACCGTGAAGAGAATTCGCCGCGATCCAGTCATCTCCGCGCCGCCCGCGCGGCGCGCAGGGCCCGGCGCCTGCGCCGGATCGGGCCGATGAACGGGATGACGCCGAAGCCGGCGATCAGCAGCCAATAGGGGACGACCAGATTCCGCGTCGTCGCGGAAGTGCTTTCCCACACGAACACATCGTTGCGCTCGATCCGTCGCGTCGGCGTTTGTGATTCCGCTGTCGTCACGGCGAGGCGTGCCGCGATCACGTCCGGATCGAGCTTAAAGAGGTTGAACATTTTGAGGTCTTCCCCCGCCTGCCAGTGCGGCGCGCCGCGCTCGCGGATCTGGGCGCGCTGCAGCAGGATGCCGGACGGTGCGGAGACGACAAAATAACTGGCGTTCAGTCCGCGCCAGGCGACCCAGTAGCACCCGGCGACGGTGTGAATCCAAAGCGCGAGGGTGGCAATCAAGCCGAAGATCGCCGCCGCCTTGCCGCCTTCGATCAGCCAGTAGCGCACGCCGACTCATATTCACGGCCGGGCCAGATGCGGGACGCGCACCGCCGCTTTTACCCGACGAACTGCAGGTCCTTCACCTCGAGCTCCACCGATGTGAAGCCGTTGTACTCATTCAACGTCGGCTCGAAGGCGACATCGACACGCACGCCCGGTTGCAGCCGCTCGTACAGCTCCCCCGCGCCGAAGGCGATCGCCTTGATCGACGTGTTGCCCTGCTTCATGTAGAGCTGCAGGTGATTCCCGGTCTTGCCGACGCGCCGCGGCGGGGCGGCGATCTCGATCCCCTTGCTGCAGAAGACCGGCTTGCGGTTCCCGTGACCGAACGGACCGAGACGCTTGAGATCAGTGACCAGCGCCGCCGTCACCTGTCGCAGCTCCGCCTCGGCATCGAGCGTCAGCTCCGGGACGAGCTGCTCGGGCTCGAGGTGTTCGTACGCGTAGCGGCAGATGCAGGAGCGGAACTCATCGAACTTCTCCGGCTTGATCTTCAGTCCCGCCGCCATCTCGTGTCCGCCGTAGGCTTCGAGGTGCTCGCCGCAGAATTCGAGCGCGCGCGAGAGATGAAACCCCGCGATCGATCGCCCGCTGCCCTGGCCGATCATGCCTGACCCGTTGTTCTCGTTGAACGCGATCATGATCGTCGGCTTGCAGAAGCGATCGACGATGCGCGACGCGACGATGCCGATCACGCCCGGGTGCCAACCCTGCGCGCCCAGCACGATCGCGCGGCAGTCGTCGCCGTCCAGCTTCTGCTCTTCGACCTGCTTGATCGCCGCGTCGAGGATGCTCTTCTCCATCGCCTGGCGGTCGCGATTGTGCTGCTCGAGATAAGTGGCAATCTGGATGGCGCGATCGCGGTTCGCCTGCGTGAGCATCTCGACTGCCTCGCGCGCGTGGCCCATGCGTCCGCAGGCATTGAGGCGCGGGGCGAGGAGAAAGCCGACGTGATAGCTGTCGAGCGTCTGCCCCGTCAGCCCAGCCGACTCGATCAACGCCTGGATGCCGACCAGCTTGCTCGCTTTGACGGCTCCGAGGCCGTACGCGGCGATGATCCGGTTCTCGCCGACCAGCGGCACGACGTCCGCGATCGTCCCCAGCGCCGTCAGCGCCGTCGCCTCGAGCAGGAACTCGCGAAACTCCGGCGAAACTTTGGGATTGCCGTCGTTGGCGGCGACGCCGACGCCCCAGGCGAGCTTGAACGCCACGCCCGCGCCGCAGAGCGCGGCATTCGGATACGCGTGCGGGATCGCGTTGTCGTCTTTGCTCAGCCGCGGATGGACGATCGTGTAGCACTGCGGGAAGGAATCATCGTGCCACTCGTGATGATCGGTGATGATCAGATCGATGCCGCGCTCGAGCGCCACCTTCGCCTGCTCGACGGCGGTCACGCCGCAGTCCACGCTGACGATCACGTTCGCGCCGCGGTCAATGATCTCACGCAAAGCGGCGGCATTGAGCCCGTAGCCTTCGTCGATGCGGTGGGGGATGTAGTAATCGACTTCGCCGCCGAGCGTGCGGATCGCGTGCCAGAGGATGCATGTGGCGGTGATGCCGTCGACGTCGTAGTCGCCGTACACCACGATCTTCTCACCCGCCCGGATCGCCCGCGCGATCCGCTCGGCGGCCTTGGTCAGGTTCGGGATCAGCGCCGGATCGTGAAGGCACTTGAGGCTGGGCTGGAGGAAGTTGAAGCACTCCTCCGGCTGCGAGATGCCGCGGTTCAACAGCACCTGGGCGATGACCGGCGAGGTGCGCAGCCGCCCGGCAAGCTCGCCCGCGTCGGCGTGTGGCGGGGCGATGATCCATCGCTTGGGTCGGTGCATCCTGCTGGGGCGGAGTCTCATTTCATCCGTGAAAAGAGTGAGTTTTTCAGGTCGATCCCTGACCGCGCGCCATCATAGCACCGTCGCGAACCCACTCAAATCTTGCTCGCGACGAAATGAATTCGCTATCGTTCCGGCGTCATCACATCGAGGGAGGTAGAAAGTGCTTCGTTCTGCCGCTTGCGTCTTCGTGACACTTTTAACAACGACCGCGCTCGCCGCGCCAAAGCTGGTCATCACCGAGATCATGTACGACCCGACGTCCCCGGAATCGGACGATCAGCAGACCGAGTGGGTCGAGATCCAGAATTGCGGAGACACATCCGTCGACGTGCAGGGAATGCAAATCACCAGCGGGAGTAAGACCAAACCCCACGATCCCAAGCAGCGCTACGTGCTCCGCTCCGGCACGATCGCACCGGGTGGGTACTTCCTGATCGGCGTCGGCCCGCAATCCGCCTACGCGAACCTCAATCTCCCGCCGATGCAGGCGTACTGCGACGAGTGCCACTTCGCCTGGTTCGTCAACGCCGGCGATTCGGTGGCGATCCGCGACGCCAAGGGCAAAGTAATCGACGAGGTTGTTTTCAGCTCCGATTCCCCCTGGCCCGCCGTCCGCGCGGGCAGCTCGATCCAGTTCCTGGCGCCGAGCGGCGTCGATCCGCAGCAGGCCAACGACGACGGGAAGAACTGGATCGCCAGCGGCGCGACCAACAGCGACAGCTTTCCGGGACACGGTCGCGGCACTCCCGGCGCGCCGCCGAAGGCCGGCGCGACTACG
The DNA here is from genome assembly GCA_025936175.1 of Phycisphaerae bacterium. Lineage (GTDB taxonomy): Bacteria > Planctomycetota > Phycisphaerae > Tepidisphaerales > Tepidisphaeraceae > JAICTV01. The sequence goes on from JAICTV010000003.1 coordinate 7,709, forward strand.
CAACCTTCTCACGCGTCCGCGCGGGCGCCGGCGACTCGTCCGACGGCGCGGCGTTAGCCCCATCGCTTCCGCCGCCGCCGTTGAGCTGCTCATCGTGTTTCTGGATCTCCCGCTCTTTGAGATCGATCTCCTTCTCCTTCCGCTCGACCTCCTTCTTCTCACTGGCGATGTCCACCCGCAGGCGTGAATAGAGGTTCAGGTACGCGTTGGCGACGAAGACCGTCGCGAAGAAGGAGATCACATACCCGCGCCAGTCCGGCAGCAGCAGCTTGAAGTGCGTGATCGCCAGGAAGAACGCCGTCACCCAGTGGCTGAAGCAGTACTCGCAGGTGAAGAGGTAGAAGAACTTTCGCTTCAGCAGGGTCTGGCAGGTCTGGCTCTGATGCTGGCACCACTCGCGCGGCTCGCGGAAGACCTCCTCGAAGACGACCGTCCGCGCGATGCACGCGATAGGGATCGCCAGGATGAGCAGCCAGAAGATTTGTTCGCCGACGCCGGGCACGCGGCGGGCAAGCGTGCAAACCTCGCGCCAGCCGATGATTCAGAATCGGAAGCCGATTCCGATCTGGTAGACCACCTGCTGGTCCGATGAGTTGCTGGTCGTCCCGCCGGCGCCGGCGATGTTGTCTTCGAAGAACTGCCATTCGACGCGGCCGTAGAGGAAGGTCGTGGAGTTGACGAAGTACTTGATGCCGGCTTCCGGTCCATACTCGAAGCTGTCGGTGACGGTGTCGCCGTAGAAAAAGCCGACGTTCCCGCCGACGAACGGGACGATGCGGCCGTCCTTCCCGAGCGGAAAGTGCACGTCGAGCGCGAACGCCGTGGACGCATCGGTCGCGGTGCTGTCAGGGACCTTCACGTAGGTGAGCGACTGTCGGACGCCGAGCTCCAGCCAGTCGGTGACGAAGTACCCGAGCTGTGCGCTTCCGCCGAAAGCAACTTCGTCGAAGTCGTTGTTGTTGGTGCCGAGCGCGCCGAGGGTCAGCTCCCAGTTCCCGCGTTCGGCCTGCGCCAGCGAGAGGGAAGATGACAGGAGGATGATCGCTGCAACGGCGGTGATATGACGGCTGATGCGCGACATGTGCTTTCTCCTTTGCCCCCGCAGGCGCGGCGACATGTTACGCACGCGGCGTGCGATCCGTCTCAGGAATTTTCTCCGTGTCGCGAAGTGAGATTGCGGCGCAGAGTGCTTCACTTTCCGGAGGTGTCGCTTGAACACCTGCTGCCGTGGTACACCAACCTGCGAGCCGCTCGAGCCGCGCCGCCTGTTCGCATCGACGCTGCCGCACTTCGATCACGTCCTGATCGTGATGGAGGAGAACCGCAGCCAGCAGGACATCCTGGGTTCGAACACGATATCGTCGCTGCTCTGGCCGGTCGTCCCACCGAGCCAGCTCACGCAGGCGCCATACCTCCGTCATCTCGCGTCGCAGGGCGCATCGCTGACGAACATGTTCGCCGAGACGCACCCGAGCCAGCCCAATTACATCGCGCTGTTCAGCGGATCGACGCAGGGCGTGTCGAGTGACGCGGTGCCGACAAAGCAAATCAGCGCGCCGAGCCTCGGCGGGCAGCTCATCGCCAAAGGTTTGACCTTCGCCGGCTTCAGCGAAGACCTGCCGGCCGCGGGGTCGCTCGTCGAAAAGTCCGGCGAGTACGCGCGCAAGCACAACCCGTGGTCGGATTTCACCGACGTGCCGCAGGCGACGTCGAACCTGCCGTTCTCCGCCTTTCCCGCGAATGATTTCTCGAAGCTGCCGACGGTCTCGTTCGTCGTGCCGAACCAGAAAAACGACATGCACAGCGGCACCGTCAAGGCCGCCGATGACTGGCTCAAGTCGCACATCAATCCCTACGCGCAGTGGGCGCGGACGCACAACAGCCTGCTGATCGTGACGTGGGACGAAGGCCGCTCGAGCAACAAGATCGCGACGATTTTCTACGGCGCGCACGTGCGCAAGGGGAGCTTCGGCTACGCATCGGACCACTACCGCGTGCTGCGGACGGTCGAGCAGATGTACGGATTGACTCCGTTAGGAGCTGCCGCGGACAACGCGCCGTTGCGGAAGATCTTCCGCACCACCGCGATGACGACATCGAGCACCGCGAGATCGGCGCCGGTCACGACGCCGCGCATCGCGGACACGATCTTCTCCAACTCCGCGATCGCGCCGTCGCTGTGGGAACAGCTCATGAACGAGACGTTTGTCGGACCACTTCCGCTTGCGTGAACGGTACCGGGGCAGAGCCCCGGGCATTGCGCTGCGCGGTTCGCGCGCGGGCGCGATCACCACGCGTACGCCTTGGGCGCTTCGCCGCCGGGACCGGGCCAGATCGCGTCGATCCTGCTCATCGTCTCGGTTGAGAGTGTGATCTCCGGAACTTTCAGCATGCTCGTGAGCTGATCCATCGTCCGCGGCCCGATGATCGGCGCGGTGACGACCGGATTGTGCAGCAGCCACGCCAGCGCCACGTTCGCCGGCGATTCGCCGATCTCCTTGCAAAGCCCTTCGAACGCTTCGAGCTTTTTGCGTTTGGCGTTGACGCGCTCTTGGAACTTCTCGTTGCTCCGCCGCCCCTGCGCCTGCTTGGTCAGCGCGCCGCCGAGCAATCCGCCGGCGAGCGGGCTCCAGGGGATGATGCCCAGCCCGTAATGCCGGCACGCGGGCACGACCTCCAGCTCGATCATCCGGTTCTCGAGGTTGTAGATGCTCTGCTCAGAAACCAGGCCGAGGAAGCTGCGCCGCAGCGCCGTCTGGTTCGCGGTGGCGATGTCCCACCCGGCGAAGTTGCTCGAGCCGGCGTAGATCACTTTGCCTTGCGCCACCAATGTCTCGAACGCCTGCCAGATCTCATCGAACGGACAGGCGCGATCGACGTGGTGCATCTGATAGAGGTCGATGCGATCGGTCTGCAGTCGCCGCAGACTGTTCTCGCAGGCGCGGATGATCTTGGCGGCCGAAAGTCCGCGCGCCATGTTCGGATCGGGCTTGTCCGGCAGGTCCATGTCCCCGAAGACTTTGGTCGCGACGATCACCCGCTCGCGCCGCGTGCCGCCTTGCGCGAACCATTTGCCGACGATCTGCTCGGTGTAGCCTTCGCCGCGTTTCCACCCGTAGACGTCGGCGGTGTCGAAGAAGTTGATGCCGACTTCGAGCGCCTTGTCCATGATGGCGAAGCTGTCCGGCTCGGTCGTGTGCGGCCCGAAATTCATGGTTCCGAGACACAGCGGGCTGACCTTGACGCCGGAACGGCCGAGATGGCGGTAGTTCATGGTGGAGCGCATGTTATCGGTCGCGACGATCTTGAAAAGCGGCAAAATGTCGTCGATCCCGCCACTGGTTTGCGAACACTAACCTCATGCGCCCGTCGCTGTCTTGCCTGATGTTCCCGCATCATGCGGGCTTTGAAACAGGAGCATGAACATGAGATCGATGATTTCGACCGCGTTGCCTTCCAGGCGTCTGCTGACCCTGATCGCCGCCGCAACGATGAGCGCGCTGCCCGTCGCCGCGATGGCGAAGGACAACCACGACAACGGCCGCCGCGACGACCATCGCGCGCCCGCGGCGCGCGTCGACAGCCGCGAAGCGTTCCGCCAGTGGAATCACGATGACGACCGCCGCGGCGGCGATGAGCATGATCGCGATGACCACGACGGCGAATACCGCAACCATGACGATCACGATCGTGACCGCGACGACCACCCGCGCGTCGGCGTGCAGATCGGCGGGCACGATGAAGATCGCGTCTGGGTCGAGCCGGTCTACCGCACCGTTTGCGATCAGGTCTACGTGCCGGCGGAGTACCGCACCGTGACCGATCACGTGTGGATCGCGCCGGTGACGCAGAAGGTGAGCGAGCGCGTGTGGATCGAACCGAAGTACGAAGCGCGTCCGGTCGATCCGTTCGGCCGCATCCACGCGGTCGAGAAGGTGCAAGTGAAGCCGGGCCATTACGAAGACGTCTGCCGCGAGGTCGTCGTCACGCCCGGCTGCTACCAGGACGTGCAGCGGCAGGAGCTGGTGTGCGACGCGCACTACACGAGCGTCGAACGGCAGGAGCTGCTGACGCCGGGCCACTGGGAAACCCGCGGCCATGACCGCGACGGCTTCGCGCTGAACCTGCGGCTGCCGATTCGATAATGTCGACGGTCGGCAATGCGCCCGAATGCCTATTCGGGCGCGTTGCCGTGGTAATCGGCGATGAGTGATTCCACGCTGGTGATCTTGTCGATCGGGAAGAGAATCCAATTCTGGTCCGGCGGGTTGATGTTCACCTCGTCACGGAGCAGAGCGACGTTCTGCGGGTAGAAGACGTCGCAAGAATCGCCGTTCACCAGTTTGATGCGAAACGGTTCGAAGGGTTGTCGGTCGATCAGGTCTTGAAGATGGTCTCGAAGCACGCGGCCTCCAGCACTCGCTCGTTATGACGCCGCTCGTTTTGCATCCAGCGGCTCGATGCCATCGATGCGATCGAGTTGGATCCACCGGAAGCGATTGTTGGACGTGCCGACGATGAAAAGCTGCGGTGTGGCAATCGCCTGCGCAGTTCTCACGATCTCCACGACGTCGCCGTTCGTGAGCTTGACGGCGAAGGGCTGAAAGGGCCTGTGACCAAGAAGCTCGCGGAGTTGTTCGCGCGTGACCATGTCGCCTATTGTAAGCTTTTATTCGGCCGCCGTGATCTAAAACGTCACCGACGCCGCCGTGCTGGCGCGGATGATCGAACGCGGGCCGAAGCGCTGGCAGTAGAGCCTTCGCAGTTGGTCGAACTTCTGCAGGGTGTCCCACGTGCCGTCGTTGAAGATGATGACCACCTTCGACCGCTCCTCGACCGCCTTGCGATCGGCGTTGCGATAGCGGCCCTGCCCATCGATCACCGTGAAGCCGGTGGGGAAGTAAACGTTCACCGCGTCGTTGACGAACTGGTTCCACTCCTCTTCGCTGACGGGGCTGCCGTCGTCGCGCTGCAGGCCGAAGAACAGCTCCGTGCGCACGATCGCGTGCGCGTTGGGGTCGGTCAGCGCGGCGGGCGTCGGGTTGTGCGAGCCCGACGCGGCCGGCGTCGATTCGCACCCGATCGCGCACAGCAACGAAATCCCGAGCAACACAATTGCGGTTCGCATGATCGCGGGAGTCTACCGCCGTCGGCAGCGAACGCCGCGGGCGGCGTCGCGAATCCAACAGCCGAGGTAAGCCGGCTACTTCACGTCGGCTTTGGTGAAGTGGAATCGCACGCCGATCGCTTCGGCGGCGGCGAGCAGGTCCTCGGCGGCCTTGAGGTTCTTGAGGATCGGCCGCGGCTGCTTGAAGTCGTTGAGCTTCTCGTTCACATACGCGGCCACCTCGCGGACCGTCTTTAGCCCGTCGATCGCCGGGTACCACTGCTCCGGCGGCAGGCGCATCTTGGACGGATCGAAGCCGTCGGCGCGGAGCTGCGCTTCCAGCGCGGCGCGACTCTCGCTCAGGAAGGACGAGAACTGCGGCACGTTCTTGCACCGCGCGGCGAAGTCCAGCTTCTCCAGCTCGCGCGCCATCGCCTTGGGCGCGTCCGCCTTGGCGTAAGCCGCCGATGCGCCTTCGATCTCCTTCTCCAGGGTGATCAGGATCGCCAGTGCCATCGCCGCATTGGAACCGCAGCATCAGCCCACGGTCAACGGCGCCCGCCGCCGCTATGATGATGCCGTGGCCGACATCGTCCTGACCACGCTCAATGCCAGGTACGCGCACGCGTCGTTCGCCCTGCGCTACCTGATGGCCAACCTGCCGCACGAGCTGCGCGCCTGCGCCTGCATGCTGGAATTCGACATCTCGCAGCGCAGCGCCGACGTGCTGGAGAAGATCCTCGCGCAACGGCCGAAGATCGTCGGCGTCGGCGTGTACATCTGGAACGCGGCGGAGTCGGCGCGGCTCGTCGCCGATTTGAAGCGCGTCGCGCCGCAGACGATCGTCATCCTCGGCGGCCCGGAGGTGAGTTACGAAACGGAGCAGCAACCGGTCGTTCGCGACGCGGATTTCGTGATCACGGGTGAAGGGGATGTCGCGTTCGCTGAGCTGTGCGGGAAGCTGCTGCGCGGAACGCGACCGCTGCAGAAGATCATTGCTGCGGAACTTCCGGAGTTCGCGCCGTCTTCCACGGCGAAAGCCCCGGGATTGCAAGCCCGCGGCTTTGAAAGCGCGCGAACGATCACGCTTCCTTACGCGCTTTACAGCGACGAAGACCTCCGTCACCGCGTCGTCTACGTCGAAGCCTCGCGCGGGTGTCCGTTCAAGTGCGAGTTCTGTCTCTCCTCGCTTGATGTGCCGGTGCGCAATGTTCCGCTCGACGATTTCCTCGGCCACATGCAGTCGCTGCTCGACCGCGGGCTGCGGCAATTCAAGTTCGTCGATCGCACCTTCAACCTGAACCTGAACGTCAGCCGCTCGATTCTCCAGTTCTTCCTCGACCGCTGCGAGACCGGATTGTTCCTCCATTTCGAGATGATCCCCGACCGGTTGCCCGAGGCGCTGCGCGGGACGATCGCGAGATTTCCCGCCGGCGCGCTGCAGTTCGAAGTCGGCGTGCAGACGTTCAACGACCAGGTCGCCGCGCGGATCAGCCGGCGGCAGGACAACGCGAAACTGGCCGATAATCTGACATTCCTGCGCGAGAAAACGGGCGTGCACGTGCACGCGGATCTGATCGTCGGGCTTCCGGGGGAAGACATCGCGAGCTTCGGCCGCGGGTTCGATCGACTGGTCGCGCTGCGGCCGCAGGAGATCCAGGTCGGCATGCTCAAGCGGCTGCGCGGCACGCCGATCGTGCGTCACGATGTCGAGTGGGAGATGATCTATTCCCCGCACGCGCCGTACGAAGTGCTCGCGACGAAGGTGATCGACTTCCCGACGATGCAGCGCCTGCGGCGCTTCGCGCGCTACTGGGACCTGATCGCTAACAGCGGCAATTTCCTTCGGACCACGCCGGTCCTCTGGGAAGGGGAGGGGCACTCGCCGTTCGAAGAGTTCATGAAACTGTCCGACTGGCTCTTCGACCGCACCGGCCGCCGGCACGCGATCGCGCTGCGGCAGCTCGTCGAGCTGGTGTTCGAGTATCTCACAACGCGACAGGGCAAAGATCCGGCGGCGGTGGGAGGGGCGCTGGGCGAAGATTACCAGCGCGGCGGGCGCAGCGATGTGCCGCCGGCGCTCAAGCCGTACGTCTCCCCCGGGCCGCGACATGTTTCCCCTTCGTCGATCCCCTCACGCCAGGCGAGGCATCTGCAAGCTACAAAAGGCGAGTGACCCGGGCTTTCACCCGGGTCACTCGCGGCTGGTCTATTCAATTGTCGCTTCGGCGGTGATCACCACTTGAAGCCGATGCCGAGGCTGTAGAAGAACGCGCCGTCGTCGAGGCCTTCCTCGAGGTTGAACTCGTACGCGGCGGAGGCTTCGATGAACGTCGTGCTGTTCACGAAGTACTTGACGCCGACCTCCGGACCCGCGATCCAGCTATCGCTCACGTTGTCACCGTAAACGTAGCCGGCGTTGACGCCGACGAACGGCTGCCAGCGATCGAGGTCGAAGTGGTAGTCCAGCGCGGCGCGGGTGTCACCCGACCAGGCCGAACCACCATCCGCGTACACCAGGCCCTGACGCACGCCGATCTCGAGTTCCTTGGTCAGGAAGTACCCGAGGCTGACGTTGACCGACAGGTCGACGGTCCGGAAATCCTGGTCATTGCTGCCCGACCCGGACAAGGTCATTTCCCAGTTTCCGGCTTCGAACTGGGCGTGGGCAACCGCCGGGAGCAGGAACAACGCCAGCACCGGCACGACGAGATACAGCTTCCGCAACATGTTTACCTCCTTCGTTGGAAAGCGAAACCCCGCGCGGTTAAGTGCGGGACGGGCACATGCCCCGGGCCGTTGCGGTAGTGGCCCGCGCGAATGGGACGGTCGGAACGCGTCCGACCCTGAGATCCATCCCTTCGCGATTGCGATATCAGAACGACTGACACCGCGGTAGCAGCGACCGTTTGCGTCGGGGGCACACTCTTCCCCGTCGGCGGGCACTGCGTTGGACGAAAAATAGAATCGGCTAACAAACGCCACAATCGTGAATTTACATCGATCGATCCGCGTTTAACGAATATCCGGACCGCAGGGATCAGGCCTTTTATGAGACGTTCGCTCTCAAACCCTTTCTCCTCCAAGAGTTAAAGTATTTCATAGCCTTGCTAGATCCCCGACCCCACGCCGGATGCTGCCCGCGCGACAGCATTGATAAAGAGCTTGAGCCCCGCCCCATCGCCAGTCATCTTTTTGCCCTTCCCCGGCGACGACGACCAAGCTGGGTGATGTAGGAAAGAGACGTAACGCTCCGGGTGCGGCATGAGCCCGAGCACCAGACCGCTCGCGTCGCAGACCCCCGCGATGTCGTCGACGCTGCCGTTGGGATTGTCCGGAAAACGCCCCTGCGGGCTCGATCCGTCCGGCCTGGAGTACACGAGCGCCACCTGATCGTTGTCCCACAGCGCGCGGCGGACGGATTCGTCCGCGGGGACGAATTTGCCTTCGCCGTGCGCGATCGGCAGCTCCAGCGGATCGATTCCGGCCGTCCACACGCACTTGTTGCTGCGCGGCGATAAATGAACCCAGCGATCAACGAAGCGGCCGCAGTCATTATGGGTCAGCGTCGCGGACTGCCCGCCCGCGTCCGCGCGCCCGCCGATCGCGCCGGGCAGCAGGTCCGTCTTCACCAAAACCTGAAACCCGTTGCAGATGCCGATAACCGGCTTGCCGTCGTCGATGAACTTGCGCAGCGCATCGCGGAGGTGATGTGTGATCTGATTGGCGAAGATCCGCCCCGCCGCGATGTCGTCGCCGTAGCTGAATCCCCCGGGGATCGCCAGAAGCTGATAGTCATCGAGCACGCCCGGCGATTGCAGAATGCGATTGAGATGAACGCGCTCGGCGGTCGCGCCGGCGAGCTCGAAGGCGAACGCCGTCTCCTGATCGCAGTTGGTGCCGGCGGTGCGAAGGACCAGGGTCTTGGGTCGCATGATTCGTAGCTTAGGCACGCCCGCTGCGCAGGCAACGTTGCGGCCGACCGCGCGGGCACGATGGGTTCGTTTTGCAATGTGCGCGCGGTCGGAAACGCGATGAATCCCGGATTTCAAGTCGGAAACGCAGTTTTGCTTTGGCTTGGTTTGGGTTCGTTTCCCGCCGCGCGCGGGAGTGTGCCGGTGGGTTCGTATTGCGCATTCGAGCGCGGGGTCGGGTGCATTGGGGCGTTCCCGGCGGTTCGAAGACCGCCGCGCGGATTGTTGCCAACGGCTTGGAATGGCAATCGCATGGCCCGTGCTCATGGCGCAACGTCCCCCTATCTATCCCGCCGAATTGCACGAATGTGATCACGAAAGTGCAATGCGCGACTTGCGCGCGAGGCGGCGCCGTGGGCGTCATCGCGTGCGGCGGCGGCGCGGTCGGCGCGTCAGCAGCGATGCGGCGGCGCGATCGTCGCCGTTAGAGCGACGACACGCTCAAGCGGCCTGTGGGATCGACTTCACGCGCGGCGCCACGCCGGCCATGACTCGGCGCTCGGGCATCCGCAAGTACTTCCTGATCTCCGCCGCCTGCGCGCCGATCTTCTTCGCGTCGCCCCAATGCTCGCGCAATTGCAGAAGGTGCGACAGCCCGCAGTCGCCGAAGATCTTCGAGAGCTGCGGGTCGTCGGCCAGGTCGCTGTTGACGTAGGTGTCGAGCTGGTCGAGGCCGAGGTACTCGATGTCGCGGCTCTGCGCGGCGAGCCGCTTCCTGAGCGCGCGGTGCTGCGGCGTGCCGGTCATCGTCAGGAAGAGGAACGACTTGACCAGCACGCAGTCGTCGACCACGTCGGCGACGAAGTAGCCGAGCGGGCCGACCGGATGCTTGCAGGCGATCCAGATCTTTCCGTCGCTTCCGCGCGTGATTTCCGGCGAGCCGAGCGAGCTGACCATCATCAGGTGCGCGATCGACTGATGCGCGGCGCTCAAGCGTTCGGTGAGGCGGCGAAAGACGTGACGCTGGACGAAGACCGGCAGGTGCGGGCGAGCGTCCGGCAGGTCGAGCAGTTGCGGCGCGTATTCCAGCCAGACGAAGCCGCAGTTGCTGAAGAATCCCCCGGCGCGATGGGCCGGACGGGGCTTGCCGTCGAGCTTGAACTCGCGCGCCTTGGGCCTGGCGGCGTGAACGACGAGCCGGTGGCGGCACCCGTGGTTGACGCTCTCGACATAACACAAGTTGGAATCGAGCCGCGAGCAGCATTGAGAGATGTAGAACTGCTGCGCGTGCATCGCATCAAAGATCGCGTCGATGATCTGCGCGGGCGTCAGATCGAGGATGGGCTTGAGCGCCGCGGCGGCGCGGGCGTCGAGCTTGCCCGCGGTCTGCAGCGCATACGCGGCGCTCCAGAACGAACGCAGCGGGCCCGCGAAATCCGCGACGCAGATCTGGCGATCGGTCCCGGGCACGGGAAGCATGCCCTTGGCCAGCCATTCCTCCAGATACCCCGCCGCCGCGCGGCAGGCTTCGACGCCGGCCGCGCCCGGGTCGAGCTCGATCGTGATGCCGGGGGAACGAACGTCGTACACGATGTGCCGCAGGCGCTCGGGCAGGGTGCGGATGACCGACGGATCGATGCCGAGCTTGTCGAGCAGGGCGAGCAGTCGTTGGCGTGAACGGAGCTGGCGGTCGCGATCTTTGGAGCCTTTGCGCAGGGTTCGCATACCGAGAAATTCGCCAAAATGGACTCTTCGGCTGCAAAAAACGTATCGATGAGGGGCCGCGCGCGGGAAAGTCAGGGCGCGTGACGAAACTTTGGGGTAGACTCTTTCATAATCTGCCGGGGAGGGATGGTCCGGGGAGCGTTGGAGAGAGGGTCGTTCAAGATGTCGAAGCGAAAGTGTCGGGCCGCCCGCCTCGAGCGGCTGGAGGATCGTCGTCTGCTCTCGGTGGGCGTTCAGCCCGCCGGGCCGCTCGCCGGGCATGTGCTGTACACGCAGGGGGGCCACGGAATCTATTGGAAGTCCACCGCTTTCAGTTACATGCGCCCCAATTCCTACGGCCTGATCGAGGACCTGGGCAATCAGGACATGCTCGAGAACTACGCGCAGTACGTCCTCAATGCCGGCGGGACGATGGTCTCGATGCGCCCGGTGGGGCATCAGACCAACGAAGCCGTCGTCGATAACGCGCAGGCGTACACCGCCGGCGCGGGTGGGTTTCAGGTTGTTTCCGGCACGTGGACGAACAACACCTCTTCGACGCCCTACTGGTCCAATAATAACGGCAACGACAGCGTTCATTTCGTCACGGCGGCGACCAGCGCGACGGAGACGGCGGTGGCGCGATTCGTTCCCAACATTCCGGCCGGCGGCTTTTATCCGGTCTACGCCTGGTGGAATCCCGGGACCAACAACGCCGCCACGAATGACCGCGTCGCGGATCAAACGTTCCGCATCAACTACTCCGGCGGCTCGTACGAAGTCCGCGTCGCGGCGAACAAGGTGGGCGACGGCTGGGTCTACCTCGGCAACTATTACTTCGCCGCCGGCGTCAATCCCGCCAGCGGAAGCGTCGAAGTCTCCAACAAATCCGCCACCACCGGCAACAAGGTCGTCGCCGATGCGATTCGGTTCGGCAACGGCATGGGAGACTGGACGGACAACGGCGTGCACCCGGTCTCCGGCCAGGCCCGCGAAGACGAGCCGGCGCTGTACTGGTGCTACGACGAACGCGGCTGGACCGGGTCGAATGCGCGCGTCGCGCAGAGCGTCGTCGATAACGGCAGCACGTCCGATGAGATGACCCGGAACTTCAGCGCCTGCGATCGTTACGCGGTCTACATGAACAACGAAAGCGTCGGCAACGCGACCGACCGCGTCTGGATCAGCTTCCACACCAACGCCAGCGGCTCGGCTTCGACCGGCGGGAAGGCGCGCGGCACGTACGGGCTGATCAACGACCCGCCGACGACCAATCAGGCATGGCTCGCCGACGCCGCGGGCGGGACGTTCCACAGCGAGATGAGCGCGCTCGATTCGGTACACGAGTTCGCGTGGGGCTATCCCGGCGCCAACACGTTTACCGGCGGGTATTCGGAGATCAGCAAGAACGTGATCGGGACCGAATTCGATGCGACGATCATCGAGGTCGCTTTCCATGACAACGCGACGGATTCGGCGCTGCTGAGAAGTCCGGCCGTCCGGCTGGATGCCGGGCGGACCGCATACCACGTGGCGATGAAGTATTTCGCCAATTTCGATCCGAGCGGATTCACCAATACAACCTGGGCGCCGGAGCCGGCGAGCGACGTGCGCGCCACGACCAACGCGGGCGGCCAAGTAACGATCTCGTGGAGCGCCGGCCCAAGCTCGAGTGGCGCCACCGGCCCGTACGGCAATGCCGCCACCGGCTACCTCGTGCAGACCTCGACCAACGGCTACGGCTTCGATGGCGGAACCAGCGTCGCGGGGACGAGTTTCACGTTCAGTGGTCTCTCCACAACCGCGCCGACCTATTTCCGCGTCGTGGCGGTCAACCCCGGCGGCGTCTCGGTGCCGTCTGCCGTGGTCGTCGCCAAGCCGCAGAGCGGGCGGCCGGCGCCGGTCCTGATCGTCAACAATTACAGCCGGCTCGACGAAGCCTTCGATCAGACCCAAAACACGATCCTGGGCCTGGCCTACCGCACGCGGACGCGCTATCAGAACACGTTCGACTACGACGTGCTCGTCGCGGGCGCCGTCTCCCATTTCGACTCCTCCCTCGACATCGAATCGTGCACCGACAAGGCGATCGCCAGCGGCGAAATCAACCTCTCCAATTACGCGGCGGTCATCTGGTACAGCGGCGAGAACGCCAAGGCCACCTACGGCAACGGCACGACCGCCGGCACCACGTTCACCAGCGTCACGCAACCCCTGGTCACGGCGTATCTCAACGGTGGCGGCAAGCTGTTCGTCAGCGGCGCGGAGATCGGGCACGAGCTGGTCGGCGACGGTTACGGCCCGAGCTTCTACGGCGCCACGCTCAAGAGCAGCTACGTCGCCGACGCCGCCGGGACATACACCGCCGCGGGCGCTTCCGGCAAAATCTTCGACGGCATCGCGCTGTCGTTCGACGACGGCACGGGCGGCGCCTACAACGTCAGCAACCCGGACGTGCTCGGCGCCGCGGGGGGATCGTCGATCGCGATGAACTACACCGGCGCCGGCAGCGGCGGCGCGGCGATCCAGTACAGCAACGGCAACTCGCGCCTCGTCAACATGGGCTTGCCCTTCGAGACGATCACCACCGCCGCCGGTCGCAACGCCGTCATGGCGGCCGTGCTCAACTTCTTCAACATCGTCGGCACGCTGAGCGTCTCGGGGTTCGTCTACCAGGACAACAACGGCAACAACGTCAAGGACGCCGGCGAGAACGGCTTCAACGGGCGAACCGTCTGGAGTGACACGAACAACAACGGCGCGCTCGATGCCGGCGAGTCCAGCACGACCACCGACGCCGGCGGCGCCTACACGTTGGCCGGGTTGCCGCCGGGGTCGTATAACGTCCGCGCGGCCTTGGGGACCGGCTATATCCGCACCGGCTCGGCGAGCGTCGTCGTCAACCTCAGCGGATCGAACGGCTCGGCCAGCTTCGGCCAGTTCCCCGTCATCTACAACGGCGGCGCGGGCGCGAGCGCGGACACCTACACGCTGAGGCTCGATCCGGCGAGCAACACCATGGTGCAGATCATCGAATCGCTGGGCGGCGGGGGCGCGACGACCTACGAGATCGACAAGTCGCTGCTCTCGACGCTGCTCTTTAACCCCGGCAACGGCGACGACACGCTCGTGATCGACTACACGAGCGGCTCGCCGATCCCCAACAACGGCATCACCTTCGCCGGCGGCGGGAACAACGACACGCTCACCCTCACCGGCTCCGACAACGCCGCCGACAACGTTACCGTCGCCGACGGCAGCATCACCGCCGGCGGCACGATCGCGTGGAGCTTCGTCGAGGCGATCAACGTCAACACCGGCGGCGGGGACGACACCTTCACGTACGCCGGGCCCGTCGGCGTGCCGGTCAATTTCACCGGCGGGACGAGCACGAACTTCGACACGATGAACGTGACCGGCGGGACATTCACGTTCGCATCGGATGCGTCGGCGGGGACGACCAACCTCCAGCTCAACGTCTCCGCCGGCGCCGGCGTGATGTTCAACGCGACTCAGCATCTGCGCGGCTTGTCCGTCGATGGCGCCGTCACACTGAGCGGCGGCGGGGCGAAGGTGATCGTCACGAAGAACCTCGCCGTGGCGGGCACGCTCAACTTGTCCGACAACGATCTCGTTTACGACTATTCCGGCGCCACGCCGTACGACGCCGTCTTCGCGCTGATCGCGACGGGGCGCAACGGCGGGTCGTGGGACGGCGCCAGCGGCATCCGCACCAGCAACGCGTCGGCCGACCTCACCGGCCTGGCGATCGCCGAAGCATCCGATGCGCTGGGCCTGAGCGGCGCGCAGACCGCAGGCTTCGACGGTCAGAGCGTTGACGCGACGGCGCTGCTGATCAAGTTCACGTACGTCGGCGACGCGAACCTGGACGGGATGATCAACGGGGACGACTACTTCCAGATCGACAGCGCGTTCCCGCAGCAGGCGCACGGATATTTGAGCGGCGACTTCAACTACGACGGGCTTATTAACGGAGACGATTACTTCCTGATCGACTCGAATTTCCCGCAACAGGGACCGCCGCTGTAGCTTCGCGCGGTTCGCCGCATCCCTCCCGCGCCCGTGCCCGCGCGCCGCCACGCGACGATGGGTTCGTTTTGTAATCCGAGGCGCGTCCGAATCCCCTCCTTTCTGCGTTTTCAAGCCGCCAACGCGGTTTTTCGCTGGCTTCGATTGGGTTCGTTTTGCACGGGCGACCGACGGCACATTCGAGCGCGCGCCCCAATGCGCCGTTGGCTTCGTTCCGCACATTCGCGACGCTACTGAAGATTTCTGAACAAAACTGAACATGCCTGAACGTGACTGGACCGCCGCTTGCGCGATGGCGTGATCAAAGAACACGTCCTCCCCTCATCCCTCACGATTGCACAAACGTGATCACGAACGTGCAATTCGCGGGATTTTTTCTGCGGATGATCTGCAGGCGACACTGCGCACGCGTTTTTTTTCGCGGGAACCTTTCCCGCGTGGCGGCATGGTGGATGTCATGGTTGCGTCAACGCGCGGCGGCTTCGCACGCGCCCGTTTTTCTCGACCCATTGCGATCAACGCGTAGGATTATTTCTTGATCGATGAGAACTACGCCGGGCAGGAGGCGGCGCTATGATCAATTGCCTGAAAAACAAGCTCGCGCAGGTGGCGGCGCCGGTCGTGGCGGGGTTGGTGGCAGGGGTCGCGGCGCACGCGGCTCGGGCGGATCTCGTCTACGTCACCGTGCCGGCGGAGAACGCGGTGTATCGCTACAGCGCGCCCAACAGCGGCGGCGTGTTCGCCGGCACCGGGATGAACAACCCGCACGGCATCGCGCTGGACGCGGCGGGGAACGTCTTTGTCGCCAACAGCGGGAACAACACGATTGTCAAGTTCACGCCCGAGGGCGCCCGATCGGTCTTTGTCAGCAACGGCCTGAATGCGCCGTGGGGGATGGCATGCGATTCGGCGAGCGATCTCTTTGTCGCCAGCCGGAACGATAACGCCGTCGTGAAGTTCACGCCCGCCGGCGTCGCGTCGGTGTTTGCCACCGCGGCGGCGGGTCTAAGCGATCCGAGAGGGCTCGCGTTCGACGCCGACGGCAACTTGTACGTTTCGAATCACGGCAATAACTCGGTGCGCAAGTTCACGCCCGCGGGCGTCGGCTCGATCTTCGCGAACACAAACGTGACGGAGCCGGGCGGGCTGGCATTCGACAGTCTCGGAAACCTGTATGTGGCGAACGCGAACAATTCGCCGGTGGAAAAGTTCACGCCGGACGGCGTCGGCACCCGCCTGAACACGAGTACGAACGCGGTGGGACTCGCCGTCGACAGCCAGGACAACCTGTTCGCGAGTTACTTTCTCAATGTCGATCGCTACGCGCCGGACGGGACGCGGACCCGATACACCGATGTCGGCGGCGGGTTCGTCGCAACGCAGGTCCCCGAGCCGGCGGGGGCGGCGGCGGTGGCCGGACTCTCTGCTGCGGCGGTATCGACACGTCGCCGTCGCCGCTCGCCGTAGTTTGCCCGCCTTCACGAGAATCGTCGCAACCATTTGCTATTCGCGCCACCCGCACATCTCGGGCGTGGCGGACGGTGGATTCGATGTGGTAAACTCGTGGGGCACACGGCCGTACCGCGTCCTTTGTCCGCGGAGGGGCAGGACGCAGGGGCGTTGTGCTCGTGCCTGTTTGTGGGGTCAGTTCGGATGGGGATTTTTTCGACAGTCCAATCGCCAGCGCGCTCGCTTCCTCCTCGTCGTCATCGCGGCCGCGGTGGGCGCGGGCGGATCGGGGGCGCGCTGCGGGAGGCGCTGGAACTGCTGGAGCGGCGGACGCTGCTCGCGTGGTCGCCTTCGGTGTCGCTGGTCGCGGACGTGAACACCGCGACCAACAACGCCACGCCGGGGCCGTTCGTGAGCGCTTCGGGGAGCGTGCTCTTTGGCGCGACCGATGGGATTAACGGGCGCGAGCTGTGGAAGAGCGACGGCACCGCGGCCGGCACGGTGATGGTCAAGGACATCAACCCGCTGGGCTCATCGAGCCCGGCGGCACTGAGCTCGATCTCCGCGGGCACCACGCTCTTCTTCGCCGATGACGGGACGCACGGCATCGAGCTGTGGAAGACGGACGGCACCGCGGCGGGGACGCAACTGGTCAAGGACATCAATCCCGGCAGCGGCATATCGGTGCGTTTGCCGAACCCGGCGGGCGGGCCGCAGCCCACGCCGGTCATCGTCGCGCTGGGCGGCGTGGGTTACTTCGAGGCCAGCGACGGGATCAGCGGCTACGCGCTGTGGCGGAGCGACGGGACGGAAGAGGGGACGTACCAGGTCAAGGACATCAATCCGTCCACCGCGACATCGTCGAGTGCGCCGGGCGTGACGTCGCTGAAGGTGTTCAACAACGCGATCTTCTTCGTCGCGGATGACGGCTCGGCGGGAGCGGAAGTCTGGCGCAGCGATGGGACAAATGCGGGCACGCAGATCCTCAAGGACATCGCGCCCGGCGTCGGATCGTCGTCGCCGGCGCGGCTGACCGTGTCCGGATCCAACCTGTTCTTTGCCGCCACCGATCAAACCGCGTTCGGCAACGAGCTGTGGAAGAGCGACGGGACGACGACCGGCACCGTGATGGTGAAGGACATCAATCCGGGCGGCAACTCCTCGACGCCGCAGAACCTGTGCGACGTGAACGGCACGCTCTTCTTCCAGGCGGGCGACGGGGTCAACGGCTCGGAACTGTGGAAGAGCGACGGGAGCGGCGGGGGGACGACGCTGGTCAAGGACATCGTCGCCGGCGCGACGTCGCCGAAGATGGACAGCTTCACCAACGTCGGGGGGACGCTGTTCCTGGCGGTCAGCGCCAACGGCGTGGACGGGCGCGAGCTGTGGAAGAGCGACGGGACGGGCGCGGGGACGGCGGAGGTCAAAGACATCGTTCCCGGCAGCGGCAGCGGTGTGCCCAGCTCGCCGAATTTCACGTCGTTCAACAACAAGCTGTACTTCGCCGGCACCGACGGCGCCGCCGACGGCATCGAGCTGTGGACCAGCGACGGCACGGCGGCGGGCACGGTGATGGTCAAGGACATCAGCCTCGGCGCGGGCAACGGCTCGCCGGCGAACTTGTACGTCGCCGGTTCGACGCTGCTGTTCTCCGCGACCGATGTCGCCACCGGCTCGGAGCTGTGGACGAGCGACGGGACGACCGGCGGCACGGCGCAGGTCAAGGACATCAACGCGTCGACGGCGACCGGCTCGCCGTTCGGCATGACGGAGATCAACCGCCACATCGTCTTCTCCGCGCTCGATCCGGTGCACGGGCGCGAAGTCTGGTCCACCGATGGGACGGCGGCTGGGACGATTCTTCTCGCCGACACCAATCCCGGGATCGCCAGCGGGATGTCTTCGTTCGCGCCGGCGAAGCTCGGGTCGTACCTCTACTTCCCCGCCGGGTCCGGGACCACGCAGCTCTGGCGGACGGACGGGACGGTGGCGGGAACCGGCATCGTCACGACGTTCGACTTCAGCGTGACACACGTCGCGAACGTCGGCGGCGCGCTGCTCTTCTGGACCGGCACCAGCGCGACAGGGATCGAGTTGTACAAGAGCGACGGCACCGCCGGCGGGACGGGCATCGTCGCCGATCTCGTCCCGGGCGCGGCCAGCTCTTCGCCGCAGAGCGATTTCACCGTCATCGGCGGGGTCGGCTACTTTGCGTCCAACACTTCCGCCGCGGGCACGGAGCTGTGGCGCACCGACGGCGCCGCCGGGGGAACGGCTCTGCTCAAGGACATCAACGCGGGCGGGGGTTCGTCGTATCCCGGCAGTTTCTTCGCGTTCGGCGGGCAACTGCTGTTCAGCGCGACGACGCCGGCCGAGGGGCCGGAGCTGTGGCGCAGCGACGGCACGCCCGCCGGCACGGTCCTGGTGAAGGACATCACGCCGGGGGCGTTCGGCTCCTCGCCGTCTCAGTTCGCGCAGCTCGGCGGCAGCGTCCTCTTCTACGCCGCCGGCGAGTTGTGGGGCACCGACGGGACATCCGACGGGACGCAGCTTGTCAAAGAGATCGATCCGGGTCCGCAGTTCGGCAACCCGGCGGGGCTGACGACCTGGAACGGCGCCGTCTACTTCTCCGCGCAGCACGACCTGACTGATTCGGAGCTGTGGAAGAGCGACGGCACCGGCGCGGGCACCGTGCGCGTGAAGGACATCTACGCCGGCAGCGGCTCGTCCGGCCCGCAGAATTTCGTCGCGATGGATGATGCGATCTACTTCCAGGCGACCGATGCGGGCGGCGGGGCGGAACTGTGGAAGAGCGACGGAACCGACGCCGGCACCGTGCGCGTCGCCGACATCTGGCCGGGCAGCACGGGCTCGACGCCGCTGCGGCCGGCGCGCTGCGGCTCGACGCTCTATTTCCAGGCGAGCGATCCGACGATCGGCGGCGAGTTGTATCGCGTCGGGCCGCCGGAAGTGTCGAACGTGCGCGCGGTCGGGGTCGGCAAGCTGCTGGTCGAAGGCACCGCGGGCGATGACGCGTTCGGCATCGGCTCCGATGCCAGCGAGCTGCAGATCGTCATCTACGTCAACGGCGTCGAGACGACCCTGAGCTATCCCGTCGGCTCGATCACGCAGGTCACTTTCGAAGGCTACGGCGGGAACGACACGCTCGGCACCGTCGGCACCGGCGTCGCCAGCGTCTACTTCCACGGCGGAAGCGGCAACGACACGATCGACGTCAGCAGCGGCACGTTCACTTTTCCCGAAGACGCGCGCATCGGCAACGACTCGCTCGGCGTCGAGATCGAGCAGGGCGCGCACGTCGTCTTCAATGCGTCGCAGCACCTGCATCATCTCGTGCTCGACGGCGACGCGACGCTGACGGCGGGCGGCGAGAAGGTGATCGTGCTCGACGGCGGCATTGCGGGCGATCACCGCCTCGATCTCAACGACGGCGATCTGATCTTCGACTATCCCGACGGCGATGCTTCCCCGCTCGCGCAGCTCGAGCAGCTCGTCGCGTTCGGGCGGACGCCGGGCGGCACGTGGACGGGTGATGGCATCGCCTCGAGCGTCGCGGGAACCGACAGCGGCAAGTACGCGCTCGGCATCGCCGAAGCGTCCGACGTGCTCGGCCTGGCGCCCGGTCAGACGGGCGTGTTCGGCGGCGAAACCGTCGATGCCAGCGCGATCCTGATCAAGTTCACCTGCGCCGGGGATGCGAACCTCGATGGCGTAATCAACGGCGACGATTACTTCCAGATCGATTCGGCCTTTCCGCAGGCGTCGCACGGGTGGTGGAACGGTGATTTCAATTACGACGGGGTCGTCAACGGGGATGATTACTTCCTGATCGACAGCAATTTCCCCGCCCAGGGCCCGCCCCTGTGACAACTTTTCCTTTCGTTTCCGCCTGCCGGGCGTGATACCTTCTGCGGGTTTGCGGCAAGTGGGGCGGAGGGCTTATGCACTCGTCATCCAAAGCACGTCGTGGCTCGCGCTTGCGCGGGCGGGGGACTGAATGGATCTTTAACGCGGTCGATGCGCTGGAAGCGCGGATGATGCTGTGCGACAGCGGCTGTCTTGATGAGTCGAAGCTCGCGCCGCAATCGACGGTGCCCGTCGCCGCCACTTTGCTCGCGCCCGCGCCCGCGCTCACGCTCACGCTCACGCTCACGCCGGCGCCCACGCTCGCTCCGGTCTCTCCCAAGACCTCGGAGGAAGAGGTCAAGGTCGATGACAAGGAGGCGAAGTTCCACGGCAACAAGAACAAGCTGCCGAAGGTGCAGGCGCCGCTCTCCAAAGCGGACACCGATACATCGTTCACCAACCTCGCGGGCTTCGGCGCCGGCACGAACGTCAACATCTCCAAGCGCACCGGCTACCAGGGCGAAGGGACGATCGCGATCGATCCGACCAACCCGAATCGCCTGTTCGCCGCGTCGAACCTCGCGGGCTCGGGGCTCTTCGCCGCGTACAGCACCGATGCCGGGCAGACGTGGACGACGCGCACGATGGCCAGCGGCTCGGACGGGCTGCCGGTCGCCTGCTGCGACGCCAGCAGCTCGTGGGACCAGTTCGGCAACCTCTTCGTCGGCTACATCCAGACGAACGTCAACCCGGCCAAGACGGTGCTGGTGCGCTCGAGCGACGGCGGGCAGACGTTCTCGCTGGTGACGACGTTCAGCGCGTCCGATCAGCCGACGGTGACGACGGGGCCGGGCAACGTCGCCGGCAGCGGGAGCGTGTGGCTGTCGTGGGTGAGCAACACCGGCAACCAGCTCGTCGCCTCGGGCGCGCAGGTGACCGCATTGGGGACGATCGGTTCGTTCATCTCGCCCGAGTCCACGCCGAGCACTACCGGGAACTTCGGCGACATCGCCATCGGTCCCGGCGGCGCGGTGATGGTGACGTACCAGGACAACACCGGCGGGCAGGGCTTGTCGAACCTCCGCGTCAACGTGGATTCCGACGGCGTGGGAGCGAACGGCTTCGCCGCGACGGTCACGCCGACGACCACCAACGTCGGCGGGTTCGACTTCATCCCCGCGCAGTCGCGGCGGAGCGTGGATGCGGAGGCGGGGCTGGCGTGGGACCACTCCGGCGGGCCGCACAACGGCCGCGTCTATCTCATGTACACCAGCGAGTCGCCGGACGAGAGCAACGACATGGACATCAACGTCCGCATCAGCGACAACAACGGCGCGACCTGGTCGGCGCCCGTGCGCGTCAACGACGACGCGACGACCCGCACGCAGATGCTCCCGCGCATCGCGCTCGATCAGAGCAGCGGCAACGTCGCGATCACCTGGCTGGATGCGCGCAACGACGCGGGCGCCGGCGGCGCGGGCGACACCAACGGCGTCGCCAACGACGACGTGCAGCTCTGGGGAACCCTCAGCACCGATTCCGGGACGACCTGGCAGCCGAACATGCAGATCAGCGCCGGCACCTCGCGCGCCGGGGCGCAGAGCAACTCCAACGACTTCGGCGATTACACAGGGCTGGCGTTCGTCGGCGGCGCGTTCTATCCGATCTGGCCGGACAACAGCACGGCGCTGGGCGGCAATCCCGACCTGCCGAACTTCGACATGGCGACGGCGCGGCTGACGGTCGGGCCGTCGGTGCCCACCAACGACAACTTCGCCAGCCGGATCAATCTCGGCAACAGCACCAGCGCGAGCACCGCGGGATCGAACGCCAACGGCACGAAGGAATCGGGCGAGCCGAACATCGCGGGCAACGCCGGCGGGTCGTCGGTCTGGTGGAGCTGGACCGCGCCCACCAGCCAGAGCTACGTCATCACCACCGCGGGCAGCAATTTCAACACGCTGCTGGGCGTCTACACCGGCTCGGCGGTGAACTCGCTGACGCAAACAATCGCCAACGATGACGAGAACAACCCGAGCATCCTCACCAGCCGCGTGACCTTCAACGCCGTCGCGGGCACGACCTATCAGATCGCCGTTGACGGCTTCAACGGCGCCACCGGCAACATCGCGCTGGGGATCAGCCTCGCGCAGCACACGATCTCCGGCGCCGTTTTCGTGGATCGCAACAGCAACGGCGTGATCGACAGCGGCGAGCCGCTGCCGGGCGGGCGCAGCGTCTTCCTCGACACTAACAATGACGGCAGCTTCCAGTCCGGCAGTTCATCGCCGTCTTCTACCGACGTGCCAAAGAACATCGCGGACCTGAGCACCGTCACGTCGAACCTGATCGTCAGCGGGTTCGGCGGAGCGGTCACGGATGTGAACGTCACGCTGAACATCACGCACACCTTCGACTCGGACTTGACGGTCTTCCTCATCAGCCCGACCGGCACGCGCGTGCAGCTCTTCGCCGGCGTCGGCGGCAGCGGCGACAACTTCACCAACACCACGCTCGACGACGAAGCCGCCGGCTCCATCACCACCGGCACCGCGCCGTTCGGCGGATCGTTCAAACCGCAGGGATTGCTCTCGGGCGTAGACGGGCAGTCGCCTAACGGGACGTGGCAGCTCGAAGTGAACGACACGGCATCCGGCGACGTCGGGACACTCAACAGTTGGTCGCTGGCGATCGGCTTCGCGGAGCCTTCGACGACCACCAACGGCAGCGGGGCGTACACGTTCAGCGGCTTGCCGAGCGGGACCTACAACATCCGCCAGGTGCAGGTCGCGGGCTTTTTGCAGACCTCGCCCTCGCCCTCGACGGCGGCGCGGACGATCGTCGCGCAGCTCGGGCAGCCGACGACGGGACAGAACTTCGGCAACTTCCCGCTCAGCTTCGCGGGCTCGGTCAACAACGATACGTACGCGCTCTCGACGCTGGTCGGCGGGACGACGCTGCAGATCCTCGAGACGCTGGGCGCTTCGCCGCTCGTCACCTATCAGATCCCCAAGGCGACCTTGGGCAGCAGCACGCTCACCTTCACCGGCAACACGGGCGATGACGCGTTTGCGCTCGATTACACCAACGGCGCGCCGCTGCCGACCAACGGCATCACGATCAACGGCAGCGGCCAGACCACCGCCGACACGCTGACCATCACCGGCAGCGCCGCGGGCGATGCGCTGTCGATCGGGACCGGCGGCATCACCTTCGGCTCGACGATCAGCTACTCCGGTATCGAGACGATCATGATCAACACTGCCGGCGGCGACGATACGCTCACGCAATCGTCGCAGCCCGGCGGGACGCTGGTCTTCAACGGCGGCGCGAGCACGACCGCCGACACGCTGACGATCAATGCCGGCTCGATCGCGTTCAACAGTGACGCGGGCATCGGCACGACGGCGCTGAACCTGAACGTCAACGCGGCCGGCACGTCCGCGACGTTCAACGCGACGCAGCACCTGAACAACCTCAGCATCGTCAGCGGCGCCAATGCTGATATGTCCGCCAACGGCTCGCGCGTACTCGTCACCAGCGGTTTGACGATCGTCGGCAGCGCTCAGCTCAACCTGCGCGACAACGACATGATCGTGAAGTACACGGCGAGCAGCCCGCTGGGCACGTGGAACGGCACGGCGTACACCGGCATCACCGGCCTGCTCGCCAGCGGCAACAACAACGGCGCGTGGAACGGCGCTGGCATCGCCACGACCTCCGCCGGCGGTGATCTGACCGGCCTTGCCGTCGGAGAATCTGCCGACATCTTCGGCCTCGGCGGCACGCAGACCGCCAGCTTCGACGGCGAAACGGTCGATTCCAAGGCCGTCCTCGTGAAGTTCACCTACACCGGCGACGCGAACCTCGACGGCGTGATCAACGGCGATGATTATTTCCAGGTGGACTCGGCGTTCCCGCAAGGTTTGCACGGCTATTTCAACGGCGATTTCAACTACGACGGCGTGATCAACGGGGACGACTACTTCCTGATCGACAGCAACTTTCCCGCGCAGACGGGAGCGCTTTAAACCCAGCGAACTCGGCTAAACTGCGCAGTTCGCGGCGATTTTCGCGAAACTTTTCGCAGCGGATGACGTTTTTCTCGTTGAGCGCCTCGGGGAGCGGTCTATAATCCGCCGCTCTTGTCTCGCCGCCGCGGGGAGGGCCGTCTTCATCGAACGGAACCCGGGGCGGCACACAGCGCTTTTTGCGAACATCGCGGGCTTGGACGTCGTTCTTCCTGTTACGTCTTCGTGTCGTTCTCCGGAGAGTGAGGTTTCCCAGTGAACAAGCGTTCCCCTGTCGCCGTCGGCCGTGCCGTCTCGTCATTTTTCGAGCCCCTTGAAAACCGCCAACTGCTGAGCCTGGTCGTCGATCTTCGCCTCCCCGGTGGCGCCAAGAGCGCCAACGTCTCCAGCGTCGGGCAGGTCATCAACATGGAGATCTGGGCGACCGCAAAGGGCTCCAACTCCAGCGGCTCCGATGAAGGTTTGCAGATCGTGGATGGCTCGCTGCTCAGCACCAACGTCAGCGGCGGCGCCGCCAGCGGGACGCTAAAGGCCACCCTCGTCTCGCCGTTTAACGCATTAGGATCGACCACCGGCCAGCAGAAGGACCTCGACGGCGACGGCGATCTGGACGTCGGCTCCAACGACAACACCAGCGCCACCAACTTCCTCTTCGCGCGCTCCGCGGCGATCACCACCAACGGCAGCGTGAGCGGATCGAGCCAGGCGTGGAAGATCGGCACCGCGACCTTCACCGTGACGTCGCTCAAGAGCACGAGCGGCCAGACGAACCTCGTCTGGCGGGTGCGCGACGCCAAGCAAGGCGCGCTCTGGCGCGAGGACGGCTCGAACATCTACAAGAACGGCGACACGGGCTCGTATTCCGGCGGCGCGGCGCTGGTGCTCAAGCGCGGCGGGACGTCGACCGGAGGCTCCATCTCCGGCACCGTCTTCAACGACGCGAACAAGAACAACAGCAAGGACTCGAGCGAGTCGGGCATCGGCGGCGTCACCGTCTTCATCGACAAGAACAAGAACGGCAGCAAGGACTCGGGCGAACCCAGCACGACCACCGACAGCGCCGGCGGCTACTTCTTCGGCGGGCTGGCGTCGGGAGGCTATCGCGTCAAGCAGCTCTCCAAGAGCGGCTTCAAGATCACCTCGCCCTCCAGCGGCTATTACGATCTGTCGCTCTCGACCAACCAGAACATCAGCGGCAAGAACTTCGCCAATCAGTCCACGACCACCACCGTCAAGGGCTCGATCGCCGGCAATGTCTGGGTCGATGTCAACGGCAACACCAAGAAGGACACCGGCGACAACGCCAAGTCGGGCGTCAAGGTCTATATCGACAAGAACAAGAACGGGAAGTTCGACACCGGCGAGACTACCGCCACCACCGACTCCAAGGGCAACTACAAGTTCTCCAACCTTTCGGCCGGCAGCTATCGCATCAGCGTCAGCCAGTCCGGCTACCGCGTGAGCACCCCGACGGCGCTCTACTCCGACATCACCGTCGGCAGCGGCAGCAACGTCACGGGCAAGAACTTCGGCATCACGCAGAAGGTTCTGATCAGCGGGCGGCTGTGGGTGGACAAGGACAACGACGGAAAGTTCGACACCGGCGAATCGGCGCTCTCCGGCTGGCAGGTCTACATCGACAAGAACAAGAACGGCAAGCTGGACGCTGGCGAGAACGTCGTCACCACGGATTCCAGCGGCAACTACAGCTTCAAGATGCTGTCGGCGGGTTCGTACCGCGTGCGCGTGGTGCAGAAGACCGGCTACACCCGCATCTCGCCGTCGAGCGGGTACTACGACCTGAACAACCTGGGCAACGGGTCGGTGCAGAAGGACAAGAACTTCCGGTACAAGAAACCGTAAAGATCGCGCGGCGGTCGCGAATTGAGCAACGAGGAAGGAGCCCCGTGCGGCAGAGCGCGGGGTTTCTTTCGTTTTACTTTGAAACATCGCATGCGGCGTAAACTTACTATATTGTTGTGACCACCGGGCCTCAGTGCCGTTCTTTCACGTCTTTTTGGAGAGTGAGGTTTTTCGTGTCCAAGTCCTTCGTTGAACCGCTCGAATCGCGCCGGCTCCTTAGCGGCTCCGTTGTCGTCGACACCCGCCTCGTCGGCGGCGGGGCCACCGCCACCGTGAGCTCCGTCGGCCAGAAAATCGATTTCGAGGTCTGGGCCACCGTCACCGGCAGCGACGCCGACAACACGAACGAAGGCCTGCAGATCGCCATCGGATCGCTGCTCTCCAGTAATGTGGCGGGCGGCTCGGCGAGCGGGACGATCAGCTCCACCGTCCCAGCTCCTTTCAACGCCAACGGATCACAAAACGGTTCGCAGGTTGACCTCGACGGCGACGGCGATCTGGACGTCGGGAGCAACAACAACGCCAGCGCTTCCGGGTTCGTCTTCGCGCGGTCCGCTTCGATGACGACCAGCGGCACCCCCGTGACCGGCGGGCAATCCTTCAAGATCGCGACCGGAAGTTTCACCGTCGGGTCGCTTCTCAACGGCGTTTCAACCGTGCTGTCGTTCCGTCCGCGCGTGGGAGACGGGACCGTGTTCGAGGCCGACGGCACCACCACGAGCAATCTCGCCGCGGGCACCGTTTGGGCCACCGGCGCGGGCATCACGCTCAAGCGTCCCGGTGCCGCCTCCATTCAGGGACGCGTCTTTAACGACAAGAACGCCAACGGCATCTTCGACGGCGCCGACACCGGCATCGACGGGTTCCGCGTGTTCCTGGATGAGAATGCCAACGGCACGCTCGACACCGGCGAGATCTCCAAGCCGGTGAGCACCACCGGCACGTACACCTTCAGCAGCGTCCCCAGCGGGATCTATCGCGTGCGCGAAGTCTTCCGCGAAGGCTGGCGGCAGACGTTCCCCGCGCTGGGCTATTACCAGGTCACCCTCGCCTACGGCGCCGCCGCCAGGAGCCAGTCCTTCGCCAACACCGACACGGTGCTCATCAAGGGCAACGTCTTCATGGACGCCAACGTCAATCACAAGAAGGACGCCCTGGAGCCGGGCCTCAGCGGGTGGATGCTCTACATCGATCACAACAACGACGGCATCCTCAATAAGGGCGACGACTGGGCGCTGTCGGATGCGAAGGGGAACTACCGCTTCTTCAACCTCCCGGCCGGGACGTACGTCGTGCGCATCGTGCAGCAGGCGGGTTACCGGCAGACGGCGCCGGCGGGCGGATCGCACACCATCACGCTCGCCGCCGGCGGGACGGTCAGCAACAAGTATTTCGGGGAGAAGCGGCTTAAGTAGATTGAGGATTGAAACCCGACGATAAGGCGGGCATTTCAATCGTCAGTTCGCCGCGGCTCAATCTTCGCCATGCGAAGAAACGTTTCGACGCAGGCGTCGATGTGCTCGGACGACCAGCAGCAGTCGGCGAGCGGCGTGCCGTCGCGCGTGATTCCCCAGCCCCCGTCGCTAAAGCGCACCATGGCCAGCTCGGCGCTGTCGTCCGGCAGGCGCGCAATCAGCGTAATCGCGGCAATTCGTCGCTCAAAAAACGCGCACACGTTCCGCTCCGCGGAAAAGCACCGCACCGCCGGAATTGTCTGATCCTTCGATTCCCGCGCGCGTGCCACTCGAGCGTGGAAGTGAATCGCCCGTCATCCAGCCTGCGCGCCCCGGCGGGCGCGCGGCTTTTGCTTACGATCGGGAAGGTTTATCCCGCCGGCGGCCGTCTTTGCAAGATCGTCCGAAAAACCTGATTGGTTCGGGGAGATCGTGTCGCGGTTGCGTGATGCCGGCGACGAAACCCCGCCCGCTTGTCGCTGCGGTCCCCGCCGGGCGCGGAAACGGATTCTCCCGTGCCTCTCGGTTATGATCCTCCGCTCATGCCGCTGCGCGTTTTGTGTCTCGGAGACATCGTCGGCCGCCCGGGCCGGCAGGTCGTCAGCCAAAAGCTCGCCGCGCTGGTGCGCGAGCGGCAGGTGGATTTGGTGATCGCCAACGCCGAGAACATCGCCGGCGGGAGCGGGATCACGCAGAACCTGTTCAACAAGATCCGCGCGTACGGGATCGACGTCGTCACGCTGGGGGATCACATTTACAAGAAGGCGGACATCGTCCCGACGCTGCAGGCGAGCGAGCGGATCGTCCGTCCGGCGAACCTCTCGTCGCAGGCGGCGGGGCGGATGTACACCTGCGTCACCACCAACAGCGGCACGAGCGTCTGCGTCTTCTCGCTGATCGGCCGCATCTATATGAACCTGCCGGCGGACGATCCTTTCGCCGCCGCCGATCGAATTCTCGCGCAGATCCCCGGCAACGTGCGCGTGTGCGTCTGCGATTTTCACGCCGAGGCCACCAGCGAGAAGGTGGCGATGGGACACTGGCTCGACGGCCGCGCGTCGGTGATCTTCGGCACGCACACGCACGTTCCGACGGCGGACGCGAAGATCCTGCCCGGGGGCAGCGCCTTCATCAGCGACGTGGGGATGTGCGGCCCGTACGACTCGGTGCTGGGCCGGCGGAAGGACCGCGTGCTGAAGTTCATGACGACCAACATGCCGGTGCCCTTCGACGTGGCGACGGGGGACGTGCGGATGTGCGGGCTCCTGGCAGAAGTCGATCCGGAGACGGGGCGCGCGCTCTCGGTCGAGCGGATCGAAGTGAAGGGCGACAACGCGGATCAGGCGTACGACGCCGATGACAAGGCGCCGAATCAGAACGCGAATGCGAATCGGGAGTGAACATCAACCGTCTCCCGCGCGCGAAAAAACCCGGCTCCTCCGCTGCGCTACACCCCGGGGCAGTTCAGCGGAGGAGCGGGGATGCTTCGGCGCCCGCGCGCGGGAACCGCTTCTGTTCGCGCTGCCACCACTGCCGCCACCACGCGCCGTCGTGTGATTCGTCGTAGCGCACGCCGGTCAGCTTCGACAACCCGAAGTAACCGACGCCGTAGACGGTGTTGTAGGTGTTGTCGGCGGCGATCGTCTCGATCATCGGGGGGATGGCGCGGGGGTCGCCGATTTCTCCCAGCGCCGTCGCGAAATCCCAGCCGTTCCCGTTTTTGTCGCGCGTGGATTCGCGCAGGGCAGCGAGCAGCGGATCGACCGCCCAGGCGTTGCCCTTGCGGCCGAGCAGGCGCGCGGCGGCGGAGCGGACCTCGGCGTGTGGGGAGTCGAGCAGCGGGAGGATGGTCTGGCGGAGGTACTGCTCGTCCGGCCGCACGCCGGCGATGATCGCCTGGGCGGCGCGGACGATGTCCGCATCGTCGGGATGCCGCTTGAGCCACTCCGCCGCGAGATCGAGCGCGCCGGCGTCGCGTGCCGCCTGCGCGGCGGAGGGATTGGTCTCCAGTCCGCGTGCGGCGTCGCCGATGAAGCGCGCCTGACGCTTGAGGCCCTCGCCGCTCGACTGCTTGGCGCGCTCGATCCACCCGCGCGCGGCGTCGGCGACGACGGCCGCGAGCGCTTTCCCCTGCGTCTGCTTCCGCCATTGCGGATATGTCGAGCTGTCTTCGGAAAAATCGACGAACGCGTACTCGCGCAGGTAGTTCGAAGCCCACTCGCGCACGCGCGGGGACGGGTCGTTCATCCCCAGATCCAGCACGTCCAGCACGCGCGGATGGTTGGCGAACACGAACGCCTTGAGGAGCTGCTGCCGCGCCTCGAACGCGCCGATGCGCGACCAGTTGTCGCCAAGGGTCTTCACGGCGACGTCGGGATCGGCGGCGGCGAGCTCGTTGCCGAGCGCGAGCGCGGCGCGCCAGTCGTCGGGGAGGGCAAGGAGCTTGCCGGAGAAGCTCTGATCGCGCGCGGCGACGGGTTGACTCGCCGGCGGGGCATCGGAAGCAAAAGTCGTGTGAGCGTCGGGCGGTCCCGGGCGCGGCCGCGCCGACCAGACGACCGCGGCGAAGGCGCCAGCGGCGGCGATCACGATCAGGACGATCGCCATCGTTTTGCGGCGCCGCTTCGACTGATCCTGCTTGAGCGACCGCAAGAGCAGATCGTCCGCGCGGCGCATCGCATCGTTCAAACGCCCTTCTTCGTCATTGCGTGCAGTCATCGCGGCACCTATTGGATTTGCTTGATGAGCTTCGCCGCGGTCTCGGCGTTGCTCTTTCCCGGATCGACGGCATCCAGCACGGTTCCCTGCACGCGGCGGGTCTTGGCGATCTCGCCGCGAAGGGCTTCGATCACCTTGTCCAGCCGCGAGCGCAGCGTCGGGTAAGAGACGCCAACCTGTTCGGCGAGCTCTTTCAGATTTCCGCCGGCGAGGACGAACATCTCGATGAACTTCTGATGCTCGACCGGCAGGCTGCCCAGGCGCGACATGGGGAAGGTCGCATCGACGGAGATCTCGCAGTGGTCGCAGGTCATCCGGGTCACGGCCATGGGGCCGCCGCAGTAAGGGCAGTCCTGGTTAACGGGGCGGATGTCGGACATCAATAAAATTGAGATTATCGATCACAAAAATGAATTTCAAGGAAAAAGTGACGTCATCAGTGGGAAAAAAGAAACCCGGCACAGGGTGCCGGGCTTCTTCACTTCGCGATGTGGATTCGGTTTCACGCGAGCAGGTCGACGTCGAGCGACGTCTCGCTGCTCTTGAGGTCCGTGATGACGTCGGCGGTGGCGCCGTCGGCGTTGATGATGAACAGGTCCTGCCCGGACGTGCCGCTGAGCGTGTCGGAAGCGCCGTCATCGAACGCCGTGATGTCCGGCGTGATGAAGACGTTGCCGTTGAGACGCGCCGCGGCGCCGCTGCCGTTCTGGATGTTGGCGACGCGATCGGCGTAGGAGTGGCTGCTGTTCCACTCCGCCATCACCTGTCCGAGCGCCGCCGTGTCGTTGTCGTAGGAGGTGGTGCCGCCGACGAGGATGTCGTCGTCGGCGAAACCGACGAGGGTGTCGGCGCCGCCGCCACCGATGAGCAGGTCGCGGCCCTGCATTCCGTAGATCGTGTCGTTGCCGCTGCCGCCGACGATGATGTCGTCGCCTGCGCCGGCATGAACCGAGTCGGCGCCCGCGCCGCCGTAGATGACGACCCCGGTCGTGACGCTCGAGCCGATGTTGATCACGTCATTGCCGTCGCCGGCGAGGATGACGATCTGGCCGGAGCCGTTGTAGGTCGTGTTGGTTGCGCCGACGGAGACGACGAGGTTGCCGCTGCCGTCCTTGGTGACCGAGATCGAATCAACGCCGTTGGATCCGCCGACGTAGAGGTTGCCACCCTGCACGGCGGTCGCGGTGATGGCGACGGCGAAGGTGGCGCTGGCGGAAGCGCCGGCGGCGTCCTTGACGGTCATGGTGACGGTGTAGTTTCCGCTCGCGGCGTAGGCGTGGGCGACGTTGAGCGCGTCGGCATCGGTGGTCGGATGGAAGGCGATGACGTTGCCGTCGCCGAAGTCCCAGCTCACGGTGTGCGTGTCGCCGGCGTCGGGATCGACGAAGCTGCCGGCGAAGGAGAGCGATTGCAGCCGCACGCCGGAGGCGGCGCCGTTGATGGCGGCGTCGCTGGGGGCGGTGTTGGTGGGAGCGGTCTGATCGCGATAGACGTAGACGCTGCCCGCGTCGGTGCCATTGCTGTTGTCGGTGGTGAACGCCGAGACGAGGAAGCCGTCATTGACGGGGGCGGCAAGGGTGCCGAAGTCGCCGGCGTTGACGTCTGATGCCGGATCCGCTTCCGGATTCTCCAGGGTGCTGACGAGAGCGCCGGAACCGATGTCGTAGACGTACGCCGCGCCGCTCTGGAACCCGTCGGCGGGGTTGCCGTCCTGATCGAACGCGGTGACGGTGATGTTGCCCTGATCGCCGATCATCAGGTCGCCGCCGCTGACGGCCAGCCCGGTGCCGAACCCGCCGAAGCTGAAGCGATCCTGCGGCAGGGAGATCGTTTTGAGGACGTTTCCGGTGGCGGCGTCGAACTGATAGACCGCGCCGGTCTGCAAGAGCAGGCTGCCGGCGGGGGCGCCGGGATCGCTGACAAAGACGGTGCCGCTGGAGGCGGCAAGGCTGGCGCCGAAACTGACGCCGCCGGGCGGAGAGTGCAGCGTGTTCACCAGGTTGCCTGCGCCGTCCACCACTTCGACGACCGTTTCGCCGCCGACGCTGGCCGACGCGTAGATGTACGTCCCATCGCTGTCGAGCGCCGCGCCGAAATGATCGAGCGTCGAGGCGTTATTGTCCGGGTTGAAGTAGATCTGCGCCTCAGTCAGGCTCGGGCTGTCCAGGTCGTAACGATAGATCGCGCCGTTGCCGGTGTTGGTTCCGGCGTCGTCGGTCTGCACGAGCAGGTCGTTGCCGTACGCGGCGAGGCGTTCGCCGAAAGTCGCATTCCCCGGCAGCACGAACGTCTTTTCGGGAACGTCGTCACTGGCGTCGTCGTAGACGAAGACGTGGTTGGTGCCGTCGACCGGTTCGGATTCGGCGATGACGATCTTCCCGCCGACGAAGGCGACGGCGATGCCGAAGCGCGAATCCTGCGGGACGCCGACGATCGGATTGGTGAAAGTCTCAAGGGGCTGTCCGGCGCCGGAGCCGGTGTCGATCAGCTCGACCTTCCCGCCGCCGGTGATGTTGGTGCCGTCACCGGGCGAGGAGACCAGCGCGAGGTTGCCGTCGGTGGCGACGCCGCGGCCGAAGTTCTGGAACGCGCCACCCCCGTCCGTGTCGATCAGCGTGTTCGTGAGTTGATAGCCGGCGCTGAGCAGTCGACGCATCTCCAGCGTCTGCATTTCGACAGCGGCGGCGAGCCGCGCGGAACGTCCGCGGGCGTTAGGGGTGCGAGCGGTCACAGGACATCTCCTTTCGCGTCGCGCGCGGGCGCATCGATCAAAGCGCAAAACGACCGCGCGGACGTCACGACAGACGTGCGTCATCTGGCGAGAACTGCTACGGCGAAACAAATAGACGCGGCCCTTAGTGCCCTGCGGGAAGCGTCACTTCTCCCTAGAATTCTCCAAGCCACCTCCCACGGCGGCGTGGGGCAGATCATGCCACGAATTCTCTGGAAAACAAAGGGAAAACAACAATTGTGACATCCAATAACTAATTCGTTTGTGAGGCCGGTAACTTGAGCGGGTGGGGCGGCCGCGCGGATGTGCACTTCAACAGCAAACTTAAGAAAATCGGCGCTTTCCGGCAGGTCGTTGGCCTGTGCGGGGCTTTGCCTTTAAGGTTTTGTCACCATGAGCTCCAAGTTTCCGGGATTCGAGCCGGCGGACTTGCCGGAATCGGCGCGCGTCGCGGTCGTCGCGGCGCGGTTCAACGCCGAGGTCGTCGACGAGCTGCTCAACGGCTGCCTGCGCCGGCTGCACGAGATGGACATCGACGGCTCGCGCGTGGACATCCATCGCGTGCCGGGCGCGTTCGAGCTTCCGGTCGCCGCCAAGATGTTGGCGCGCACCAAGCGATACTCTTCGGTCATCTGTCTCGGCTGCATCGTGCGCGGGGACACGCCGCACTTCGATTACGTCGCCGGCGAGGCCGCGCGCGGGATTCAGGACGTCGCGCTGTCGGAGATGCTGCCGGTGATCTTCGGCGTGCTGACGGTGAACACGGACCAGCAGGCGTGGGACCGAATCGGCGGGAAGCACCACTACGGGGAGCGAGCCGCCGAGGCGGCGGCGGAGATGATGGCGCTGAGCCTGCGGATCAAGCGATGAGTTCTCCGTCGTCTCATGCCGGCAGTCGAAGGCGCGCCCGCGAGCTGGCGATGCAGGTGCTGTTCTTGTGGGACACCAATGCGCAGAGTGATCCGCTGCTCGCCGCCCAGGTTGCGTCGGAGAACGCCGGCATCGACGACGAGACGCGGCGGTCGGGCCTGGACATGGCCAACGCCGCGTGGGAGCAGCGCGAATCGTCCGATGCGTGGGTACAGCGCCTCGCGCCGCAGTGGCCGCCGCACCGTCAGCCGGGCGTCGATCGCAGCATCCTGCGCCTGGGGGTGTGGGAGCTGACCAGCGGCAGGACGCCGCCCAAGATCGTCATCGATGAGGCCATCGAGCTGGCCAAGAGCTTTTCCACCGAGCAAAGCCCCGCGTTCATCAACGGCGTGCTGGACGCGGTGCTGAAGGAACACCAACAGCTCACGGGCAACAGCTAAAGCGGTGCGCGCTCGGGTATAGCGCGCGGGCCGACACTTATGTCATGCTGGGGTACTCCGAAGCATCTGTGTTCCACGGTGAGCCGCTTCCGGTTCGCAGCCAGATGCTTCGCGGAGTACCGCTCAGGGTGACGGCCCACCGACGCTGCATGCGAACGCGCGCCGCTCTAGTTGCAGCAGTTGGAGACCATGTCATCCCGAGGTACTCCGAGGGATCTCGGCGGCGACTGGTGTCCGAGATCCCTCGGAGTACCTCGGGATGACATGGTCGCGACAACGCACTTTCGCGCTGATGCTTCTGCCCGTCGCCATCGGCGCGGCGCGACTTCGCTCCTATCACGAGCCGCTCGAGTGGGACACCGGCACGTACACCGCGATCGCGCGGCAGATGCTCGACGGCAAGCGGCTCTACCAGGACGCGTGGGACATCAAACCGCCGGCGATCTTCGTCACGTATGCGGCGGCGCAGGCGCTGGTCGGCGACGGGCCGGCGCACGTGTACCTGCTGAGCGTGATCGCGGCCGTCGTGACGATGATCGGCGTGTACCGCGCGAGCGGCGTCTGGGGCGCGGTCTTCTGGGCGGCGATGTGTCTGGAGCCGCGGACCGATGCGAACCTGCCGAACACGGAAGTCTTCATCAACGCCGCGACGTCGTGGACCTTCGCGCTGTGGTTATGCGACAACGATAAGCTTTCGCGCTCGCGCAGGATGCGGTCGATCCTGATCGGACTGTTGATCGCGCTCGCGACGCTCTACAAGCACGTCGCGATCGTCCCCGCCGCGAGTGTTGCGATTGCCGAAATCCTCTGGCCGCCGATTGCGTCTTCGCGCAAGTCTGTCCTGAAGGGCATCGCGATCATTGCGACGATCGTGATCGCCGCGTGGACGCTCGTCTTCGCGTACTTCGCGCTCACGGGCCGCGGCTGGCTGATCTGGCAGACGCTCGTCGTCGCTCCGCGAGCGTACTCCGGCGGGATCGCCGCAAACCTCGCCGCGTCGCTCGCGGCGTCGAACGCGTTTCCGCGATTGCTGTACTTCACGATCCCGGCGATTGCGCTGGCGATCATCGGCGTGTGGGGGACGTCGCCGCGGCGGAGACGACTGCTGATTGCGCTCGCGATCGGGACGCAGGTGGCCGTCGCGCTCCCGGGCGGGTTTGCCAATCACTAC
Source organism: Phycisphaerae bacterium (assembly GCA_025936175.1). GTDB lineage: Bacteria > Planctomycetota > Phycisphaerae > Tepidisphaerales > Tepidisphaeraceae > JAICTV01. The sequence goes on from JAICTV010000003.1 coordinate 43,078, forward strand.
TGCCAGCTCTGGTTCGTCCCGCTCGCGATCGGCGCCGGCTGGGGCGCGGGCGCGCTGGCGAAGATCGAATCGATCCGCCGCCGCTGGCTCGCCGTCGCCGTCTCATCCCTCGCCGCGATTGCCGTCCTCTTTCCGCAGCTCTCCTGGTACGCGCTCGACGGGCCGAACTGGGCGTGGCGCAAGCGCGGCGCGATGTTTCAATGGGCGAACGAGGCGGTGGTCGATGCCGATCACCTGCTGCGTCCCGACGAGACGTTTTTCACCTGGTCCGACGAGGCGTGGGCGTATCCGCTGGCGCACCGTTCGCCGCCGGCGACGATGCTCTGGAAAGCCCACGCCACAGCCGGCCCGATGGCGGGCTGGTTGACGCAGAAATCCCTGGCGGAACTCGAGGCCCGCGCGCCGGAGCTGGTGCTGTCATGGGGCGACGCCGCGCCGATCGATCATCCGATCGCGCGATGGATCCTGGACCGGTACGATCGCCTGCCCGATCCGAAGCGAAGGCACTTTCCCTTCGTCTTCTACGTGCTCCGCGGCGGCGCATTGCAGGGTCGGCTGTCATCCGCATCGCTGGATTGAAGTGCCCGCTCACCTATACTTCACCCGACGCACATGGCCTTCTTCTCCAAAACGCTCGACAAGCTCAAAGGGGCGCTGCGCAAGACCGCGGCGGTGCTCAACACCGACGTGCGCACGCTGTTCATCCCCGGTCGGCAGATCGACGACGCGTTTTTGAACGACACCGAGGAGAAGCTGATCCGCGCGGACCTGGGGGTGGCCAACGTCACGCGCATCATCGCCGAGATCCGCGACCGCTGGCGGCTGGGGAAGATCCGCAACCAGGACGAGGCGGGACAGATCTTCCGCGACGAGCTGGTGAGCGGATGGGGCGATCCGTCGTCGCGCGAGCTCAAGTTCGCCGCGCGCGGGCCGACCGTCGTCATGGTCGCCGGCGTCAACGGCGCGGGAAAGACGACGTCGATTGCCAAGCTCGCGTGGCTGCTGAAGAACCAGATGAACAAGAAGGTGATGGTCTGCGCCTCCGACACGTTCCGCGCGGCGGCGGTGGATCAGCTCACGATCTGGGCGGATCGCATCGGCGTGGACATCGTCAAGCACAAGAGCGGCGCCGATCCGGCGGCGGTCGCATACGACGCGTGCGAGGCGGCCAGGACGCGCGGGATCGACGTGCTCATCGTCGATACGGCGGGACGATTGCACACGCAGGATCACCTGATGCGCGAGCTGACGAAGATCCGCGACGTCGTCTCCAAGCGCATCGAAGGCGCGCCGCACGAGGTGTTGCTCGTGCTCGATGCGACGACGGGGCAAAACGCGATCCTGCAGGCGCAAAACTTCTCCAAGGCTGTCAACGTCACCGGCATCGTCCTCGCGAAGCTGGACGGAACGGCCAAGGGGGGCGTCGTGCTCGCGATCAAGAATCAGCTCAACATCCCGGTGAAATTCATCGGGCTGGGGGAAACGCCGCAGGACATCGAGACGTTCGATCCGCAGCGCTTTGTCGACGCGCTGTTCGGAGAGAGCGCCGCGCCGGCGGAAGTGAAAGCGGGATGACGGTTTTTCGATCGCAGCGGCGGGCTTTGAGCTGCGCGCCCGCAGGCGCGCCTGACGCGCCGTCACTTGCTAGCGCGCGCGCGACCGGTTACACGCTTGACGCGTGAAACGCGTCGTCTGGCCGGCTTACTTTGCCGAAAGCCTTTCCTCGATCGGCAGCACGCTGCTGGGCGTCGGGATCTTCTTCTACACCGAGCACTACTTCCGCTGGACCGCGCAGCAGAACTTCCTGCTCGCCTCGGGACAGGGCCTCTGCTACGTCGCCGGATCGCTGGCGGCGGATCGGATCGTGTCGCGCCACGGACGCCGGCCGGCGCTGGTCGCGATCTTTCTGCTGACAACACTCATCCCGCTGATCGCGCTGCTCTCGCCGCGACCACAGCTTCTGGTCCCGGTTCTGATGGTCTACACGTTCGTGATCGCGACCAACTGGCCGGTGCTCGAGAGCCTCGTCACCAGCGGCGCGGACGCGCACGCGATGTCCAAACGCGTCGCCGTCTACAACCTCACCTGGTCCGGCACCAACGCCGTCACCTTCGCCGCTTGTGGAACCGTCATCGCGCGCTGGCCGGCGGGAATGTTCATCCTGCCGGGCGCCGCGCACCTGCTCTCCGCCGCGATCATCTTCGTCAATCGCGGCATCGATCCGAACGACGCTCGGACCGTGCCTTCGGAGCATGCGGCGGCGGAGCGGGAGCTTGTGGCCCGGCGGACGCTGGCGATGTGGCTGGCGCGGATCTCGCTCCCGGCGACGTACGTCGTCGTCTACGGCCTGAGCGCGATGATGCCGTCGCTGCCGGTCATGCGGCCGCTGACGACGTCGATGGCCACGCTCGTCGCCAGCATCTGGATGATCGCGCGATGGCTCGCCTTCGTGATCCTGGGCGCGACGATCTGGTGGCACACGCGCCCGCGCATCCTCCTGCTCGCCGGCGTGATGATGCTGTTCGCCTTCATCGGCGTGGCGATGATCCCGCGCCTGCCTGCGATGATCGCCTGCCAGGTGCTGCTGGGCGTGACCCTGGGAATCATCTATGCCGGCTCGCTCTACTTCGGCATGGTGCTGAGCGAAGGGAGCACCGAGCACGGCGGATATCACGAGGCGCTGATCGGCCTGGGCTCGGTGCTGGGCCCCGGCGCCGCGGCGCTGGCGCAATGGCAGTGGCCGGGCGATTTGCGCGCGGGCGTGATCGCGGTCTCCTGCGTCATCTCCGTAACGCTGGTCGCCGCCGGCGTCGTTTCCGTGCGATTCGGGCGAAAAAGCGGGTGAAAAGCGCCTCACCCGCGGCAGTTAAAGGTGTCTTGCCGCAAGGGGAAGTTCGCCGTTCCGTCGTCGCCGTCGTCGCGGTAGATTTTTTCCATGGATTCGAAAACCAAACCTTCAGCCCCAACACCCATGCGAATGCTCAAATTCTCTATCGTTCCACTGCTCGTTGCGTTCGGCCTGATGAGCGGCGGGTGCGCGACGGACAAAACCGTCGTCGCGCAGGCCGATCAGATGAACACACAGCTCAAGCCCGCGGAACTGAGCGACGCGGAGCTGTCGAGCTATCTCCAGCAGGTCGGCGACCGGATCATCGGCTCGGCCAAGGAGCTCGACGCGCAGGGTTACGGCCCCAAGAGCCACAAATCCGGCGGCGACAATTCGTGGATGTTCGGCAAGAACATGGAGTTCCACTTCGTCAACTCCAAGACCGTCAACGCCTTCACGACCGGCGGCGATCACATGTACGTCTACAACGCGCTGTTCCAGATGTGCAAGGACGAGGAGGAGCTGGCGGCGGTGATGAGCCACGAGTACGGGCACGTCTACGCGCGACACGTGGCCAAGGGAATGAACCGGCAGTACGCGGCGCTCGCCGGGGCGGCGGCGCTGGCGGGCGCGGGGTACGTCGCGGGCGGGAAGGAGAACGGCGCGCAGTACGCCGGACTCGGGTTCGCCGCCGGATCGGCCGGCGGTCAGTTCCTCAACATGGGCTTCACCCGCGGCGACGAGGCGGAGGCCGATCACCTCGGCTTCGACTTCTACACCCACGCCGGCTGGGACCCCAACCAGTTCTCGCAGTTCTTCAAGGACATGATCGCCGCCGGATACGACAAGACGCCGGCGATGCTGAGCGATCACCCGACGCTGGCCAGTCGCGTGCAGACGGTGGACGGGTACGTGAAGGCGCTCCCGCCGCAGGCCGCTTCATGGCGGAAACCGCCGATCGCCGATGCGGCCAAGTTCAAGGAACTCCAGCAGAAGGCCGCGGCGCTGGCCAAGACGCAGCCCGATGATTCCAAGCTCGCCAACAGCCAGCAATTGCTCGCGGCGTTGCCGCGGAGCTGCATCATTCCCTATACAACGCAGGACGAGGTGCAGGCGCGGCAGGCGATCCAGCAGAAGGCGGAGCAGCAGCAACAGCAGCCGGCCGGGTCTTCGTCGTCGAAGAAGAAGAAACACCATGATGACACTTCCGCCTCGGCGACGCCGGCGGCGGGAAATCAGGTGATTTCTTCTCCGACGCAGTAGTAAGCGCGATCGCCCTCCGCGACTTCGCGATCATTTTCACGAGCCGTTTTTCGCTTCCGTCGCGCGCCGTGCGCGCGGCAGAATGACGCGCGATGGGAGCCGCTTGTCCGCAGCTTTCCGTCGCAGCCGTTGTTCTCCTGTGGGGGCGTTCCACCAGCCGATTCGACCGGAGCGAGCCGCGCGGCGGACAGGCTGTTTATCCGCCATCATCTTCTCATCTCCATCATGGTCGCCACGCGCGCGTGCGATCCGTCCGGGCTGAGAGCGGAGGTGTCCCACCGCCCGATGTGATGGACGTGTTTCTCGTGTGGTGAACGAATCATTGGTTTTCCTCGCGTTGCCATGGACCTTGCGCTGACGCCGCCAGGCGTATTCCCGTGCGCACCGGTACTCCATGCGCCGCGAGGATGATGGAGGTTCCGCCATGACGGACCAACCTGTTCCCGCGCCCCCTGAGTTTCCGTCTCCCGAGGTTTCTGAAGTTGTCCCGCCCGCGCGACCCAATCCCCCAAGGGTCTCGCTCTCGAAACTGATCGTCGATTACAACCCCTTCTACCTGCTCAGCGCCGCCTGCATGCTCTTCGGGATTTTCGCGCTCAACGACTCGCTCGACTGGAGCCCGATCCCGCTGAAAAAGCTGCTGACGATGATCGTCACGCTCAACGTGTACGAGCTGGCGGTGATCGGCCTGGCGGTCTTCCTGCTCAAGCGCAACATCCGACGCGACGCGCTGCTGCTGCTGATCGTCGAGGCGTTTTTCCTCGTTGACGTGGGCTTCTTGAACATGGAGATCTTCACCGTCAGCGCCAAGGTCGGCTTGCTGGTGAATGCGTTCGTGCTGGCGGCGGCGGTGTTCAAGGTGGCGCTGGTGTTCCGCGCGGCGCGGATCCCGCTCGCCGATCCGCGCTTCGTCTTCGTGACGATGCAGCTCGCGATCCTCTTCGCCGTCCCGGGGATCTTCGCCATCATCGCGCAGCATCGAAACGATTTCCTTCCGCCGCTGGCGGTGCTCGGCGGGTGGTGGCTCGCGGGGGTGCTGCCGGTGGCGTACACGATGACGGTCGGCACCGTCGACATCTTCCGCCGCTCACCGACGCAAGCGCCGGCGGCGATCTCGACGATCGTCTCGCGCGTCCTGCTCGTGCTGCCGATGCTGTCGCTGATCGCGCACCTGTGCCTGGCCAATTGGGTGTACAAGGTGACGTTCCACCCGCTCAACTTCGCGCCGCTGCTGCTCGGGTGCGCCGTCATGATCGGGCACGCCGACCAGCACATCGCCACGCTCGCCTGGCGGATGCGGATGCAGCTCGTGCTGCCGTTCGTGGCGATCGCGCTGTCGTCGATCCGGTTCCCGCGCGACATGATCTTCCCGTTCATGTCGTTCGACGTCTCACCACTGCGCGTGGCGCTGGTCGTGGCGGGAATCGTCTACCTCGACGGGCTGTACCTGCATCGTCACGCGTACTTCGCGTGGGCGGCGGGCCTGTGCTTCGCCTTCGCCGGCATGGGACACAGCGTCGCCTCGATCAATGACAACTCCGTCCGCATGGCGAGGTCGTCGGCGGATGTGTTTGATCGGTTGGCACCGAAAACTCTTGCGGAGTGGGGCATGCTCTCGATCGTCGCATCGTTCGTGTTGCTGGGATTGGGCGCGATTATCAGTTTGCTCAAGCGACCTGCTCCGGTCGTCGAGGAGGTGAACTCCGACGCGGGATGATGTAACCACATAGCCCGCCGTTTACGGCGGGGTCTTTCGCGTTTCGGCGCGAAAGACAAATGCCGCGAGCGGCGGGCTATGTGGGCGCCGGCAGGTGAGCCACGAGCTGCTCCGCCAGCGCCGTCATCCGGCCGAACTCGATCCCGTCGAACGGGCGCGTCGAGAAATCCAGCACCAGGTGCGACCCGGCGAGCAGCAGACCGATGTCGGGCGGCAGCAGCGCGCGCATCTGGCTCTTCGACAGCACGCGCGCGGCCTTGGAATCGGTGCCGAAGACGACGAAGCGCTCGGTCTCCCCCATCCGCGGGTAGCTCGAGAGCGAGAACAGATCGAGCAGGCTCCCCGCCGCCAGCGCGGGCCGCAACCCCGTCGGCGGCCAGGCGGTCTGCAAATCGCGCACGAGGACGTGCCAGCGTGGCGTTTCGATCGCGCTGCCGGCCGCGGTGTGAAGCTGCATCAGCTTCGTGTTGCTGTTCGCCACGCACAGCGTCACGCGCGCGCCCGGCATCTGCGCGAACGGCTCCGGCGGCGCCGGCTCCTTCTCCAGGTTCGATAACCGAAATCCGCGCTCGCGGCTGAAGTCCAATAACGCGCGGTAACCGCGGTTGCTCGTCCACCGCCGAACCTGCCAGACGAAGACAACGACCGATACCACCAGCACTGTCAGGAGTGAAAGCAGCACCACCCAGGAGAAACCGACCCCAGGGACGTTGTCTGCACTCATCGGCATCGCGCAGCGCCATGTTACGCGAGTTGCATCGAGGCTGCGCCTGATGTGTGCATGCGACGGCGTCGATGGTCGATGTACTCCTGCGGATGCCCGACTACTCAGCGATCGTCGATCGGATGAAGCAGGCGCACGACGTGCGCGTCCGCAAGTGGCGCCGCTCGATGAGCGGCTGCGCGTGGCGCGTCTACTATCACGACGGGCGCGTGATCAACTGGATCGAATCTCCCGTCCCGCGCACGCCGATCTCGCTGGCTATCTTTCTGCACGAGATCGGGCATCACGTGATCGGCTTCGACCGCTACAAGCGCCGCTGCGAGGAGGAGTACCACGCGTGGGTGTGGGCCATCCGCAGGATGCGCGAGCTGGGAGTGGAGCCGGACGCGAAGGTGCGTCGGCGCTTTGAGCTTTCGATGCAGTACGCGGTGGGGAAGGCGATGCGGCGGGGGATCAAGGCGCTTCCTGAAGCGCTCGAGCAGTTCGTTCCGCAAGCTGCGTGATTTCTTTGCGACCCGCGTCGCACAAAGCCCGGGTCTTTGACCCGGGACCCGGCACGAAGTGCCGGGCGTTGCGCTGCGCCTGTCGCGACCGACCTGGTCAGACCCCCGCGGGCGTTCGAAACGCATCCAGCACGTTCTTCCGCACGTTCAGTTCGACTTTCGGCAATCCCGCGCCCAGTTCCGCTTCCACCGACTGCCTGGTCGCATCCATCTTCGGATAGCGCACCTCGCGATACCCGCTGACCTGCTCCGGAGACTTGAGCACGCGCAGCGCCTGCTCATAACCGTTTGCCGCGAGCGAGACGCGATCGAGCAGGCCGATGTACCAGTCGCAGAACGCGACCTCGCGCTTGTGCCACCCGGGCAGCTTGCGCCACCACTTCATCTTGCGCACGAGGTTGAGCTGCCAGTCGCTGGTCGTCATCTTGAAGCGAACGCGCCACTTGCCGAGGTTGAACTCGGGGCTGGTGTGGTGGCGATAGACGATGCGGTCGCCGTTGGATTCGTCCACGTTGTACTTGGCGATGTCGCGCACCTTCTTCTCGTAGCGCGTCAGCAGGTACGCGACGTACGGCTCGTCCTTGATCAGCATCACCTTCGCCAGGTTCCAGATCACGGCGTGCGTGACGGCGAGCTTCTTCTCGGCCGCACCCTCAGACCCGCTGTCGCGCTTGTACACGCCGCGGACCAGGTCCATGTAGCGCTTGGCGTAATGGAAATCCTGGTACTGCATCAGGTCGTAGAGGCGGATGGCCAGGTCGTACTTCTGGGCGTCGGAGAGGTCGCGCATGACCTTCATCGCGGTGTCCACGAGGCGCTCGAAATCCTCGCCCCACTTTCGGCCGCGGAGCTTGGTTTTGCGGAGGATGCGGCTCTTGTTGGTGACGAGCTGCTGCCACGTCTCGGGCTCGGGCTTGATCGGCAGGGCCCGCGGCTCGAGCGCGATCTTGCGGCCGATGTTGAACGCCTTGAGGTTCTTGCGGTGCTCGCGGCTGATCGAGTCCTTGATCGCCCACGCGATCGAGTGCGCGCTCACCGGGATGAGCCCGAGCTGGTACGCCACGCCGACCATCATGATGTTGACGTAGAGCTTTGAGCCCAGGCGCTCTTCGCAGATCTTGGAAAGGTCTTTCGCGAAGGAGTGCTCGACCTTGCAGTGCTCGAACACCTCGTCGCGCAGCTCTTCGGGGGAAAAGTCGTCCCTGCCGAGCAGGGCGTAGACGGTGGGTTGCTTGTGGAGGTTGAGGACCGCGGTCGTGTAGCCCTTGTGCGCGACGCGGAACTGCTCGCGGGGATCGGTCGCGCGCGCGGCTTCGAGGATGTCGACACCGAGGAGCAGGTCCGCTTTTCCGTAGGGAATCGATCCGGTGACTTGCGGGCCGTCCGGCCCTTCGCTTCGCTCGGGACCGGCGTCTTTGACGAACGTCATCTGCGAATAGACGCCGCCGGTGCGGATCGCCAAGCCCTTCTTGTCCTGGAAGAGGACGCGATAGCCTTCCTTGTGACCGGCGCGCACGAGGATCGCGCCGACGACGCCGATTCCCATCCCGCCCACGCCCGCGAGGTGGCAGCGCCACGTGCTGCCGGCGCGCATGTCGTGGATCGCCTTCGGTTCGGGCAGACGATCGAGGTGCATGTTCGGCAGTGAATAGCGCTTGCGCTTGCTGCGGACGATCTTGATCTGCTCGAAGCTCGGGCAGGGCTTGACGCTGGTGCCGTAGTCGTTGCTCGTGCGGACGCGCTCGCACGCGCCGTCGTTGACGCACCACGTCAGGTCGGTGTCGATCTTCTTGCCGTAGTCGGTGTCGACGACGGTCAGGCCGGGGCAGGCGGTCGCCTTGGTGCACTCGCGGCAGTCCTCGCACACCTCCGGCGTGATGTTCATGTGCGTCTTTTCCGGCAGGTATCCCTTCTCCTTGATCGTCTTGCGCTCGGCGCGCATGACGGTGCGGTTGTGCGTGATGCCGCACTCCTTGTCCGCGATGATGATCTTCACGCCGTCGGAGAGGATCGTTTCTTCCAGCGCCTTCTTGTACCCCTCGCGGTCCTCCGGCGTCATCTTGAGGATCTTGATCGGCGAGTGCGCCGCCATCCCGCGGACGATTTTTTCGATGTCCTGGATGTAGTGCTTGTTGCCGAGCAGGTCGTCGGCAAGGCCCGCGTGCTCCTGGTGGCCGGTCATCGCGGTCGTGCCGTTCTCCAGGATGATGTAGGTGATGTCCTGCGCGGCCTTGATCGAGTTGGAGATCGCGAGCTGGCCGGAGTGGAAGAACGTGCCATCGCCCATGAAGACGATCTGCTTGTTGGTGATGAACGGGTCGATCCCCGATCCCGTCGCGCCGCCGAGGCCCATGCCGCTGTAGTTGTGCATGAGCTGCTCCGTCGGGGCAAACATGAGCATCGTGTAGCACCCGGTGTCGCCGTGCGCGACCATGTCCACCGGCGCGCGGTTGTGTACGCGCTTCATGTACTCCGGGTCTGCGAAGTTCTTGCGGACCTCGAGCAGGACGGACGAGCTGTCGCGATGCGGGCACCCGGGGCAGAACGTGGGCGTGCGCGAGACGATCTTGTCGGTGATGACCTGGAGCTTCGGTTTGCTCGCTTCGCGCAACCGCTGCATTTCCGCGGTCAAACGCCCGTTTCGCTGCTCGGCGGGGATCTCGTCGGTGGACTTGATCAGCGGGATGAGCTTCTGCGCGAGGACGGAGTAGTTCAGGCCGCGCGTGTCCGGAATCCCATCGACATTCCCGGGGAACTTCTTTCCGAACAGCCGCGAGACGACGTCGCGCGCGTCTTCGTGGGACAACTGCTTGAACGCGGCATCGCGGATGTTCTTCTCGAGGAAGCTGCGGCGCTCTTCGATCACGATCATCGTCTTGCAGAGCTTGGAGAACTCCGCGACCAGCGGCGCGTCCGCGGGGTAGCTCATCCCCATGTTGAGGATCGGGAACATCCCCGCGAGTCCGAGCTCGAAGAGGACGTGCTCGAGATACGGACGACCCATTCCGGTCGTGATGAAACCGATGGGCGCGGGAGCGTCACCGGGCTTGCCACTGAAGGGGCAAGCGCGCGTAGCGGGATAGATCCGGTTGATCCCGATCTCCCGCGCGCGGTCCATCGTGATGCGGTAGCGCTCGTCGGTCTGCAGTTCCTTGCGCCACGTGCGCGGGGGGAGCAGCACCATCTTTTCCAGCGGGATCGACGCGGTGTCGATCGTGATCTTGTCCTTCGTGTTCAGCGTCGGAAACTGATTCGGATAGCACTCAACGGTCCCGCCGCCGTCGGCGTGCGCGACCGTCACGATGTAGCCGATGTACAGCCCGGCCGCCTGCGACAGCTTGAATGAAAGGTTGATCCAGTCCTTCAGCTCCTGCAGCGTCCCCGGCTCGACGACCGGCATGCGCAGGTGCTCGAAGAGGAATCGGCTGTCGGCGGGCACCTGGGTCGATTCGCACCACGGGTCTTCGCCGCTGATGACGACCACGCCGCCCTGCGGGTGCGACCCGGCGAGCGTGCCCAGCGCCAGCGCATCGGACGCGACGTGCACGCCGACCGATTTCATCGTCACGATCGACTTGATCGGCGCCATCTGCGAGCCGTTGGCCGAAGCGACGCCCAGGGCTTCATTGTTCGCCTGGTACGCGCGGACGCCGTGCGATTTGAGCAAGTCTTTGAGATCGCCCAGGACGTCGAAGAACCCGGCGACGGGAGAGCCGGGGTAGCCGGTCATGAGACCGACGCCGCCCTCGGTTTCGAGGGCGCCTTTGACGAGGGCTTCGTTTCCAATGAAGACGGCGCGGCCGGAGGAGGCCAGGAAGCGCGGATCGGTTGCCATTTCAGTCTGTCCTTCCGCGAGGAAGAATTGAGTCATTGGGCGATCGCGTCATTTGAGCCATTGAAACAATGGCGCGATGACTCAATCACTCAATCGCTCAATGCTTCGCGACGTGGCTTACGGCCCTAGGTTCCTGTTTACCGCACGGCCGCAGGAGACGTCGTTTTGCACCGCGAGCTAGAGACTCTTGGCCTCGCGCGGGAGACGCCAATGGCGTGGCCGCCGGGGCCGAAAAGAGCGAAACACCATTCCTTATCGGTCCAATTTGACCAGGAAGGGGAGAGAGATCATACCCCGCGGAACCGTCGCGACCAAGGGTGCTCGCTAAGTTGCGCAGGGACAGGAGACTACGACGGCGGCGGGCGAGGGTTCGTATGGTCGTGGCCGGTGATTGTTGAATGTGGATTGTTGATTGTTGCGTGGAGGCGGAATCGACGCTTCAACAATCGACAACCCACAATCGTTCCATCCCTCAAACTTTGACGTCCGCTAACCCCAACGTCCGCGTGCGAACTGTGTCCGATAACATCGCGTAGGACTATCGAATACCCGCTACATTCTCGCCAATTGACCTGGAAATAAATCTCGTTTGCTCCTGCCCGGATTGTTTTGGAAATACACACAAGCCTTGCCGCTTGGCAGGCCGATGAGAGAGGCGGGTTGAGGCCCACGGACGTAAAGGGCCGGATGTTCGAGGGCGGCACGCGCGCGGCCAGGGATGTATGCCCGCGCGGGGCCGGTTGTTCCGGAGGCATCGGATGCAAGGTCTTCTCGCATCGATTTTCGCGCAGGTCGCCGAGCTCGGCGTCTTTTTTGCCGCCGCCGCCGCGTTGGTTGCCGGGGCGTTGGCGCTGCGCTAAGCCGTGGCCGGGTTTTTTGTTCGGTTGAAGATCGCCTCGTGATCGTCTCTGAGGCGGATCCTCGTCTGGCGAAGCTCCGGTAGAACGTCGCAATCCGCTTCTGACGTTTTGATCGGCGCGAGGTCCGAGAGACATTACGGGTGAAATAAAAAAAGTCCTCCGCATTTGTTGCGGGGGACTTTTTGTTTGCGCGATCGTTACACTTTGACGCGCAATGCACCTCATCGATCGACGAACGTTTCTCAAAATCAGCGGACTGACCGGAGCGGGAATAGTGGCGCCGCGCGTTGTGTTCGCGGCGGATGCCACGAGCGCGGCAGCCGACAGGCCGCAAGCGGCTCCCTGGCGGTCGCGGCTCGTCAAGTTTCCCGAGAAGACGGAGATGATCCTGCTGACGGATCGCCCGCCGCAGCTCGAGACCCCGCTCAAATACTTCAAGCAGGACCTGACGCCCAACGAAGCGTTCTTCGTGCGCTGGCATCTGTCGGGGATACCGACCTCGGTCGATCTGGGCACGTTCCGATTATCGGTCGGCGGGCATGTCGAGAAGCCGCTGAGCCTGAGCGTCGCTGACTTAAAGAAGAACTTCGAGCCGGTGTCGCTGGTCGCGGTGGGGCAGTGCTCGGGCAACTCGCGGAGTTTCTTCCAGCCGCGCGTCGCCGGCGGACAGTGGGCCAACGGCGCGATGGGTTGCGCGAAGTGGACCGGTGTGCGTCTCAAAGATCTTCTCGAGCGCGCCGGCGTGAAGAGCGGCGCGGTTGACGTCCGTTTCGCCGGCCTCGATGAGCCGCCGCTACCGGACACCGCCAAGTTCGTCAAATCGCTCGATCTCCAGCATGCCGCCGACGGCGAAGTGATGGTCGCCTACGCGATGAACGATGCGGACCTGCCGATGCTCAACGGCTATCCGCTGCGGTTGATCGTTCCCGGCTGGTTCGCGACCTACTGGGTCAAATCGCTGAACCAGATCAACGTCCTGCCGGAGAAGTTCAAAGGCTTCTGGATGGACAAGGCGTATCGCATCCCCAAAGCCGACAATCACAACGAATCGCCGCAGCGGCTTGCGACGGAGACGATCCCGATCAACAGGCACACGCTGCGATCGATCTTCGTCACGCCGCCGAACGTCGCGGCCTTGGCGGACAAGCCAATTGAGGTCGAGGGTCTTGCCTTCGACGACGGCACCGGTGTAACGAAGGTCGAACTCTCGTCCGACGGCGGAAAGAGCTGGAACGAAACGAAGTTCGTCGGCGATGACATGGGCAAATACGCCTGGCGACGATGGAAGACGAGCTGGACGCCGCCGGCGCCGGGATCGTTCACGCTCATGTGCTGCGCGACGAACAAGGCGGGCGTGATGCAGACGACCGCGCCGCAGTGGAACCGCAGCGGCTATCAGCGCAACGTGATCGAGCAGATCCAGGTGGAGGTGCGGGCGTGAAGCGAATCGCACTCCTGGTCATCGTTCTCGCTGCGTCGATCGCGCAGGCGCAGGTCAAATCGATCGAGCTTCCGAAGTATCAGCCGTACCTCCCGCCGGGCCCCGGCCGCGAGCTGTTCGCGACCTCGTGCCTCTCGTGTCACGCGACCCGCTACATCACCATGCAGCCGGTGATGACGCAGGGAAAGTGGGAGGAGAGCGTCAGGAAGATGATCAAGACCTACGGCGCGCCGATCAGCGAGGAGCTCGTGCCGGAAATCGCGCAGTATCTCGTCGCGTTCCAACAGGCCCCGCTCGATCCGCTCTCGCGCGTGACGGCGAATCCGGAGCCGAAGATTTCCTTCGACCCGAACGCTGGCGACGCTGGCAAGGGAAAAGCGGTCTACGCGCGGGCGTGCGCGTCGTGTCACGGGACGGAAGGCAAAGGCGACGGCCCGGCGATGGCGAACCTGTTGCCGGTCGCGACGAACTTGACGGCCGGCCGTTTCGCGCGATCGGCGGTCGTCCGCGCGATCACGCACGGCGTGCCGGGGACGTCGATGCCGGCGTTTCCGTCGCTCTCTGCGGGCGACGTCCAGGACGTCGTCGCTTGCGTGACGCAGATGGGCGGTGCGACCGAACCGACGATCGTCTCCGATCAGGCGAAGCTGCTCTTCACGCAGAACTGCGCGAGCTGTCACGGAAACGACGGCCGTGGCGACGGTTTCAACGCGTCCACTCTGCCGCGCGCGCCGACGAACTTCAGCCAGCGCGAACCGGCGACCGAACAGGCGCTCAAGGCGATCACCGACGGCGTCGCGGGCACGCCGATGCCGTCGTGGAAGGCGAAATTGGCCGACCCCCAGCGGAAGCTGCTGGCGGATTACGTCCGCACGCTTTACCACGGCGACTAACCCACTCACCGCCCACCATAACTTGTCATCCCGAGGTACTCCGAGGGATCTCGGACAGGCTCGTCTCAATCCTCTCCCGTAGGGGCGAGGCCTGCCTCGCCCGCATTTGCGAGTCGCGCATTTCCCGCCAAACTCGAAGAGCGCGACGCCTGCGTCGCTCCGACAGAATCCGGCGAATCACGGGGTTGAGACAGAGCCTCCCGGAGACGAGTGGCCCGCGAGATCCCTCGGAGTACCTCGGGATGACAAGGGCGGCTTTGCGGGCTTGGTGGACAGTCGCCAGCGACTAAACCTCTGCCGCCCGCGTCGCACTCACCTTCCAACTTCAACGATCGGAGTGCATCCATGCAGGCTTCGAAACGGGCCGGGGTCGGGTTGGTTGTGGTGATGACGGCGGTTCTGACCGGCGTCGCGCTGGCGCAGCCGCGCGGCGGCGGGGGAGGTGGCGGCGGACAACACGGCCCGCCGCCGGGCGGGGGGCAGGGCCAGGGGCAGCAGCACGGACAAGGCGGCGGGGGCGGCGGTGGCAACGGTCCCACCAGCCGGCCGAGTCCCGATCAACTCTTCGATCGCGCGGACACGGATCACAACGGCGTGCTGTCGCGCGAGGAGTTCAAGGCGTTCCTCGCCCATCGTCCGCCGTCCCCGCAGCGACCGCCGCAGGGGTCGGGGGATAACAGTTGACCCTGAGGCAAACGGCCGAAAGATTCTGCGAGCTTTTCCGCAACGTCATGCTGAGAGGGTTTTTATTTACATGGCCGGGAACGCTGCAAGGCGTGTCACCCTGAGAGCATGTCTACACAGCGCGACGTGCGAGCGTTGTCATGCTGAGGTACTCCGAAGCATCTGCCTTCGCGCACGCAGATGCTTCGGAGTACCTCAGCATGACAACTCGTAGACGATTAGCCTTCTTCCTTCGAGTGAGATCGAATCCGTTTCATCACGCCGCGGCCGCCGCGCTGGCGGGGACGTCGACACCGGTCTCCGGTCCCCTCGGCCGAATCCGCGGCATCAGCACCGCCGACAGCGCGTAGTACGCGAACGCGACGAGCAGCAGATAATTGAACCCGATCATCAGCGAGAGCTGCTCACTCAATCCGCCGAGGATGATCCCCGCGACGTTGGATCCGAAATCCAGATCCGGCTGTTTCGATTCGCGGAAGCTGGTCGCGAAGATCACGCCGGCGAAGAAGACGGGGACAAACACGACAGCGCAGGAAGCGATTGTTCGCATCGTCGGCGCGAGCGACAGGAACCAGTCCATCGGCACCAGCGCGTTCACCAGCAGTGAAACGGCCAGCAGCGCGTAGTACGGCCAGAGGTTCCGCGGCTTGATCGCCAGCACGAAGAGGTTGGCGATCAGGATCATGATGAGGATCGCGAAGAAGACGATCGAGTTGACGATCCACGTCGAGCCGAAGAGCAGCGCCATGTGGACGACGCCCTTGGTCTCCAGCAGCATGAACCCCGCGCCGAGGAAGAACATCTGCCCGCTCGGCCGCCCGCGCAGGCTCCCGCCGCGGCTGAAGAAGACCGGCCACGCGAAGGCGAGCAGGATGATCAGCGCCAAGCCCGCCATCATCACCATGCCGCGGAGGTTGTGGTCGGGGATGCGCTTCTCGCGGAGATAAAGCTGCGGCCAGTTGTCCTGGGGCTGAAGCGCCAGCGCCGCGTACGCCGCCTTCACTTCCGGATCCGACACGTTCGCCGGCTGCGTCGTCACGACCTTCGCCGGTCCGATCTTTCGCCACTGCTCATCGCCCCCCGGCATGGCCGCGACGTCGTCGGCAAAGCCGTTCACGCTCTCGTTGCGCGCCGGCTGATAGTTCGCCCAGAAGAACTTTTTCTTCTCGAACGTCGAGCGGATGCGTTCCACCGCCGCCGGATCGGTGCTGACGATGACGAACGTGATGTGATTCGCCTGGTTGTGCTCGGGCCGGATCTCGTCCTGATACGGCAGCGAGATGACGATCGGCTCGACGTTGAAGACCTGCCTGGCCATGTCGCGGATGCGGCCGACGACCCATCCCTGGCGGTAATAGTTGTAGGTGCAGAACACGCCGCCGGGTTTGAGCTTGCTCTTGACGTCCTCGAACGCCTGCTTGGTGAAGAGGAAGTTTTCCAGGCGGATGCTCGAGTAGCCTGAGTGCAGCACGAGCGAATCGACCAGCGCGTAAATCGCCAGGTCATACTTGCCGCTCGTCTTCCGGGCGAAGCTGCGGCCGTCGTCGAGGTGAATGCTGACGCGGGGATCGTCGTAGGGATGATCCGGATGATCCCAGCGCCCGATCTGGTTGATCATCGGATCGATCTCGACCGCGTCGACGTGCTTGGCGCCGTAGTGCAGGGCGGCGGAGACGTCGTTGCCGCTCCCGGCGCCGATGATCATCACGTCTTCGAACGCCTTCCCGCCGGAATCGCGGTTGAGCAGGTGCGGCAGCGAGTAGGCGGACCCTTCCTCCTGCACCTTAAGCATCCGCTGGTGCGCGATGTTGTTGGTGTCGATGTCGCCGGTCTGCGGGATGTAGGCGATCTTGTAGTAGGGCGACCAGAAGAGCTGCCCCTGCTGCCCGACGCCGAAGGCGCTCAGCGCGACGAGGAACATGATCGCCATCGCGCCGAAGACCTGCAGCGGGTTCCAGCGGCCGACGAAATAGAGCAGCAGCACGACGATGACGATGAACCAGTTGTGCGGTGAGAGCTGGCGATAGCTCATCGCCGCGAAGACGGCGATGCCGGTCAGGCTGCCGAGCACGTCGATCGTATAGGCGGCGACGCGGTTGGGGATGGCGTCGAACGCCCGGCCCATCGTCTGCCCGAGCCCGACGAAGGTGACGGCGATGAGCGTGAAGAACACGCCGCCCACCACTTCGATCGGAATGATGTAGAACTTGCTCGGGTCCTTGGGGCGATACTCGGTGCCGAAGTAAACGAGCTGCGGCGATTTCTGCTGGTTGCCGACCGTGATGGAGAGCTTGCTGTCGGGGCGGTTGTAGAGGTTGAAGACGATCAGCGCCAGCGCGATCGTGAGCATCGTCAGCGGGATCACCCAGCGGATGAAATTCTGACGGCGCGACGCGGTCAGCAGGCCGACGCTCATGCCGAGAAAGCACGCCAGCAGCACGATGTTGGTGAAGAACGTCAGGAAAACGACGGTGCTCCCGAACCAGCGGATCGACGCCAGCTCGAAGAACAGGATCAGAAAGCTGATCAGGAACAGATCGAGATAAGGACGGCGCGGGAGCTGTGGCCCGGGCTTCTCAGCCGCCGGCTCAGCGCCTTTCGCCTCGTCCTGAGGCACGTCGATCACGGGAAGCGCGGAATGTTCGGTGGTCGATGTCGTCATGACGCGCGGGATTGTAATGACCTGGCATAAAATGAGCGATCCGCGGGAGGCCACCAAATGCCGATCAAGATCGAAGTGCTCGACGCCGACATCACCACGCTGCATGTGGACGCGATCGTCAACGCCGCCAACGAATCGCTGCTCGGCGGTGGGGGCGTGGACGGCGCGATCCATCGCGCGGCGGGTCCGAAGCTGCTCGAAGAGTGCCGCACGATCGGCGGCTGCCCGACGGGTGAAGCGCGCCTCACCCGGGGCTACGACCTGCCGGCCAAATTCGTCATCCACACCGTCGGCCCCGTCTGGGACGGCGGCGGTTATGGCGAGGACGACCTGCTCGCCGCGTGCTATCGGCACAGCCTTTCGCTGGCGCTGCGGCACAAGGTCCGCACGATCGCCTTCCCGGCGATCAGCACCGGCGTGTACGGATTCCCGATGGACCGCGCCGCGCGGATCGCGGCGAACGAAACCTATCGCTTTCTCGAAACGTACCCGGAGTTCGATCGCGTGATCTTCTGCTGCTTCGGCGCCGACGCGACGCGGGTGTACTGCGAAGCGGTGCAGCGGGTGTACGAGAGATGAGCGTAAACCAAGACATCCCCGAGCGTCGCTCCGCTACGCCCCGGGGCGTAGCGCATCCAAGCGCGGGGATTCCTCGTGCGCGCCAGCGGAACCCCCTCGTATAGTCAAATTCATGTCGCGACAGCAGACGCGCATCGGAATCTCCGGTTGGACCTACGGCCCCTGGCGCGGCGTGTTCTATCCGAAGGACCTGCCCCAAAAACGCGAGCTCGAATACGCCTCGCGACAATTCAATTCCATCGAGATCAACGGATCGTTCTATTCGCTCCAGCGGCCCGGCAGCTATCGCGCGTGGCACGACGCGACGCCCGAGGACTTCGTCTTCTCCGTCAAAGGCGGGCGGTTCATCACGCACATGAAGAAGTTGAAGGACGTTGAAACCCCGCTGGCGAATTTCCTCGCGTCGGGTCTGCTCGCGCTGAATGAAAAACTCGGCCCGCTGCTCTGGCAGTTCCCGCCCGGCTTCGCGTTCAACGAAGAGCGCTTCGCGCATTTCTTCGAGCTGCTGCCGACGAACACGCGCGAGGCGGCGGAGATCGCGAAGCGGCACGATGACCGGATGAAGGGCCGCGCGTGGACGAAGATCGACGCGAACCGTCGCATGCGCCACTGCGTCGAGGTGCGGCATCACAGCTTCAAGGACGAGCGCTTCGTCAAGCTCTGCCGCCGGCACAAGATCGCCATCGTTTTCGCCGACACCGCCGGCAAGTGGCCTTACATGGAGGACGTCACGGCGGATTTCATCTACGTCAGACTGCACGGCGACGAGGAGCTTTACGTCAGCGGTTATACCGACGCCGCGCTGGACTGGTGGGCGAAGCGCGTCGAGCAGTGGCGCACCGGATGCGAACCGGAAGATGCGATGCGCGTTGGATCAGGAGCCGCGAAGAAGTGCAAATCGCGCGACGTCTATGTCTACTTCGACAACGACGCGAAAGTGAAGGCGCCGTTCGATGCGAAGAATTTAGCCGCCCGGCTCGCCGGGCGCGACGAGCGACTATCCGCACCCAACGATGCCGGAGAACCCGCGCGTGCGAGCTGGCCCGATATCGCCCGTCGTCCGCGCGCCGCGCAACGCTCGATCACTTCCCCGGCACCAGCTCGTAAAACCCGACGCCGTCCCGCTTGAGATACCCCTTCTCCGCCAGCTCCTCCCAGATCTCCTTCCCGAATCCCGCCGGCGGCTGAATCGAGATGACCTTGGACTTGGCCCCCGTGAGCGGGCTGTGGCCGAGCTTGGAATCGTCGTCGAGCTGCGTGAGCTTCAAACGCTTCTTGAACGCCTTGAGCGCTTTGCGGAGGTCTTCTTCGGTGGACATGCGAGAGATTTTATCGGACGACAGCTCGCTGTCATGTGCCAGGCTACGGCAGATGTCATCACGAGGTACTCCGAGGGATCTCGGCGCCACGATGCGTCCGAGATCCCTCGCGGAGTACCGCTCGGGATGACAATAGCGCCGCGCCCGCGTCAGTGGCAGCCGGTCGTAGACCAATTTCAGATCGCGACTTCAACTGATTTTCGAAGGTTTTCGGACGTTCTGGCGAATCTCGCGCCGGCAAAAAGCGCATCGCGTGCATAGACGTGCGCGCTTTCGTCGCGCCGCGCGCGATTTGGTTTGACGCGCACCGGCACGGTTCAAAGCCCGTGCTAGTGTTCATCCACCAAACGCTTCTTCACCAACAGCGAAAAGAGAGGACACGAAAATGCAGCTCGTCGAATTCATCCGCCACACGTTTCCGTTCCTGTACTGGTCGGCCGGTTTCGTCGCCTGCCTGGTCGTCGTGATGATCGCCTCGGCGGTGCTGTACACGATCACCCGCTGGCCGGCGTGGATCTTCACGGGCCTCGCCGCGGCGATTTACTGCATCCCGTTCTTCTTCTATCAATACTAGCGCTGACCGCGCTTGCCGATTTGCGATTCGCAATTTGCGATTTGAAGAGATGGCTCCCTCTTCAATCGCAAATTGCAAATCGGCAATTGCAAATGATCACAGCGTCCAGCCGGATCGATACTCGCGCTTCACGTACCTCTGCGCTTCCTTGTCGTTGGTCACCTGCATCGCCTTGTGATCCCACTCGATCCGCCGGCCCGTGCGGACGGCGAGATTGCCGAGCAGCACCATCTCCGTGAGCGGGCCGGAGTGATCGAAGTTTGAAGCGGGCGTCGGGCCGCCCTGGATCGCCTCGAGCCACTCGGCGTGATGGCCGATCGAGCGCGGCAGCGTCTTCTCCGGCGGCTTGTGCGACTTCTGCTGATCGTCATCCACGAAGAACGGATCCTTCAGATACCCGCACGCCAGCGTCCCTTTCTCGCCGACGAAGATCGTCCCGTTGTTCTCATCGCCGGGGAAGGGCTTGCCCTTCATCAGCGTGTGCGGCGGCAGAAGACCGCCGTCGTACCAGAAGACTTTCACCGGCGGGCGGCCGTTGAGCACGGGGAATTCCCATTTGATGACCGACCAGTGCGGCGGCGAATCGACGGTCTTCCCGTCGCTGAACGCCGTCACGACTGCCGGATTCGACAGGTTCAGCGCCCAGTGCGCCGTGTTCATCAGGTGACACGCCATGTCGCCCAGCGCGCCAGTCCCGAAATCCCACCAACCGCGCCACTTGAACGGCAGATACGCCGGGTTGTACGGCCGGTACGGGGCCGGGCCGAGCCACTGGTCCCACTTGATGTTGAACGGGATCGGCGGCTGATCGGTCGGGGCGATCAGGCCCTGCGGCCAGATCGGGCGGTTGGTGTAGACGTGAACTTCCTTGATGTTCCCCGCGGCGCCGCTCTTCACGTACTCGACCTGCCGGCGTGAGCCCTCGACCGCCGCCCCCTGGGTGCCCATCTGCGTCTTGACGCCGTACTTCCGCGCCGCCTCGGTGAGGGTGCGCGCCTCGTGGATGTCGTACGTCATCGGCTTTTCGCAGTAGACGTGCTTCTTCATCTTCATCGCCATCATCGCGGCCGGCGCGTGATTGTGGTCCGGCGTGGCGACGACGACGGCGTCGATGTTCTTCTCTTCCTTGTGCAGCAGATCGCGGTAATCCCAGTACGTCCGCGCATCGGGCAGATCGTTCGAGCACTTCTTGAGCCGGTCGAGATCGATGTCGCAGATCGCCACGACGTTCGCGCCTGCCTTGCAGATCTCTTCCAGATCCGCGCGTCCGCGGCCGTCGATGCCGATGCACGCGACGTTGATGCTGCTGTACTTCGTCTTCGTCGTCGCCAGCGCCTTGCGCTCGCGCGGGCGACGCTCGCGCGCGGGTTTCGACGATGCCGGCGTGGTGGTCGGTTCGGCGCCGAGCGCGAACTGCGCCCCCGCCGCGAGCGCGGCGCCGGCGGCGGTGGAGAGAAGGAAATTGCGGCGGGACAGTGGGGAATCGGACATTTGATTTAAACCTTTCCGTTAGATCGTGGCACGGTTTTTCAGCCCGTGCGGGCGACTTGCACGGGTTGAACCCGCGCCGCTGGCAAGCCAAAACCTACTTCGCCAGCTCGCTCACCTGCTGGCTGAAGTAGTCGATGCTCTTCGCAACGTTATTCAGCAGCTCGGCGCCTTCGCCGGTTTCGTATTCGATCGAGAACAGCGGCTTGACGTTCTGCCGCTTGAGCTCCGCGAGCATCGCCGGCACGTCGCACTTGCCGGTGCCCCACGGCACGTCTTCCTTATTCGGCGCGATGTCCTTGAAGTGCAGCTCGATGATCCGGCCCTCGAGCTTCTTGAGGCAATCGACCGGCACGAGCCCCGAGCGATACCAGTGGCCGACGTCCGCGCACGCGCCGATGCGATTTGACCGGTCCTTCACCACCTCGAGCACCGTGTCCGGATTCCAATAGTGCGACGGCTTGGGATGATCGTGAATCGCCAGCTTGATGTGATACTCATCGGTGAGCTTGTCGAGCATCGCGAACGCATCCGCCGGCGGCTCGGAGACGATCTGGCTCAAGCCCATCTTCTTCGCGAAGTCGAACACCTTGCGCGCTTCGGCTTCGTCGGCGGTCAAGCCGACGACGCCGTAGCTCATCGGCGTGACGCCCGCGCTCTTGCACCTGGCGAGCACGGCGTCGATCTGCTCCGCCGTGGCGTTGTGATCGAACTTCACGTCCGCCTGCTCGGGCGAGAGTCGCTGCCCGGGATACATCTCGATGTAGTGGATGCCGAGGCCCGCAAGCGTGTCGAGCGTCTCGAAGAGCGAGAGCTTGCGGAACGTCCACGCCTGGCAGCCGAGCTTCCAACCGAGCTTGTCGAGCGCGGCGTTGTCGATGGTCAGCTTGGGCGACGGAGCCGACGTCGAAGCGGGCTCGGCAGCGGTGAGGAAAGGGAGCAGCAGGCAGACGATCGAGACGGCAAGTAAACGGGCGGGCATGCGTCCTCCGGACATTCCTCTCGTCTTACCTCAACTCCCGGTGGATGTTGATGATACAGCAGACGCGACCGGCAAGCCCGGGGATTGCGATGCCCGAGCTTTCGCGACACCCATTTGACCTTCATCACGCGTCTGTTACATTCTCCGCCCCTTTCGCCTCCCGCAAACCCTGCGCGGAGCGGGACGTATGATTGATTCGGTCGGGCTGACGACGTCGCGGGTCGCGACATCGCACGTCCCGCCGCAAGGAGTAGTGCTCGTGAAAACCAAAACCCATCCGAAGTATCAGCTCTGCACCGTCCACTGCGCGTGCGGCAACACGTTCGAGACGCGCAGCACGCTCTCGAAGATCAACGTCGACATTTGCAGCAACTGCCATCCGTTCTTCACCGGCAAGCAGAAGTTCGTCGACACCGCCGGCCGCGTCGAACGCTTCAGCAAGAAGTTCGGCGGGACTTACAGCTTCCAGAAGACCGCCACGCCCGCCGGTGCGAAGAAGTAAATCGATCTCGCAGACAAGCGAAAAACCTGTCGCCGCGACTGGACGAGCCCCCGTCAAAAGTCTGGTCGCGGCGATGGTGTTTTTATCCCTCGCCGGATGCGCCGCGTCCGCCACGTCCAAGCCGCCGCTTCAGACTTCGGCGAGCCCAGTCGAGTCGCGGCCGGTTCCTCCACCGACGACGATCGAAGCTGAAGAACTCGATGCGATCTGCGACCCGCCCGCCGGTTGGACGATCGACCCCGCCGCGCCATCCTCCGATCAGACCCGCCAGCGCGTCTGGGTCAGCCCCAGCGGAAAAACCTCCTACGGCGTGATCTACTTCACGCTCCCGATCCCCGTCGGCGACGACATCGCGCTCCTCGGCTTTCTCTCCGAAATGAAACGCCATGAGGGCCAGGCGGCTCTTCTAGATAAACAGCGTGACGGCGATCGGCTTCGCTTCGAAGCCGAAGGCGGCCATTATCATGTGCGCGGAATCATCGCGACCGCCGGCTTCCACGGCTGGGCGGTCTATGCGGGCACGCTGGCGGGCGAGCAACCGATGGCGGACGAACTTGCATCCGCGATTTTCGCCCGCGAGAATACCCGTCTCGGTCGTCGTTGAGACCGCCGCATCGTGTGTTCTGGGGTTGTCGGGCATTTTTTTTAGACGTGTTGATCGATCCGCACCGGGCCTCCGGTCGTAAGTCGTTGGAAAGAGGCTATGGGCATGTCGTTTTCGAAAACTGCTTGGGCGGCAGGCGTGTTCTCGTTGTTGCTGTTGCTGACCGGCGCCGGTTGCCAGTTGCAGCAGTCGGTCTCGACGGTCCGCCTGATCCAGCACCAGGCCGCGATCGATTTCTCGGGACTGAAAGACTCCGAGCCGTGCGACGCGGTGAAGGTGCACATCGCCGCGCCGCAGACGTGGGAAGCGCTGCAGGTCAAAAAGGCCGCGCTCTACACCGACATGCAGTGGCGCAGCCCGAGCAGGCAGACGGGCGTCGGCATCTGCTACATCCGCATGCCGCTGCCCTTCGGCGCGCAGACCCTCATGTGGCTGGCGAAGCAGGAATACTCGAAGAAATCCCAGGACGCACAGGTGCTCGGCGAATGGAGCGACCCGCTCGGCCGCCCGTGGTTCGAAGCGCAGAACAGCAAGTATCACATCCGCGGCTACGTGGTCACGAAGGGTTTTGAAGCGTGGGTGATCTACTGCGGCTACCGCCGCGCCCAGCCGCCCAGCGCGCCGGAGCTCGGCGTCGCCGGCCGTTCGCTGGAGACGATCGTCCCGACGCCTTTCGCGCAAGACGTCCCGCGCCAGCCGGTCGCTCAATCCCAGTGACGGTTCGTATAGGGAGGGCGAGGCTCCCGCCGAGCCGCGTGTGCTTTCGCGCCCACAGCGCGGCTCGGCGGGAGCCTCGACCTCCCGGTCAGCGCGTCGCGAAGATGGCAATAGCCGCCGGCTCCTTCTCGCTCGCCCGCTCGGCGAGGAAGAGCTTTCCCGAATCCTGATCGAAGTAGCTCGTCCGCGCTCCGGCGCGGGTCGGCACGTTCGCCGTCCGCGGCCAGTGGTCCGCGTCGTTCCGCTCGTGAACGCTCACCACGCCTTCCCCGCCGCTGACGTAGACGCGGTTGCGCTTCGCGTCGAACCACACGTCATCCGCGTCGCCCGCCGTGTCTTCGTTCGCCACGACTTTCCCCGAATCCGTGTCGATCGCCAGCAGCTTCGCCGGCTTGCGGCAGGCGATGAGCAACCGGTGATCCGCTTCATCCAGCGCCATCGGAAAATTCGCCGCCGCCTCCTTGATCGGCCATTTTGCGATCGTCTTCTTCAATTCGCGATCGACGACGGCGACGTGTCCGGCGGACGGCACGTTCACGAAGATCCGCGGGCCAGTCGCCTCAAGCTGAAATGCCTCCGGATGCGCGTCCAGCTTGATTTCGCCGGTCTTTTTCGCGTCCTCGATGATTGCCAGCGCACCTTTGCCGAAGCCCACGTACACGCGATGGGTGGCCGCGTCGTAGCGCACGTTGTCGGCATCTTCGAGATCCTTCACGGCCGCGATCTCTTGGAGCGACTGATCAAAGATGCGGCAGCGATTGTCTCCGCCGCCGGCGACGGCGAGCGTCTTGCTGTCCGGCAGAAACCGCACGCCCTGCGGCTCATCGAGGTCCTTGATCGTCGCGTCGACTTTGCCCGCCGCGACGTCAACGACTTCGACCGTGTTATTTCCGAGCGCCGCGACGAAGAGCCGCGACGTCGCCGGGTCGAACGACATGTGATCGATCCGCCCCTTCACGCCGGGGAGCGGGACCGTCCGCTCCAACTCCAGTTGCCCGCGCGCAACGCACGAGAGCAAAGCAATCGTCAAGACGACCGCGATCAACGACGGTGTGTCATTCCGCATGATGATGGTGTCCTTCTCCCGCCGTCTTCGACGCCGTTTGCGCATCGAGCGCCGCCTTCACCGCGCCGGCCAGGTCCGACGCCTTCCCGTAACCGATGTAGTGCAGGAACAACATCCGAGGCGCCTCGGCTTCCATGTGGTTGTGGATCGCGACGATGTTGATGTCGTGCGCGCGCAGCGTCTTGAGCACCGCCTGCAGCTCGCCGTACGCGCAGGCGAAATCCCCATCGGCCATCGCGTTGTCGTCGCTGCCGTAGAAGGCTGCCCAGGTGTTCACGCCCATCTCCTTGCCGGCAACGCAGGCGCAGGGCATTGACACCTCGCGGCCGAAGACGGCCTTGTACATGCCGCCGTTGCTCGTTCCGACCGCGCCGAAGATCTGATCGAGCGATTTGGCGGAGATGGAGCTGCTTGGCGGAAGCGAGTGACCGGCGAAACTTTTTGCCGGCTGCGCGGACGCGCTTCGTATCCGCTTCACCGCGTCGAGCACCTTGCGCA
>JAICTV010000014.1 GCA_025936175.1 Phycisphaerae bacterium
CGGCGACGCGGACGGCGACGAGTACACAAACCTGGAGAATTACCTGCACGAATTCACCGGAGAGACGATCAGACGGTAACGCGAATTGTCATCCCGAGGTACTCCAAGGGATCCGGGTGACCAATTGCGTCCGAGATCCCTCGGGGTACCTCGGGATGACACCTGTGCGCCGGACGGGCGCAGCAGAAGCTTAGATCCACTGATCGCGGATCAGCTTGAGCTGCGAAAAATCTTCCTCGTTGAACCACTCCGGGCAATCGCGCGGGACGATGCGGGCGAAGAACTGCTCGGCGTCCTCTTCGATCTTCTCGCGCGTCTGCCCCATCGACAGCCGGGCCGCGTAAAGATCGTCCTCCGTGCTCGTCAGCCGAAGCGCTTCCTGTCCGGCGTATTTGCGCACCAGATCGGCGAGACCGCGATAGAACATCCAGACGTCGTCGTCCGGCAGCGGCGGGGGAACGCAGTGGCGCTTGAGCGCGTGGCGGAAGTATTTGAGCTTCTCTTCCCACGACAGGTGCGGATCGAGCGCCAGCGTCACGTACTGGCCCACCTTGTACGCCTCGTGCGCGTGACGGTCGCCGACGCGATCCGCCAGGTGCACCTGCTTGGCGTAGTAAGCCTCCGGATGCCCGATCTCAGGGAGCGGCGGAAGTTGGCGCGACTGCCCGATCATCGCCTCATCGCCTCATGCGCGGGTGCGCGGACATGATGCAGATCGTCGATCCGTCCGGCGAACGTTTGCGACGTGACGGAAAGATCGCCGGAGCCGTTCGTATCCTACGATAATTGTCGGCTTTATGACAACAGATACTTGCGTGCGAGATGGCAGGTCGCGAGCTCGCAGAAACGTGTCATCCCCAGCGGACTTCGGCGAGCTCCCTTCGGGTCTGAGCCTCAGGGCCGAAGTCAGTCGAGTCGTACTCCGCGAGGGATCTCAAAGACCAACTGATACCCGTCGGGATTGAAGCGCGCTTGTCATCCTGAGGTACTCCGAAGGATCTGGTCGTCAGGATGACATTCCCTTTCGACCAGCGCACGGCTTAATCCGGATCGGTATGACTTCGAGATCCCTCGGAGTCCCTCGGGATGATAATGGTGACGCCCCGCGCGACTGCAAAGGCGCTACAGCTTCATGGCTGCGCGAACGATCAGGTCTTCCATGTCCTGCTCGACCTCGAAGCCGAGCTTACGGCAGACGCGCTGCATCTCGGTGTTCTCCGGCAAGATATCAGCGCTCAGGCGTGAGAGCTTCTCATCGCGCGCGACCTGGACCAGCAGCGACAGGAGCTGCGTTCCCAGCCCACGGTTCTGCCAGCGATCGCTGACCAGCACCGCGAACTCGGCGTCGTTCATGCCCGGCGATTTGCTCAAGCGACCGACGGCGAGGACCCGTCGCTCGCCGGTCTTCTCGTCCCTGTGCTCGGCGACGAGGGCCATCTCGCGGTCGTAGTCGATGAAGCAGACGCGCAGCAGCCGCTCGTGCGCCGTGCGCGTGCCGAGCTTCATCGGATGGAAGTAGCGCAGCCGCACCGTGTCTTCCGACAGCTCGGCGTGGAATTTGACCAGCAGCGGCTCGTCCTCCGGTCGGATCGGACGGATCGTGATCGGCGTGCCGTCCTTCAGCTTCCATGGGAGCGCGTACTGCGCCGGATACGGTCGAATCGCCGTCTTCGGCAGCTTCTCTTCGTGGGTGTCGGGCTCGTGCAGGAGCACGCGCGCGTCGAGCGCGACCAAGCCGTCCGGCGAAGCGAGCAGCGGGTTGATGTCGATCTCCCTGATCCAGCGCTGCTCGGCGACGAGCCGGCTGAATCGCACCAGCAGTTGCTCGAGCGCCGCCAGATCGACTGGCTTGCGCCCGCGAACACCCTTAAGCGCGGTGTAGATCTTCGTCTGCTCCATCATCCGCCGGGCCAGCGTCGCGTTCAGCGGCGGCAAACCAAGCGAGCGATCCTTGAAGACCTCGACGAGCTGCCCGCCGGTGCCGAAGAGCAATACGGGGCCGAACTGCGGATCGATGCTGCTCCCGACGATGATCTCGTAGGCATCGGAGAGCTTGACCATCTTCTGCACGGTCACGCCGTCGAAGTGTTGCGCACCGACCTTCTCAACGACGCTCGACTTGATCGCATCGAACGCGCCGGCGACGGCGTCGGCGTTAGTCAGGTTCAGCTTCACGCCGCCCACGTCGGTCTTGTGCGTGATCGTCCTGGAATAAATCTTCAGGACGACCGGGTACCCGATCTTCGCCGCCACGAGCGTCGCTTCATCGACCGTCCGCGCGATCTCCGTCTGCGCGGTCGGAATTCCGTAAGCCGCCAGGAGCTGCTTCGACTCGTACTCATCGAGCAGCGTTCGGCCTTCCTTGCGAACTGAATTGACGATCTGCGTCGCCTTGTCGATTTGAAGCGTGTCATCATCGGCCGAGAGGCTCGGCGTCTCGTACAAGCCGCGCAGGTTGTACGTGTAGCGGTACATGTAGCAGAACGCTTTCGCCGCCGTGTCGGGATAGGGGAAGGTCGGAATGCCGGCGCGATTGAGGATCTCTTCGCCCGCGTGCACGACCGGCCCGCCCATCCACGAGGCGAGGACCGGCTTGCCGTCGATCTTCGCGTAGTTCTTGAGCAGCTCCGCCGTCTGCGTCGGCTCGGTCATGTCCTGCGGCGTGAGGATGACGAGCAGCCCGTCGGAATTAGGATCTTTCGCCGCCAGCTCCAGGCTCCTGGCGTAACGATCGGCCTTGGCGTCGCCGAGGATGTCCACGGGATTGCCGTGACTCCATTGCGGCGGGAGAAAGCTGTTGAGCTGTTCGAACGTTTCCTTGCTGATCTGTGTCAGCTCGCCGCCGGAGGTGATCAGCGCATCGACCGCGAGCACCGCGGGACCGCCGGCATTCGTCAGGACGGTCAGGTGCGGGCCGCTGGGGCGCGGCTGCTTGGCGAGGACTTCGGCCATGTAGAACAGGTCGGAGATGTTGTTGACGCGCAGCACGCCGCAGCGGCGGAAGGCCGCTTCGATCACATCATCGCCGCCGGTGAGCGAGCCGGTGTGACTCGCGGCAGCCTTGGCGGCAGCATCCGTTCGACCGGGCTTGATGACGATGATGGGCTTGGTGAGCGCGACCTCGCGGGCGGCCGAGAGGAACGCCCGCGCGTCGCCGATCGTTTCCATGTAGACGAGGATGGCCTGCGTCTTGGGGTCATTGCCGTAGTAGTCGATCAGGTCGCCCCAGTTGACATCCAGCATCGAGCCGATCGAGACGAAGCCGCTGAAACCGACTTGTTCCTTCAGCGACCAATCGAGCACCGCCGTCATCAGCGCGCCCGATTGGCTCAGGAATGCGATGTTTCCGGGACGGGCCATGTCGCCGGCGAAACTGGCATTTAAACCGCCGATCGGGTTCATCACGCCCAGGCAATTCGGGCCGATGATGCGCATCTTGCCCCTGCGCGCGATCTCCAGGATCTGCCGTTCGAGCGCCGCGCCTTTCTCACCGATTTCCTTGAAGCCTGCGGAGATGACGACCGCGCCTTTGACGCCGAACTTCACCGCCTCTTCGATGATCGCCGGCACGCTGGGCGCCGGCGTGCAGACGACGATGAGATCGACCGCCTCCGGCAGCGCGCTGATGGACGAATATGCCTTGATGCCCAGCACGCTCGGCCGCTTGGGGTTGACGGGGAAGACGGTCCCGCCAAAGGGCGTGCTGATCAGGTTCCAGAGGACGGTTCGACCGACCGATCCCTGCGTCTCGGTCGCACCAATGACCGCGACGTTGCGCGGTTTGAAGATCGCGTCGAGCGGGTGCCGCTCCTGGCGAAGGACATCGTGCGACAGATCCGTCGTGGGGCCCGGTTTCATTTCTTAGAGATTAGACCGCACGATTGGTCGAGGCAAGGAACTACGGACTAAAAAGTCCTAAATGGAGGGAGCGGTGGCAGATGCGATCAGTGGTTTCTGCGCACTGCCTGACAAACGCCGCAACATCAGCGACGCCGCGATGATCAGGATCGCGCCCGCGATCAGCATTCCCAGATGAAGATCGTTTACCGTCGGCGTTGCGGTCGCGCTGTCCATCACCTTCGCCGATCCGCTCTTTTGTATCTCGCGGCTGACAACGAGCAGTTGCGTGATGTCGTAGCCCGCGTGCAGCAGCATCGCGGGGAAGACCGAACCGGTGTAGACGACCAGCCAGCCGAGGATGATGCCAAGGCCCGTGCGAATCGGAAGCCCGTACAGGTCGAGATGCGCGGCGGCGAAGAGCAGGGCGGTGATCGTGATCGCCGGCCATTTGCTCAACCGGCGGAGAATGCCCGTCTGAATCGGGCCGCGAAAGAGCGTCTCTTCGCACAGCCCGGCGAGCGCGCCGACGAGGATCGGCACGAGGATCGGCCAGCGCTCCAGCGGCGGGAAGAGCACCTTCGCCATCTCCCGCTGCGCGTCCGGATTGGGCGGCCAGAACTTGCTTTGCAGCGTGGCGATCAGCTCCATCCACGGGCCGAGCCCGACGCCTAAGAGCAATCCTGCGACCAACGCCAGGACCGCCGGCTTCCGCCAGGAAAACGTCTCAATCCAGCGGTATTTCCCGATCCAAGCCAGCACGATCGCCGGTCCGGCGAGCAGGAAGATCTGCGAGATCAGCAGCATCGGCACCAGGCCGTACCTGATCAGCGACGGCTGGATATAGAACGTCAGCAGCAGTGCGATCGAGAACAGCGCGAGCGCTTCATCGACGCCTGGCAGGCGCCACTGCCGCCGCTTTCGTCCGGCGGATTTCAATCCGGCAAGCGAGACCGGTTCCCACGACGGGTTGACGAGCTGCTCGTTGGTGAACACGCGCGCGGCGACGCTCAACAGCATCGCGGCGTAGACGCAGGAGGAGATGAACGCGAGCACAAACGGCCCCGCGGTGATGCGGCCGGTCAGCACCTCGCGGATGATCACCGTCGTGTTCGCCACCGGCGTCACGAGCAGCCCGGGCGACATCTCCGGCTCGGCGATGCCGACCAGCATCGCCGACAGCGGGATCATCATGATCGGCGTCGCCAGCGAGTTCGCTTCGCGGAAGTTCCGGGCGAGCAAGCCGATGATCAGCACGAGCGTCGAGAACGTGATGAGCGTCGGCACCGCCGCCAGGTACGTCAGCGCCAGCGCGGAGACGTTGAGGTGAAGATCGCCCATCTGCGTCTCGACCAGCGACAGGCTGCGCCAGAGCACCAGCGACATGCTGAACATGTTCAAAAAGGCAGTTAGAAGTCCGCTGATCAGCACGAGGGCGCCTTTGGCGATGAGCAGCTCCATCCGGCCGGCGGGCGTGACGAGGAGCGTCTCGAGTGTTCCCAGCTCGCGCTCAGTCGTCGTCGCGTTGAGTGCGGGGAAGAGCGCGCCGAGCATTCCGGTGACGAGCAGCAGCACCGGCAGCGACAGCCCGAGCAGTTTGCCGAGGCGTTGGTCCGCGGTTGCGACATCGATCGTCGTCTTCTTCAGCGGCTGAAGCAGCGAGAGCGGCTGACCGCGTTCGCGCAGACGCTGCTGCAGGATCCAGTCCTCGTAGTCCGCCAGCACGCGGTTGATCTTCGGCTCGACGAAGAGCGACGACGTGCGGCTGCGATCGGTCTTGACGATAAACTCGGGCGCTTTCGCCGCCAGCGCCGCTGCTTCCGCGTTCGGCGGGATGATGATGATGCCATCGATCTTGCCGTTCTTAAGCTCATCCGCCGGCTCCGTCGTCGCCGGCGTCATCTTGATGCCGCTCTTCGGCTCCTTGATTGCGACGATCAGATGTGGCGCCGCATCGGGATTGACGACAACGACCTTCGCCGGCTGCTCTTCGAGCTGCTTCTTCTTCGACACACCGACTACGCCGACGGCGACGGTGAGCAGCGGATAGAGCACCAGCGGGATGCCGAACATGATCGTGAGGCTGCGGCGATCGCGCAGCATCTCGCGAAGCTCTTTGCGGAAGACGATGTTGATTATGTGAAGCCGCACCTTTGTCTGACACAGGAGATGTCATGCTGAGGGACTCGCAAGCTGAGCCAGATCCTTCGGAGTCCCTCAGGATGACGTCGTGTGCGCCTCCGGTTCATTTCGGACAAGCGCAAAGAACGCCTGCCTGATGTTCTGCGTTCCCGTCCGCGCGCACAGTTCCTCGATCGTTCCTTCTCCCAGCACCCGCCCGCGACCGATCACGCCGATCTTGTTGCAGATGTCTTCCGCCTGCGAAAGCATGTGCGTCGAGAGCAGCACGCACTTGCCCGCGCGGGCGAGGGTGACGACGGCCACTTCGACGGTCTCGCTGACGATCGGATCGAGGCCGGTCGTCGGCTCGTCGAGGATCAGCACCGGCGGATCGTGCACGACCGCGCGGGCGAGCGAGACGCGCTGTTTCATGCCGGTCGAGAGTCGATCGTTGGGGCGATCGGCGTATTCGGTGACGTCGAAGAGCTTGAGCGTCTCCTCGACGCGCTGGTCGAGTTGAGCGCCGTCGAGCCCGTAGAGTGACCCGAAGAATCGCAGTGTTTCGCGCGGGGTCAGGCGCGCGTAAAGACCCGTGGATGCGGAGAGGAACCCGATCGATCGACGGACGGCTTCGGGTTCTTGAATCAGGTCGTGTCCCGCGATGGTCGCGGTTCCCGCGGTCGGTGCGAGCACCGTCGCTAAACAGCGCAGCGTCGTCGTTTTTCCGGCGCCGTTGGGGCCGAGCAATCCGTAGATCTCACCCGCGGCGCACGACAACGACGCACGCGTTACCGCGGCGACTTCGCCGCCATCGGGATCCTCATACGTCTTCGTGAGTTCGCGCACTTCGATCATGGTGACTCAACCGGCAAGGTGCTCCGGCAGGTTGAGCATCTGAAGCTGCTTCGGCTTGGGGTTCTGACAGAAGCCGAACGCGACCAGCTCGTATTCGAAGGGCGTGCCCACGACGATCTGCGTGAAACCCATCCCCATGAAGAATTGTCGAAGCGACTTGGCGGTGAAGCCGGTGCGATGCGCGAAAAACTCCTGCCCGGTCTTCTCGATCTCGCCGTGGTAGCCGTAGATCACGTCGCGCACGAGGATCGGCCCCGGGCCGGCGGTGTAGAGGACGTCGTCGATATCCATGTTGTCCCGCACCATCTTCGTCAAGACCGCGCCCAGGTCGGGCACGCGCACCTCGACAAATCCCTCCGGGCGAACAACGTGCCGCATGCCGGCCAGCACTTTCTTGCCTTCGTGGCGGTGATAGTGCTCCAGATTGTGGCTGCAGTAGACGGAATCGAACTGCGCCGCCGGCAGCGTGTGCAGTTGCCGCGCATCAAGCACGATGTCGGGGCGAAACGTGGAGTCGATGTCGAGCCGCACGCGCTTCCAGCCGGCGTAGTGAGCGGGGAAAATAATGTCCGGCTGACCGCAGCCGACGTCGAGCACGCTTGGCATCGTGCCGCGATTGTCGAGTCAGTCAGCGGTCGCGGCAAGAGCGGGCGTATTCACGTTCACGCCGCCATCGCTATAGTGCGGACGAGATGACACAGACGGCCACACGACGTGACGATGGAACGGCGCTGGTCGAACTCGATCCGTGGCTCAAGCCTTTCGAACAGAAGCTCCGGGATCGCTACAACTACTACCGTCGCGTGCTTTCGCAGTTCGACGCGACCGGCGGGCTGCTCGGGCAGGTCTCGCAGGGCCATCGCTACTTCGGCTTCAATCGCGGGGAGCTCTGGGGCAAGCCGGGCGTGTGGTATCGCGAGTGGGCGCCGGCCGCACTGCAGCTTCGACTCATCGGCGACTTCAACAACTGGGACCGCTTCGGCCATCCGCTCGTGCGCGACCAGTTCGGCGTCTGGAGCCTCTTCCTGCCGGACGACAAATACAAAGACAAGCTCACGCACGGCAGCCTGCTCAAGGTGCACGTCGTCACGGAGAAGGCCGGGACGATGGATCGCATCCCCGCATACATCCGCCGAGTCGTGCCCGATCCATTTGGCACCGGTTTCGTCGGCCAGTATTGGAACCCGCCGGACCGATTCGGGTTCAAGAACCCCAATCCGCCGCGATCAGACAGCTTGCGCGTCTACGAAGCGCACGTCGGCATGGCGCAGGAGGAAGGGAAGGTCGGCACGTTTGCCGAGTTTACGAAGAACGTTTTGCCGCGCATCGCGGACCTGGGCTACAACGCGATCCAGCTCATGGCGATCCAGGAACATCCGTACTACGGATCGTTCGGCTATCACGTGAGCAACTTCTTCGCCGTCAGCTCCCGCTTCGGCACGCCGGAGGAGCTGAAGGAGTTGATCGACGAAGCCCACCGTTTGCGTCTTCGCGTCCTGCTCGATCTTGTCCACTCGCACTCGGTCAAGAACACGCAGGAAGGTTTGAACATGTTCGACGGGACCGAGTTCCAGTATTTCCACGCCGGCCCGCGCGGGCAGCACGTGGCGTGGGACTCGCTCCTGTTCGATTACAGCAAGTTCGAAGTCCAGCGCTTCCTGCTCAGCAACGTCCGCTACTGGCTCGAGGAGTTTCATTTCGACGGCTTCCGCTTCGACGGCGTGACGTCGATGATCTACCTCGATCACGGCCTCGGCCAGACCTTCACCAACTACGATCAGTACTTCAACGACAACATCGATCGGGATGCGATCGTTTATCTCCAGATGGCCAACCAGGTCGCGCACGGGGTGAAGAACGAGTGCACGACCGTCGCCGAAGACGTCAGCGGCATGGTCGGCATCGCCCGGCCGGTCGAAGAGGGCGGCATCGGGTTCGACTATCGCCTGGCGATGGGCATCCCCGATTACTGGATCAAGATCCTCAAGGAGAAGAAGGACGAGGAGTGGAACCTCGGCGAAGTCTGGCACGAGCTGCTCAACCGCCGGCGGAGCGAGAAGCACATCGGCTACGCCGAGTCGCACGACCAGTCGCTGGTCGGCGACAAGACGATCGCGTTTCGCCTGATGGACAAGGACATGTACTGGCACATGGACCGCGACCATCCGAGCCTGGTCGTCGGCCGCGGCATCGCGCTGCACAAGCTGATCCGCCTGATCACCTTCAGCCTCGCGGGCGAAGGGTATTTGAACTTCATCGGCAACGAGTTCGGTCATCCGGAGTGGGTGGACTTCCCGCGCGAAGGCAACGGCTACAGTTATCACTACGCGCGGCGGCAATGGTCGCTGGTCGATAATCCCCGCCTGCTCTATCGCGGGTTGATGGAATTCGACAAGGCGATGAACCGCATCGACATCGACTATCACCTGCTGGCCGACCCGTTCATCGAGCAGCTCGCGCTGCATGAGGACACGAAGCAATTGATCTTCCGCCGCGGGCCGCTGGTGTTCGCGTTCAACTTCCATCCCGATGAGTCGTACACGGACCTGCGCATCCCCGTTCCCGACCCGACAGACTACAAGCTGCTTCTCAACACCGACGCCGCGAAGTTTTCCGGGCCCGGGCTGGTGCAGGAAGACAGCTTCTATCCGTGGCAGAAGGTGCCGATGTACAGCCGGCAGCAGAGCATCCAGATCTATCTGCCGAGCCGAACGGCGCTGGTATTCGCTCCCGCGGCGGGCAAGCGATGATCGTCCGCCGCGCGACGGTCGACGACGCTGACGCGATCTGCGATGTTCACATTCGCTCGATCCGTGTCCTCTGCGCGAACGACTACACGCCGGAGCAGATCGAGTCGTGGGTGCGCTACAAGTCCGCCGACAATTACCGCAAGGCGATGACCGAGTGCGGCGAAGTGCTGTTCGTCGCCGCGCGGCATCTCAAGATCATCGGTTTCTCGCAGCTCTGGAAGGACGAGATCACGTCGGTCTACGTCGCGCCGGAGGGCAAAGGCATTGGCGCCGGCCGAGCGCTCCTGGAAGCGGCGGAAGATCACGCGCGTCAGCAGGGCGTGACGGAAATCAAGCTGCGCTCGACGATTACATCCATCGCCTTCTACGAACATCTCGGCTACCAACGCGTCGAAGACACGATCTACACGCTGCGCGATCGCGTGAAGCTGGAATGCGTCTGGATGCGGAAGGCGATCATTTAGACGTGGCTTGGGCGTCTCGCCCGAGCGTTTGCGGCTTGAGCCGCCGCATGAAGAAGATCGCTGCGCGAGGATGCTCGGGCGAGACGTCCAAGCCACGTTCTTGATCGCCCGCCGTCAGATGCGCTCGAAATAGCGGACTCGTTCCCAATCCGTGACGGCGTTCTCGAACGCGGCGATTTCGTGTCGCGCTGTGTGGACGTAGAAGCCCAGCACGTCGTCTCCGAGCATCCGCCGCGCGAGTTCGCTTTTCTCCAGCAGCTCCGCAGCTTCCTTCAGCGTGGATGGCAGCGCGACGAGCTTTTCATCGACATAGGCGTTACCGCGATACGCTTCGCCGCAGTCGAGGTTTTCTTCCACGCCGGCGAGTCCCGCGGCGATCATTGCCGCGAAGGCGAGATACGGATTCGCGTCGCCGCCCGGCATGCGGTTCTCGATCCGGAGCGACTTGCCGTGCCCGACGACGCGGAAGCCGGTGGTGCGATTGTCATTCGCCCAGGCCATCTTCGTCGGCGCCCAGCTCCCTGGCTGATACCGTTTATAGGCATTGATCGTCGACGCAAAGAAATAACACAGCTCGCGGCTGTACTTCATCAAGCCGCCGAGAAATCCACCAAAGTATTGCGACGGCTTCTTCGCCGCCGCGTCGTAGAAGAGATTCTCCTCGCCACGCCAGATGCTGATGTGGATGTGACAACTGTTCCCCGCTTCATTCGATGAATACTTCGGCATGAAGGTGATGCACTTGCCGTTGGCTTCGGCGATCTCCTTCGCGCCCTGCTTGAAGACCATGTGCCCGTCCGCCATGCCCAGCGGCCGTGCATACTCGAAGTTCACCTCATGCTGTCCTTTGCCCCATTCGCCCTTGGTCGATTCGATCGTGATGCCGGCGCCTTCCATCTGCTGTCGCAGCGCGCGCATGATCGGCTCATCCCGCGACGGCTGCATGACGTGATAGTCGATTCGGTAATCGCTCGACGGCGGAAGCTGTCGGTAATCCGATGCGCAGGCGGCGTGATAGGTCGTGTTGAACAGAAAGAATTCCAGCTCGCTTGCGATGTTGCAGTGCGATCCCTGCGACGCGAGCCGATCGATCTGGCTCCGCAAGACCGACCGCGGCGCTTCGGCGACGAACGTGCCGTCGTCGTTCATGAGATCGCAGATCACCAGGGCGGACGATTGCTGCCAAGGCAGCAATCGCAGCGACGACAAGTCCGGCTTCATCGCGAAATCGCCGAAGCCCTGGTCCCAGCTCGCCAGCTTGAACCCGTCCAGCGGGTCCATCTCGATGTTGACCGCGAGGAGATAATTGCAGCCGTGCGTGCCCGCTTCGATGCAGTTGTCGAGGAAATAGTGGCCCGTGACGCGTTTCCCGACGAGCCGTCCGTGCGTGTCGGGAAAGACGATCAAGACGGTGTCGATCGCGCCGTCACTAACGCTGCGGCGGAGCGTCTCCAGGTCGAGCGGCGCGCGGCTGGCCGGGCTAGCTTGCGACATAAACGTTCTTCAGCTCCGTGTAGCCTTCCATGGCGGCCATGCCCAGATCGCGCCCCATGCCGCTCTGTTTGAACCCGCCGAACGGCGCTTCGACATGAACGCTGGAGTTGGAGTTGATCGAAAGCACGCCGCTCTCGACGCGGCGTGCGACGCGCAGCGCACGGCCGATGTCGCGCGTCCAGAGCGATCCGCTCAACCCGTACGGCGAGTCGTTCACCTCGCGGATCATCTCTTCTTCGTCGTCGAACGGCCGGATGCAGACGACGGGGCCGAAGACTTCCTCGCGCCAAATGCGATCCGCCGGCTCGCAGTCGAGCACGACGGCCGGGGCGATGAAGTAGCCGCGATCGGAGCACCTGGTTCCGCCGCAAGCGACCCGACGGCGGTCATTTCGCGCGCCGTCCAAAAACCCTTCGACCATTTTCCGCTGCTCCGCCGACACCAGCGGCCCGACCTGCGTCTTCTCATCGCGCGGATCGCCGACCACAATGGTTTTGGTCGCGGCGACGAAACGATCGACGAACGCGTCGAACACTTTTCGTTCGACAAACACGCGGCTCCGCGCGCAGCAATCCTGGCCTGCGTTGGCAAAGACGCTCATCGGCGATTTTGCCGCCGCCTGTTCTAGATCCGCATCGGCGAACACGATATTCGGCGATTTTCCGCCCAATTCGAGCGAAATCCGCTTGATGTCGCGCGCGGCCAGCTCCATGATCCGCGAGCCGACGGCCGTCGAGCCCGTGAACGAGATCTTCCGCACCAGCGGATGCGTCACCAGTGCCTCGCCGACCGCGCTTCCCGCGCCCGCCAGCACCTGAAGCGCTCCGGCCGGCAGTCCTGCGTGATGCGCGATCGCGCCGAGCATCACCGCCGACACCGGCGACGGTTTGGCCGGCTTGAGCACGACGCAATTCCCCGCCGCCAGCGCGGGCGCGACCTTCCAGCACGCGATCGGAAACGGAAAATTCCACGGCACGATCGCCGCGACGACGCCGAGGGGCTGACGGATCGTGAAATCGAAACCGCCCGCCGCAACCGGAATGGTCTGCCCGCCGAATTTCCCGATCGCGCCGGCGTAATACTCGAAGATCTTCGCGCCCAGCGCCACTTCATCGCGCGCGTCGGAGATCGGCTTGCCGATGCAGTTGACGTCCGCCTCGGCCAGCGCCGCCGCGTTCTCGCGGATGCCGCGGGCGATGGCGAAGAGAATGTCGGCGCGTTTGCCCGGCGTGCAGTCGCGCCAGGTGTCTTCGAACGTACGATGCGCCCCGTTGACCGCGGCATCGACCTCGGCCGGCGTCGCGCCGGGCATCTCGCCCCACGTTTGCTCCGTCGCCGGATTGATCAGCGGCGACCGCTTGCCGCCGCGGGCGATTCGCGATTCTCCGTTGATGAACGGCCCGAAATCGATCTTCACATCGCCTCGCGATAGAGATTGTAAAGGTCCTGCCGCGTGACCGGCACGGGATTGGTCTGATGACACCCGTCCTCGATCGCCTGATCCGCTAACGCGTTCAACTGTGATTCATTCACGCCGTGATTGCGCAGGCCGAAGGTGATGCCGATGTCGATGAGCATTTTCTCTGCCGCCGCCACGGCATCGCGTGCGCCCATCGCGATCGCGACACGATCGTACACGCCGGGCTTGCGCGCCGCATTGAACTTCATCACCGCCGGCAGCACCAGCGCGTTCGCGAGGCCATGATGGAGGTGGCAGATCGCCGATAGCGGATGCGCCAGCGAGTGCGCGGCGCCGAGATCCTTTTGAAACGCAATGCCGCCCATCGTCGCGGCGATCAGCATCTTCCCGCGCGCGTCGAGATCGTCGGGCGCTTTGACGGCCCGCGGCAGCGCGTCGGCGATCAGGTGGATTCCTTCCAGTGCAATCCCATCGCAAAGTGGATGAAACGTCGGCGACGTGAACGATTCGATGCAGTGCGTGAGCGCATCCGCGCCGGTCGCGGCCGTGAGTTTCGGCGGCAGATCGACGGTAAGCTGCGGATCGAGGATGACGAGGTTCGCCAGCAGCGACGGGTGGAAGATGACGTGCTTTCGCTCGCCGATGGTGATGACGGAGCTTCGACCCACTTCGCTTCCGGTTCCTGCCGTCGTCGGAATCGCGATGAACGGCGCGAGCTGCGGGACTCGCGCTAATCCGTCGAGCGGCTGATCCAGTCGCCAATCCGGAAGAGCGTTGCGCAAGCGGATGATCTTCGCGACGTCGATGCTGCTGCCGCCGCCGAGCCCGATCACGCCGTCGCACGCGCCCTCACGATAGCCGCACACGGCGCCGTCGACATCCGCTTCCGTGGGATTGGAATGCGTGTCCGGGAAGACGGCGCAGTCTTCGGCAATCGCGCGCTTCGCCGCCGCAAATGCCGCCGTCGCCATCAATCCCCGATCCGTGACGATCAGCGGTCGTCGCACGCCCAGCGTTTGCAGCCGCTCGCGCAATTCCCCGACGCTGCCGGGGCCGAAGAGGATGGTCGTCGGGAAAGCGAAGGTGGCGGCGGCCGTCATCAAGTGATCAGGATAACGCGATTACACGCATTTTTTGGACGGGCAATCTTTATTGATCAAGCAGCCGATACCCCACGCCCGGCTCGGTCAGCAGCAACTGCGGCCGCGTCGCATCGCCCTCGAGTTTCTGGCGAAGCTGGTTCATGTAAACGCGAAGGTAGTGCGTCTCCTCCGCCGATCCCGGGCCCCAGACTTCCTTCAAAAGCTGGCGATGCGTGAGGACTTTCCC
The DNA here is from genome assembly GCA_025936175.1 of Phycisphaerae bacterium. Taxonomy (GTDB): domain Bacteria; phylum Planctomycetota; class Phycisphaerae; order Tepidisphaerales; family Tepidisphaeraceae; genus JAICTV01. The sequence continues at coordinate 14,271 of JAICTV010000014.1, forward strand.
CGCGTTCTTCACGAGCACGGTCAGCAGCTTGAATTCGTTGGGCGTGAGATGCACGGCGTTGCCGTCGATCGTCACTTCCCGGCGAGAAAGATCGACGCGCAAGCCGCGCGCTTCGAAGATCGGGTCCCCCGTGTCGCGATTCGCCGCCGCCAGATGACGCAAGGCCACGCGCACGCGCGCGAGCAGCTCGCCGACGCCGAAGGGTTTGGTCAGGTAATCATCGGCGCCGGCGTCGAGCGCGACGACCTTGTCCTGCTCCTTGCCCCGCGCCGAGACGATGATGATGGGGATGGCCGTCCACTCGCGCAGGCGGCGGGTGACCTCGACGCCGTCCATATCCGGCAGGCCCAGGTCGAGCACGACCAGGTCCGGCTGCGCCGTCGCCGCGTGACGCAGTCCGTTCTCCCCGCTCGTCGCTTCGATCACCTTGAAGCTCTGCGCCTCGAGCGTGACGCGGAGGAACCGCTGGAGCGGCGGCTCGTCTTCGATCACGAGAACAGTTGGTTTCAGGTCTGCCATGCGGGTTCCCGTTCGGTCATGGCATCGATCATCGGCGGCGGGGATTGGGTCATGGGGATCGTGAAGCGAAACACCGCGCCGCCTTCGGGCCGGTTGCCCGCGCCGATCGTCCCGCCGTGCGCTTCGACGATGCCGCGGCAGATCGCCAGGCCCAATCCAATCCCTTGTCGCTTCTCCGGCTGCGCGGCGCGGAAGAATTTCTGGAAGACGCGCGTTTCGGTGCCAGCCGGGATGCCCGGGCCGTCATCGATCACGTCGATCGCGACTTCGCGCCCGTCGCCCGCCTGCCGCGCGCGGATCTGGATCGTGCTGGTCGGCGGCGTGTAAGCGATCGCGTTGTCCAGCAGGTTCATGAGCACCTGCCCGATGAGCACCGAATCGATCTGCACGAGCGGCAAATCAGGGGGCAGATCGGTCTTGAGTTTCCGCCCCCCCAGCCGTCGCTCGAGGCGATGCAGCACCGATCCGACGACCTCCTGCAACGGCTGCCATTCCTTCTTCACCTGCAACCCGCCGCTTTCGACGCGCGTCATGTCGAGCAGGTTGTTGATCAGCCGCTCCATGCGCTCGGACTCGCCGTAAATCGTGTCGAGCATCTCGCTTTGGGCGGCATCGGAAAGATGATCGCGGTTTTCGATCAATGTGCTGGCCGCGCCGGTGATCGCGGAGAGCGGCGTGCGCAGGTCATGCGACACTCCCGAGAGCAGCGTGTTGCGCAGGAACTCCGCCTCGACGCGTTCCCACGCCTGCCGCGCTTCTTCCGAGTGCTCCCGCACGCGATGCGTCAGAGCGCTGATCACGAGGCCCGTCGCCAGCATCACGCCGAACGTGATCAGGTACTGCTGATCCGAGACCGCAAAGGTGTAGAACGGTTTGACGAAGATCAGGTCGTACGCGACGACCGAAAGGACCGACGTGAGCACGGCGGCGGAGCGACTGTGGTGCGTTGCGATCCACAGCACGCCGACCAGGTACAGCATCAACACGTTCTCACCGTGGAATCCGACCGCATGATAGAGCGGCCAGGCGAGCGTGGTGGCGGCGGCGACGACGCCGACGGCCCAGAGGTAGCCGGCGATGTCCGGGCGACGCAACGGGGAGCGGGGAGGGTGGGCGCGCGGGTCAGACATGCGGACGCGCCATTGTAGCGCGCGACCGTCGCGTTCGCTGAAAGCAGGCGCGATCGACGCTGCGTGGCTCAGTTGAACCACGTCCACATCTGATCGTGAGGGCCGGCGCCGAACATCCGGGCAAACATGTTCCGGCAGGCGGCAGAGCAGGTGTGACGCAACTCGTTGAAACGTCGTAACATGGCGAGCATCCTCCCGGTTGCTCACCAAACCGTACGCCGCCGCGCCTCAGGGTGACGTCAAGACTCGCGCCGGACGCATCAAGAAAGCATCAAGATTTGCCCAAACTGCGCGGCCGACCGTTGCCGCGCGCGTCGTCGGCGACGCAGAATGCCGCGCATGGGTTGCAAAGACCGCAAGGCGATCGCCAAGCGCCTCGCCGCCAAATGGCGCGCGCGATCCGGGCGTTCCGAGGGTACCCCTAGAACGCCCAGCCCAGACCCAGCAGGAAGCGGATGTCATTCTTCTCCGCCCCCGGCGCCGGCGTGGAATCGCGCTGGTACTGCACCTTCAACTCGCTGAACATCGTCTTGGTCAGGTTCGCGCGGATCCCGGCATCGGCGTTCAGGTTGTAGTCGCTCGGATCATCGAACGCCGGCAGCCATTCCAGGTTGTGGAAGATCTTCACGTCGTCATTGATCTTCTTGTCGATGTGATATGCCAGTCGAAGCGCGACGCGGTCCTGGTTTCCGTCGCTCGAGTAATCCTCGTAGACGTAGCTGACGCCGGCTTCGGTCGACAGATTGAAGTCCGGCTGCTCGAACCACTGGTAGCCAACGCCGACGCCGGGCGCGAGGCGATAGTTCAGGAACGCAATGCGGTCATGGTCGTAGCGGAACACGCCGTAGCCGTACCACTTGTCCGAGAAGAACTTGTCGTATTTGGCCTGTGCGAACCAGTTGTCGGCGGAGGTGGTGGTGACGCCGTTGTTGTCGCGCTGCTTCCCGAAGTTGTAGGCGCCGCTGAGGCTGAACCGATCATCGTTCACCTCGTCGTCCCGCCGAAGTGACGCGTCGGCGGCGAGGCCGAAATCGGTGCTGTGGGTATTGCCGCGCGCGAGCATCCCGTTGGCGACGATCGATCCGGTCCACGCCCGCTTCGCGTTGAGCGTTTTGATCTGATCGATGGGCACCGTCTTGCCGCCGACAACCACTTCGGCCGGCTGTGAAGTCGGGGGTAGCGGGGCGGGCTGATTGCTCTTGATCTGATCGCGCATCACGGTCTTGTCCTTCAGCTTCAACTGGACCGGCGTGTCCGTTGAGAAGCTCTGGACGTCACCGAGGTCAACCGTAATGACGCCGGCGACTTTCGTATCGATCGTCAGCTTTCCGCCCGCAGTCGATTTGATGGTTCCCGTAACCCGGTCTCCGTTCTTGAAAACGACCTCATCCGCATGAGCGACAAGGCCAGGCATCACTGCGATTGCCAGCGCGATTAATGCTTTTCGCATCAAAAGTTACCTCCGAATTGGGTGATCGCGCCCACCGTATCAGCCAAAGGCGGCTCCGATCAAACTCCTCGAATGCCGGCGACATCCGAAATGTGCATTCGAACGTCCGAAAATAAGCATGGAGACTTCGCCGCAACCCGGCCGATGACAACGCAAGACCCTTCAGGCGGTAGCGCCGGATGTGGGAAGGATCATGAAGTTGAATACGGACGCTGTTTTGGGTGTGCAAAGTTGTATACAGAAGGGGCAGTGGGTCTTGCGCGCGGCAATGGTCGCTGCTTTGCCTCTTCTTGGGGCGTGCGCGGACTCGGTTCATAAGTCCGCCGAGTTCGGCGGGTGGAACCCCGGCTCGGATCGGCCGCTCGTTCTCTCGGGCAACCCCTCGCATGACACCGCGGTGAATGCCGCCGCCGACGAACAGCTCACCGAAACGGACTGGAAAGTCCTCCAACAGCTCGGGCCCAAAGCGATCTGGGAACGCATCGCGGAGATGAACAAGTCGGCCCGCGACCGGAACAAGGATAACCCGGCGACGCGAAACGCGAGCACCGCGCCGGCGCCGGACTTCGCCGTCAAATCCCCGTCGTCCAAACCCTCGCTCACGATCGAGGACGTCGAGAAGCAGACGCCGGTCATCCCACTGCCCGACGGCAAGGTGCGGATGATCTACGCGCTGCGGAACTACGGCGGGACGACCGTCTCGGCCGCGACCGACGGCGGGACTCAGCGTCGCATCGTCACCTCGCGCGCGCCGGACCTCACGCCGCTGGTGAGCGCGCTGGCGACGCAACTCGGCGACGGGAGCACCGTCGCGCCGCTGCCGAACGAGAACACGCTCATCATCACCTGCGCGCCGCAGATGAAGGACTCGGTGCTGCAGATGCTCGTGCAGCTCGATCAGCCGCCGCGGCAAGTCGAGATCACCGCCAAGATGTTCGAAGTCAGCCGCGATTTCGACTTCCAGTACGGCGCGCAGATCCTGCTGAACCGCGTCGCCGCCGACGGCAGCCAGTCGCTGCTCTCCAGCTTCAGCACCAAGGGGTTTGCCAACGCGCTGCAAGCCAACGGCACGAGCAACCCGGTCACCGACGGCTCGGTCCTGAGCCTGATGAAGGTGTTCCAGTCCGCCGGCATCAGCGTCGATGCGACGTTCCAACTGCTGGCGGAGAGCGGATTGATCAACGTGGTGGCGGCGCCGCGCATGACGGTCGCGGTGGGGCAGACGGGTTACATGCTCGCGGGCAGCGAGTTACCCATCCAATCCGCGACGATCGTCAACAACGCGACGCAGACGACGACGACGTACAAACCGGTGGGCGTGCAGCTCTACATCACGCCGCAGTCGCTCGGGCCCGATTCGGTCAAGCTGCACGCGATCTCGGTCGTCTCCGCGGTGAGCGGTTTCGTCCCGCTGCCGGACATGCAGGGGCAGGACATGCCCAACAAGCTGCTGGTCAACCCGATCATCGACAGCCGCGAGGCGGAGACGACGGTGACGATCGACAACGGGAACACGCTGGTGTTCGGCGGGCTGCGGATGATTCGCACGACCGCGCGGGAGAGCAAAATCCCGGCGCTGGGGGATCTTCCCGGGATCGGGATGCTTTTCAAGAATCACCGCTCGCAGAAGCAGCAGACGGACCTGTACTTCTTCGTCACGCCGACGCTGCTCTAATACCAGTCGGGATTAAAACGCGCGCTCATTCCCTTCGACCAGCGCACGGGTCAATCCGCATCCGCATAAGAACGCATCTTTCACCGCGCACGACGTTCGTTCGCCTTCAGGCCGGGACGGAAGTCCCGGATCGATCCGCGGATGACGGCGCGCGTGGGAAAGATCCGGGACTTCCGTCCCGGCTTGACGCGTTGACGACGATTTCCTGGATCAAAGCAGCAGTCGCAGATACGTCAGCGCGGCGGCGGTGACGAACAGCGTTGTCACGAGCGCGACGAACGCATGTCGCCCGCGCCGCTTCGGCGTCTGCGCCTGATCGGCGCGGCGCAGCGAGGCGCGGACGGCGATTTCCAGCACGGAGTCCGGCTCCAGACGCACGTTGAACAATCCGCCGGCGATTTGCTCGCAGCGCAGGACGGTGAAGAGTGCCGACAGCGCTTCTTGCCCGGGTCGCGGGATCTCCAACAGGTATTTTGCCCCCAGCTTCAGCCGCCCGCTGTGGATGATGCCGGCGCCGGTGGTGGAGAGGTCGCGCAGGAGCACGCCGAACGACGGCCCGGCGTGATCGCCGAGCCACAGCGCCATCTCGGCGTGAACCTGCTGCCGGATGCGCTGATCGGCGCGGCGGTCCCCCTGCGGCGAGGATCGCTCGAGCACCGGTGCCGGCTGCCAGGCTGATTGGAATTGCAATGACATCGGCGGCGCGCGATGGAACGAACGGACTGCGGCGCACCTCAGCGCCTATCGATGTTTTCGGCGCTTATGGGGGATGAAGTTAGCGCGCGGACGCGATGGACGTCCGATAATTGACTAAGCGTTCTATTTCGGCGGGAAGTGGAGCGACGGGGAATCGAACCCCGATTTGCTGAATGCGATTCAGCCGTCATCCCGTTAGACCATCGCCCCGGGCTTTGGATTTCAGGCGCGGCATTCTAATAGCGGCGGCACCACGATTCAACATCGCGGCCCATCGTTCACGATCGCGCGATCACGCCAGCGCTGCAAGGCGAAGCGGCGTCTTGTTAAGAAAAGAGCAACTCTTGCACGATCCGAGCAAAAATCTGCACTATCCTTTGACGAGTTGAGTTATCTGCATATAGTTCGCGCCGCTGTACGCAACAGAGAGAGCGAGACGCGGCAGCAGACAACCAAGAGCGGCACCTGGAGACATCGCGGAGGCATCTGTATGGTGAAGCAGCAGCGCGCAACAGCCACGGACGAGCAGTACGAACATCTGGCCAGCCTGTTCCGGCTCCTGTCGGATCGCACGAGACTCAACCTCCTGATGCTTCTCGCCGACGGCGAGCGCAACGTCACCACGCTGTGCGAAACACTCCGTCTCCCGCAACCTACCGTCAGCCATCACCTTGGCCTGCTGCGCATGAGCAGCGTCATCGCCAATCGCCGCGAAGGGAAGCAGGTGTTTTATTCGTTGGACGGCCGCGTCAACGTCAGTGCCGGGGCGCTCGACGTGCAGACCGACCATTTCACCGTGCGGATCACGCCCAAGGCGTGAAGCGGCGATCACTCAGTCGTCGATGGCGTCGAACCGCCGTCCCGTCACGCGGATGAAGACGTCTTCGAGCGTCGGCTTTCCGACCGAGACGGAATCGACCAACCCCGGCAGCGCTTCGATTACCGCGGGGATCAACTCGTGACCGCGCGGGCGCTCGAAGCGCACGACGGGTCCGTCGATCGCGTCCGGCTCGATCGACAGTTTCTCGCGCAGGACCTTTTTCACGGCGTCCGGATCGCGCGATGACAGCGTGATCACGTCGCCACCGACGCGCTCCTTCAGCGCCGCCGGCGAACCCTCGGCGACCAGCCTGCCGGCGTCCATCACGCAGACGCGATCGCAGCGGTCGGCCTCGTCCATCAGGTGCGTCGTCATCAGCACCGTCACGCCGTCGCGCCGGCGCACCTCGTCGAGGTAACGCCAGACGTCCGCCCGCGCGACGGGATCGAGGCCGGTGCTCGGCTCGTCAAGCAGCAGCAGTCGCGGCTGGTTGATCAGCCCCTTGGCGATCTCGACGCGCCGGCGCATCCCGCCGCTGAAGCCGGAGACATACTCGTTCGACCGATCGAGCAGATCGACCCGGCGGAGCAGATCCTCGATCCGCGCTTCGAGCTCCCCGCCGCGCAGACCGAAGAGGTGGCCGTGGTAGCGGAGGTTCTCCCTGGCGGTGAGCTGCTTGTCGAGGCTCGGGTTTTGAAAGACGACGCCGAGGAGTTTGCGCGCTTCGTCGCGGCGGGTCGCGAGATCGATGTCGAAGATCTTCGCCGAACCGCTTTGCGGCGGAATGAGCGTGGAGAGGACGCGAAAGAGCGTCGTCTTGCCGCTGCCGTTGGGCCCGAGAAGCGCGACGATCTCGCCGGCGCGCACTGACAGCGACAACTCGTGCAGCGCCGTGCGGCCGCCCCGGTAGGCGTGGGAGAGTCGATCGACTTGAACGGCGGCGTCCGAGGCGGGAGCTCGATCAGGGCTCGTCTTCGGGTTGGGCGTCGAATCTCTCGGAATCGTCATGCTGAGGTACTCCGAAGCATCTGCATCCGCTCACCCAGATCCTTCGGAGTACCTCAGGATGACACGCTACTAAACATCCCGCTTCACACGATCACACGGATCGTCTAGAGCGACGCGCGTTCGCATGTGGCCTCGGTGAGCTGTCATCCTGAGCGGTACTCCGCGAAGGATCTGGCCGCGAACCGGAAGCGGCTCACCGTGGAACGCAGATGCTTGGATCACCGGCTTCGCGAGTACCCGTGTACCTCAGCATGACGTAAGTGTGGACCCGCGCGCTACACTCGAGCGCGCAGGGCTTTAGTCTCCCACCGCACCGCGGATGATGTGCGACAGGCTGTTAAACAGGTGCAGCGACGAGCTGTGCGGGTGCGTGTCGGGGTTGCTGAAGATCAGATCCGGGATCAGTGCGACGATCATCAGCACGCACAGCACGAGGGGGATAATGAAGATCACGTAGATCAGCTTCCCTTCGAACTTCAGGTGCATGAAGAACATCGCCACCAGCGTCGCCTTGATCGAAGCGATCAGCAGCGCCAGCAGCAGGTTCGCCACCTCGTTCTCGAAGCGATGATACGCGACGAGCACGGTCGCGATCGTCAGGATCACCAGCGAGAAGAAGATGAAGTAGTAGTTGACGTGATGGTGCGGCGCCGGAACGGTCGTGCCGTGCGGTTCTTCGGGCTCGTGCATCCGTGTTTGTGCTTCGGTCGTCATTACCGATCCTTTGCTATTTGAGGTTTGATCTTTGAGATTTGTCCTCAAAAAACAAATCCTCGAACCTCCGGCCTCAAATCAAATACAGCAACGGGAACAGGAAGATCCACACCAGGTCGACGAAGTGCCAGTACAACCCGATGTACTCCGTGTGGGGAGCCAGGACCTTGCCGCGCAGGGCATGCGCCAGCAGCATGCTCAGCGCGATGATCCCGCCCAGCACGTGAAGACCGTGCACGCCGGTCGTCGTGAAGTAGCAGGCGTAGAAAACGTTCTTCCAGGGCCCGTAGGTGATGTCCTGGGAGATGGTGGCGTTTTTGATCTCCCACTCCTTCTCGGCGGCGCCCTTGGCCAGCTCCTCGACGCCCTTGGCGCTCATCCAGTGAATGTCGAAAGGCCCGCCGTCGTTGGGCATCTCGGCGCGGAAGCCCTCCACCTTGAAACCGTCGGCGGCGCGGTCGATGAGGTGGCCGTCGTAGACGAAGATCTTGCCGCTCTCGTGGGTGACGACGGTGTGGTGGGTGAGCTTGTTCTTGTACTCGGCGAACTTGATGCCCATGAAGCCGCAGGCGCAGAGGATCGTCAGCGACAGGCAGGCGATGAGCCGCCCGCGCAGGCCTTTCTGCGCCGCATCGACGGCCAATGCCATCGTCAGCGACGAGAAGATCAGCACCAGCGTGTTGATGCCGGCGAGGGTCTTGTTCAGCGCCTGCGCGTGCTCGGCGAAGATCTTGGGGCTGCCGCTGCGGAAGATGATGTAAGTGGCGAGCAGGCCGATGAAGAACATCACTTCGCTGGCGAGGAAGAGCCAGATGGCGACCTTGCCCGGCGGGGTGGGGTCGCCGTGACCCATCACCGGATCGGGCGCGTGTTCTTCGGGGACGTAACCGTGTTCGAGAATCGTTTCGGACACGCTGGTTTCTCCTTGCTTGTCAACGCTTGTCCAACATCATCACGCCCAACAGCGCCGGCAGATAAATGATCGAGGCGAAGAACAGTTTCCTCGCGTCCACGCGCGTCTTCGACGCCGCGCATGATACGCCGAACGACAGGAACGCCAGCCCCAGCATCAACGCTATCGCGTAATAGGCCTGGCCGGCGAGGTTGACGTAGACCGGCATGAGGGAGACCGGAATTAACGCCGTCGAGTACAGCACGATCTGCCGGCCGGTCACGGAAAGATCTTCATCGACCACGGGGAGCATCTTGAATCCGGCCATCGCGTAATCACGGCGGTAAAGGATGGCGATCGCCAGGAAGTGGGGCATCTGCCAGACGAAGAGGATCGCGAAGACGACCATCGCCGCCGGGGAGAGCGCGCCGTGGACTGCGGTAAAGCCCATCACCGGCGGGATCGCACCGGGGACAGCGCCGATGACGGTGTTGAGCGTCGTGAAGCGCTTGAGCGGCGTGTAGAGCAGCACGTAAGTGAGCAGCGTGATCGCGCCGAGCAGCGCGGTCAGCGTGTTGATGCGCGTTGCGAGGATCGCCACGCCCGCGACGCCGAGCGCGATCCCGTAGCCCAGGGCCTCGATCGGCGCCACGCGGCCGGCGGGGAGGGGACGGTTGCGGGTCCGCGGCATCAGCGCGTCGAGACGGCGCTCGCTGAATTGATTGAGCACGCTCGCGCCCGCGGCGGTGAGCGCGGTGCCGATCACCGTCACCGCCAGCCGCCGCCAGTCGAGTCCCCGTGCCTCGCCCGCCATGTAGAACCCGACCAGCGTCGTCAGCACGACCAGGAAGTTCATCCGCGGCTTGGTCAGCTCGTAGAAGTCCACGAACTTGGACGGCGCGACGGACGGGGCGGCGTCGCCGGGTGAAGCGATGTCGATGATGTCCGATGCCTCGAGCGACATGATTACGCCATCACCGCGCCTTCTGGAATCTCGCGCATTTCATCGCGCGACTGTACGACCTGCGCCGCCCGCGGCGTCGCATACAGCCGAATCGAGCGCACGAGCAGCACGAATGCCGTGACGAGGATGAGCGCACCGACGGCGACGTGTGCCGACGCGACGTCGGCGGGTTTTCGATACAGCACCGTCGCAGCGCCGAGCGCGATCTGCGCGCCCAGCAAAAGGAGCAGGAGCAGGGCCGGAACGAGCAGCTTTATCCGGTGGCGATGCCGCAGAAGCACGATGCCGGCGCCGGCGAGGATCGCCAGCGCGACCACTGCCGCCCCCATTCGATGCGCCATGTGCAGACGCACCTGATTTGCCGTGACGATCGGAAGATCGATTTTCCAGATGCGCTGCTGGTTAATCTGGTGAAGCGACTGCGGATCGGTGCTTGGGAAGAACTGACCGTATGCGAAGGGGAAATCAGGAACGGCCAATCCCGCTTCGTAGTGCCGCATCGTCGCGCCGATGACGAGTTGCAGGTAGACGGCGACGACCGCGAAGACGCAAGCGATAACGAGCGCCCTGCCTGCCGGCGTCTCGACGTCAGGCTTTGCGCTGATCCACCATTTCGAGGTTACTACCGCGCTCATCGCCGCGAGACAGAAAAACGCCTGCGCGAAACATGCGTGAACGATCGCCAGGTCGAGCTTCACAAGCACGACGCGCAGCCCGCCGAGCACGCCCTGGAAAATGACCGCGACGAGCACGCCGGTGCATAGCCAGCGCACCCATCGGCGGGATTCGAGCTTCCACGCCGCGATGGTCAGCGCGATCGACAGCATGCCGACGACGGTTCCCATCAGCCGGTGCACGTGCTCGTAGAAGATTCCCCCGCGCCACAATCGCGGCGGGAAGAGGAACATGTTGTAGCCCCAACTGTTGGGCCAATCCGGAACGCTTAAACCGGCACCGTGCGACGTGACGAGCCCGCCCATGAAGATGAGCGGGAAGGTCGCCGCCGCGGTGAGCAGGGCGATCGCGTGGAGCTTGGGGTTGTGGCGAGGTTCTTCGATCACGACGGTGCGAGATCCTAGGAAACGGATGTGCCGCGTCACGTGGTGCGCATTGTCGCACCCGTAACGGCGGCGGGGTCAACCGTCAATGTGCCGGACGGAAGTTTTCCTGACCCTCCACGTAACGGGTCTGTGGCAGCCAATCCTCTTCCACCAGCGGGTTGCTGTATTCGTACGGCCCGTGATGCACGACCGGCACCTTGGCGAAGTTGCCGTGCGGCGGCGGCGACGTCGTGTCGTTCCACTCCAGCGTCGTCGCTTCCCACGGGTTGGACGGCGCCTTGGGGCCGAAGAACCATGAGCCGATGAAGTTGATCACGAAGAAGATCTGCGAGAGGCCCAGAGCGAACGCGCAGATGCTGATGAACTCATTCATCGGCTGGTAGTGAGCGTAGGTTTCGTAGCCGAGGTAGCTGGCGATCCGCCGCGGGAATCCGCTGATGCCCAGGATGTGCATCGCGAAGAACGTCCCGTTGAAGAAGATGAAGCTGAGCCAGAAGTGAATCTTGCCCAGCGTCTCATTCATCATGCGGCCGAACATCTTGGGGTACCAGAAGTAGATTGCGCCCCAGATGCCGAACATCGATCCGCCGAAGAGCACGTAGTGGATATGCGCTACGATGAAGTAGGTGTCGTGGATGTGCACGTCGATGGCGGTCGAGGCCATGAAGATCCCCGACAGGCCGCCGATCACGAACATCGCCACGAACGCGATCGCGTTCCACATCGCGGTGGTAAAGCGGATGTTCCCGCCCCATAAGGTGCCGAGCCAATTGAAGGTTTTGATCGCGCTCGGCACGGCGATGAAGATCGTACTGACGGCGAAGGTGGTGCCCAGCGTCGGATTCATGCCGCTCTGGAACATGTGGTGTGCCCAGACGATGAAGCCGAGGAACGCGATGCCCGCCATCGCGTAGACCATCGGGCGGTAGCCGAAGATCGGCTTGCGCGCGAAGACCGCCATGATGTCGCTGACCATGCCCATGGCGGGCAGGATCATGATGTAGACGGCGGGATGGCTGTAGAACCAGAACAGGTGCTGGTGCAGCAGCACGTATCCGCCGCCGGAGTTCTGCCCGGCGCCGGTGAAGCCGACGCCCTGGTCGAACCAGTTGTAAGGCGTGAAGAAGCTGGCGAAGCGCGCGTTCGATCCGGCGATCGACGCGCCGATGTGCTGGTGCTCGAGCAGGTTCATCATGAGCACGCTGGCGAGCACCGGCGTCGCCAGCAGCACGAGGACTGAGGTGATGAACAAACTCCAGACGCTCAGCGGCAGGCGGAACATCGTCATGCCTGGGCAGCGCAGCTTGATGATCGTCGTCAGGTAGTTGACCGCGCCCATCAGGCTGGAAAATCCGAGCCAGAAGAGCGAGAGGAACCAGCAGCTTTGCCCGTCCCACGCGACGTGCTGCACGCCACGCTCGAGCACGACCGCGCCGAGGACTGACAGGATGATCGACGCGACAACGTTGACCACCTTGGGTCCCAGGTGCACGTAGTACGCACACATGTACGCGCAGAACAGGAACATCGCGATGAAGTTCATCACGACGGCGGCGGTCGGCCAGGTGCTGCCTTCGATGCGGAGGAAGTTGGCCGCAAATGCGCCGACGCCGGCGTTTTCAGACAGTGCGCTCAGCGGCGGATAGCTCGTCCATCCCGCCGCCGCGGCGCCGCCGGCGAGCATGAAGCCGGTGAGCATAATGCTGCCCGGCGGCAGCGCCGACCAGAACGCCAGCCCGTTGAGGAACGGGAACGCCATGTCGCCCGCGCCGATCTTGAGCGGGATGAGGTAATTCCCGAACGTCCCGACCAGCAGCGGGATGATCACGAAGAAGATCATGATCGTCGCGTGCATGGAGAAGACCATGGTGTAGAAGTCCGGCGGCATGTAGCCGTTGGACCAGCCCATGAGCTTCCCGAGGATCGGCACCGGATGCCCCGGCGTGAGCGTCGCGTCCGGCCAGGCGAGCTGCCAGCGGATCAGCATCGCCAGAAGACCGCCGACGATCATGAAGAACAGCCCCATGAACAGGAACTGGATGCCGATGATCTTGTGGTCGGCGGAGAAGATGTACTTCTTGAGGAAGCCCAGCTCCTCGTGCCCATGCGCGTGCGCGCCATGAGCTTCGTCATGTCCGTGAACGCCGGGAAGCGGATGTGGAATTGCGGTCATGTCTGTCTCTCACACTTCAACCGATTTGAAACTTCAAGCAATGTCATGCTGAGCTGCTCCGAAGCATCCGGTTAGGAAACCAGATCCTTCGCGGAGTACCGCTCAGGATGACGGTTGTCGCGGCGGCGCCGACGCGACCTGGCGCGACGGCTGCGTCGTCGCAGGGCCGCCGGACGCGATCCCGCTCGGCTGCGTCGCCGGCGCGCCGAGCGATCGCCCGCCTTCGTATTTCTTGTTGTACTCGTCGGAATCGAGCACGACGATCTGCCCGCGCATCCCGCCGTGGCCCTGGCCGCAGAGCTCTTCGCAGACCAGCTCCCAGTATCCGGGCTCGTAAACGGCGACCTCGGTGATGCCCGCCGCCTTGAGCTTCGTGATCACGTCGCCGGTGAGCGGACGGTCGTTGCGGATGATCGTCGTCTGCTTCTTGGTCTTCTCGTCAACGTTGGCGTAGAGGTACTCTTCCTTCTTCGGGTCCTTGACCGCGCCGGCCGAATCCCTGGTGATGACGGTGTTGAAGTTGGGCGTCCGCGCGGCGGCGTACATCGTGGCAAGCTGGTCGATCTTGTACGTCTTGCGGCTCGTCGCCTCGCGCTCTTTGCTCGTCATCGTCGCGGTGAAGCAGATGCGCCCGCGCATGCCGGGCACCGCGTCGAGCTTCACGCGATAGTTCGGCAGGAAGAAGCTGTGGATGACGTCCTTGCTGGAGAGCTGTACCTCCGTCGGCCGGCCGGCAGGAATGGCAATCTCGCGGCCGGGCTGCTTTTCCCAGTTGTCGTCCTTGCCGTCGGGATCGTCGAAGTCTTTGCCGAGCGGATTGACCTGATCGATGTAGGAGTTGATCTGCTTAACCGCCGTTTCGTAGGGAAGCTGGTTCGGCCCCGTGACGCCGGCGAACTTTGCCCCGCCCGGCCAGCGCGAATCGGTCGGCTTGGGCCACATGAGATACCGGCCGAGCTTTCCGTCCGGCCCCGGGTAAATGACGTTCCACTTGAACTGCTGGCCGATGACCAGGATCGTCGCCTTGTCGGCGCGATCGGCATCGGGGTTAAAGCGCAGCCGGTCCCATGCGCCTTTGTTCGCGACCGCCAGCCCGGCCAGGATCAGTGCGGGCGCCAGCGTCCACGCCATCTCCAGCCGCGTGTTGCCGTGCGTGAAGACGGCTTTCTTCTTGTCGGCGCGGTGGCGGTATTTGACCAGGAACACGACCAGGCAGATCTCGACCGCGACGAACGTCACCATCGTGATCCAAAAGGTGACGACGAACAGCGAGTCGATGCCCGCGCCGTGGATGGACCGATCCGGCGGCAGCCACCATTCGCCCCAGCCGGTGCCGGTGTCCGCCGCGCGGGCGAGTGACGCGAGGAGGACGCCAACCGCCCCTGCGACGACAGCCGGCATCCATGACCTGAACCAACGACCCCTCCGGAGCGAAATCAGTTTCCTCACCGACACGTCTCCTTGCTTTTTCTGCTCTGCCCTGACGACGGATGTGCGTGATACTTCCGCTCGATCGCGTGCACATGCTCTTCAATTTGTCCGGCCGGTCAAGTTTTAACGCAAGCGCGTCAACAACTCTCCGATACGCATGTCATCCCGAGCGGACTTCGGCGAGCTCCCTTCGGGTCTGAGCCCCAGGGTCGAAGACAGTCGAGCCGTACTCCGCGAGGGATCTCGAAGTCGAACGGTTGTCGACTGCCGAGATCCCTCGGAGTACCTCGGGATGACGATGCTTGCGAAGTCGAGACTTACTTCTTCGCGGCCACCTTCTCCATCTGGCAGCACGCGGGCTTCGCGTCGCCACTGCTCGAGGCGAGGATGACATCCTTCACCTTCGGCTCGGCCATCGCCGCTTCCGCCTTGAACTTGTGCTCGGGCGCCTCGGCCTTGCCGTCCTTCACGGTGATCTTTTCCGTCGGCAGGTTGTCGGCGTCGCTGGCGTACTTCTCGTGCCAGAAGGTGAGCGTGTACTCGCCGTCGGCCAGGCCCTTGGTCGGGATCGTGTAGGTCCCGTCGGCCTTCGACACGGCGAAGAACGGGTGCTCGAACACGCCGATGTACGCGCTCATCCACGGGTGCACGTCGCACTTCACGCGGAAGTATTCCGCCGCCTTCATCGGGTCGACGTCCTTCCCCTCGTCCTTATTCGGCTGGCCGAAGTTGAATGGGGGATTGACGGTTGCCAGCGAGTGGACGTTGTGCAGGAACGGGTCGGCGTTTTTGATCTTGAACGGCTGCCCGGTCTGCATCGTCAGGACGTGCGGCTCGTACATGCATCCCTTCTGATCGAGCTCGGCCGGCTCGGTCTTCGCTTCGCCGCCGAGGTCTTTGCCTTCTTCCTTCTTGATCGAAACGATGACGTTGGCGAGGTTTCCCTTGTCGTCGGCGACGACGGTCTGCTCGGTGACGGGATCGGGGTGCTGGCTGGCGCACTCCTTCACGGCCGACATGTCGATTTCTTTCATCTCCGGCGGCTTGCCGTCGAGCGTCACCTTGCCGGTGATGTCGGCCGACGCGAGCGAACCAAAACCGGCCACCGCCAGGGCGGCCACAGCGATCTTCCACTTCATGTGCGAATCTCCTTCGTCAAGACGAAACATTTTCCCTCGTCCTACCCACGACGCGGCGGGGACCGTCCCACGCGCGCGCCCTGCATGTTATCTCCCCGCCGATCGAATCATGGAGCGGCGAAATTGATCTTCACTTCCGCCGGCTTACCTGCCTCAACCTTGACCTGAACTTCCTTGGTTCCCAGCGTCTCGTGCCACGCCGTCAGCGTGTAATCGCCCGGCGGGAGGTTGGCGATCGAGAACGAGCCGTCCTCGCCACTGACGCCCCAGAACGGGTTCTCCAGCCCGACGATGTACGCGCTCATCCACGGGTGCACGTCGCACTTGACGTGGAACGTCTCGGCGGCCTTGAGCGGATCGACCGCCTTGCCTTCGTCCTTGTTCGGCTGGCCGAAGTTGAAAGCGGGATTGACGCTGGCCATCGCGTGGACATTGTGGAGAAACTCGTCGTCGTTCTTGATCAGGATCTTCTGCCCGACCATCACCGGCAGCACGTGCGGGTGGTACATGCAGCCTTGCTGATCGAGGACCGCCGGCTCCGCCGGAGGATCGAACGATCCCGACAACCCGCTGCTGACGTAGACGACGACGTTCTGGAGATTGCCCTTGTCATCGACTAGCAGCGACGGATCGGGCACCGGATCGGGATGCTTGGCCGCGCACTCCTTCACGGCCGCCATGTCGATGTCCTTCGCTTCGGGCGCTTTGCCGTCGAGCTTGACGATGCCCTTGACGCTGACCGCGCCGCCGGGCGCGGCTGCGGGCTTCTTCTCTTCCGCGGCCACCGCTTTCGCTTCGGCCTTCGGTGCCGGTTTAGGTTCTTCTTTCTTCGGTTGGACCGTCGGCGCGGCCGGCTTCTCCGGCGCGGTAACGGAAGGAGCAGGCGGGGTCGATGCGGCGCTCGGCGCGGGGGTTGACGCCGGCGCTGGAGTCGCGGGCGTCGGCGGCGTCGCGGGCTGGATGCCGGTGTACCCGCGCACGCCCGCGGCGTAGATGAAGTCGAGCAGCAGCGCTTCCTGCTCGTCAACGTTGTTGCCGTAGATCTTCTCGATCCGCTGCGCCTCTGCTTCGGCGACGCCCTGCGAGCGCGGCCACGCTTGCCCGTGCACGTCGAAGATCGCCAGTCCCGTAAAGAAGGGCGGCATGGCGGTGCCGACCTGGATGATCGGCGGCTCCTGCGTCCAGTGCCGCACCCACCGACGCTGCAATCGCCGCGACGCAAGCGACAGGTTCGGCGCCGTCGGGTTCTTCTGCGCCCCGGGCACGTTCGGATCGCCGAGCACATGGCACTTGAGACATTGCAACTCGTAGAAGAATGCCTCGCCCTTCTTGAAGCGCGCCTCGTCCACCTCCGGCCGCGGGGTTTCGACGAAGGGATACGGCGCGTTGTACAGCTCCGTCGTAAACTCCGCCTTGAACTTGATCGTGCGCATGTTGCGCGCGATTTCCTCCGGCTTGTTCTTGGTCGGATCGAGCTGGAGCGGCGAGATTTGCCCCTTCTCCAGCGCCCATGTCTTTAACGTATCAGCGGCGACCGCAAACTCCGGCCGCAGATACCAGTCATCCCCCGGCCATGCGATCGCCGCCGGCACGCGGCTTTGTGCGAGATCACCGGCTGCGGTCTTGATTCGATCGGCGACGGGTTTGGTCGTCGGCCCGACCTGCTCGGTCAGCTTCTGCGCCGTCGCGATCGGCATCGCGGCGCCAAGCGTTTCCGACGCCGCCTTGAACTCGTGTGCGGCAATCTGCGCGCCCGCGCGAACGATGAGCGCATCGACGACAATCTTTGCCTCAGCCGCGGGAAGCGTTGTCGGACTCTTCGGCAGCGCCACCGGCGTGGCGAGCGCCTGCTTCTGCGCCAACTCGATGTACTTCCGCGCGGGATCCAGCGTCTTGTCGAGCGACTTCGATTCCTTGTTGCTCACCGCGTTGAAGTACGCCGCGACGTCCGTCGCCTCCTCGTCCAGGATCGGGAAGCTCGGCATGCGGATCTCGGGCTTTTTCTCCGGCGGGGGATTGAGCAGCGGCCGCAGCGGCTCGACGTGCTTGAGGAAGTTGAACAGCCACGTGTGCTGGATCTTGTTCCCCTCGCCGCGCAGTGACGGAGGGGCCTTGGTCGTGATCTCGTCCGGCTTGTAATACTGCTGCACCGCCGGCGCATTGCTCTCGATGATGTGACAGCCGACGCAGTTGAACTTCTGCACGAGCTGCCGCCCGCGCGCGATCCGCTGGGCCTCGTCGTTGAGCGTCTGATCGGCGAGCTTGCGGCTGACGAGGCGGTCGCGATTGCTGATGACCCACGTCACGATCGCATCGACCTCGCGGTCGCTGAGATAGAACGTCGGCATCTTCAGCTTGTCGTAGGGCTTTCCGCTCTTGAGCAGCGGATCGTCGTTCTTCGGGTCCGGCTCCTTGAGGACTTGACCGCGATCGTAGACGCGCGTGTTCTTCAGCTTCTGGGTGAGCCACGCCGTGCGCGAGTGATCGACCTCCGGCCACGCCGCCGTCACGGGCGCGGAGACAGTTCCGTCAGCGAAGTTCGCCCGCCATTCCGCGCCGATCAGCAGCGACGCCTTGGCCGAGAGTCCATTGACCATCGGAATCTTCGTCGGCTCGGGCTCGTGTGTTTTGGGATCTTCCTTGATGGTGCTGAGCTTGTGATGATCCAGGTAGCCGAAGTCGAGCTTGTCGATCCCCTTCTGGCCCCAGTCAGAGAGGTTGGCGCACGGACTGGAAATCGACTCGGTGCCGTTGATCGCGTGACAGCTCGCGCAGCCGTAGTTGGCGATGAGCTTCTTGCCGAGGAAGACCATCCGGCGCTCGTCCTTCGACATCTTCGCCGCCTGCGCCTTGGCTTCGTCGGCGGCGATGAACGACGTCGTCAGCGCGTCCGCCGCCAGGTCGGTCAGCTCCTTCTCGTCATCCGCTTTGGCGGTCGCCGTGCTGACGCTGTAGCGGCTGCGCAGGAAGAGGGCGGTCAGCTCGATGAGCTTGGGCGTGTCGGTCGGCGTCAGCTCCGCCTTCCACGGATCGTCGGGAGTAAAGTTCGTCCGCTTCTGCGCGAGAAGGTATTCGGCGAGATCGAGCGCCTGCTGATCGCTGAGGCGAAGCTGCGGCATCACGGTGTACTCGCTGTAATGCCGCGGCTCCTTCACCCAGTTGAACAGCCAGGTCCGCGCCTGTTCCGGCGTGCGGCCGGCCGTCAGCTTTGTTCCGATGCCGCTCAGCTCGGGTCCGTGATGCTGGAAAACCGGCTTGGCGGTTCCGTCCGGATACCTCGCCGCGACGCCGGAATAGTCCGGCGCAAGGTTCTCCGTCATGTAGAGCTGCCGCTCGTTGTACGACATGTGATCGAACAACTCCGCGGCGCGCGTGCTCAGCGCCTTCGCGTCCGCAGCTTTGCCCGTTTCCGCTTCGATCTGAGCGGCGAGCTTTCCGTTCTTCGTCAGGTCCATGACGATCCACTTCTCGCCGAGCGTGATCGGCTTGCCGCTGCGCTTCTCGCCGGTGTCCTCGTTGGTGTTCGTGTGACATCCCTGGCAGCCGATGCTCGCAAACAGGATGCGGCCGGCCTCGGGCGAACCCTTTGCGCTCGGCGGGATGGGCCGCAGTTGCAGCGGACCCATGACCGGCTGACCCTTGTCATCGAGCACCGGGTTGCCCGCCGTATCGACCTGGACGTGCTTGCTGGCGGTGCGGACGAGGTACTCGGTGATCGAGCGCGCCTCCTGCCGCGTGCGACGCAGCTCTTCCGTGCTGGAGTTGTTCTCCAGCATGAAGAAGTGCGGCATCTTGGTGCTGGGACGGAATGCCTTGGGCGCCCAGATCCACGTGTTGATGTATGCCGGCGAAAGTTTGGACGTGATGTTGCGCAGATCCGTGCCGACCTTGCGCTGGCCGTTGGCGACGATGAGCCGGATGTCGCTCGGCTCCTTCGGCGGCGTCTCCGCGGGGATGCTGTCCATCTGATGGCAGTTGGCGCATCCCATGTTGACGAAAAGCGACCGCCCGTCGAACACCTGCGGCGCTTCGTCCTTGATCGAGTTCACGTCGGTGTGACACCGCACGCAGTTCGCCTGCAGATACTTCGGCGGCCGCATGGGCCAGTCCCACTCGTGATAGACCAGCTCAAACGGTCGGGGCGCGGAAGGCTCGTACTCGCGCTTCCAGTAATCCATCTGCGAGACCGCGCGACCGACGACACCGGTGACGGGATCGATGTACGGAACGGGGGCGGTTTCCGTTGGCGCTTCCTGGACGATCCTCGGCGTCTCTTCGCTTGCCTTCGTCGTCGGCGCGGTCGCCGGATGCGACTTCTCCGCTTGCTCATCGACGGCGAGATGGATATCGCCCGCGTGCTCGGGCGCGACTTCATCGTGCGGCCAAACCGCCGCCAGCATGTTCGACAGGTCCGTTTCGTGCTTCTCCTTCGGCGCTTTGCTCGGATCGAGCTGCACCGACAGGACTGGCTCGCCGGTCTTAAGGTCGACCCAGATCGGCCGCGGGGTGTGGGCGGCCACGACGAAGTTCGTCTCCTGGCCCGAGCCGTCATGACAGCTCGTGCACCCGACCGATTCGAACGGATGCTTCGAATCCGCATCCACGTAAAGATCGAGCCGCGGATGCGCGAGAAGCGCGGGTGAAGGATCGAGATCTTTCAGTCCCTGCTTCCGCCGCGCGACGTTCGCCTCGGCGATCAATCCGCGGCGATAGCGGTCGGTCAGAAGCTTCCACTGCTCCGGCTTCACGCTGGACGACATCGCGGTGCGCAGGTCCTCGACGTACTTCATCGCGACCAGCCGGCTGGGCGCGGCCGTCTTCTCGTCGGTCGTTTCGCGCACGCTCACCTGGATCGGACCGGAGCCGCTCGGGCGGCCGCTGCCGAAGCCGATCCACGCCTTGAGCGCCTCGGCGATGACCTGATCGCGCACCGCCGGCGGGAGGGCGGCGCTTTGCGCGTCTTCCTTCTTAGTGACGTCCGGCGCGTAGCTGAACGCCTCGAGTTCCTTCCCGTTGATTCGCACGCGCAGCGGTTTACCGACGCCGATCGTCCTGGCGATGGCGGAGATCCGCCCGAGCGCCGCGGGCTTGCGCACCTGGTCGGGCGCGACGCGCACCGCCCACAGGTGCCAGAACTCCGGCATCGCCGCCGCGCCCGGCTTGTCGCGCGTCGCCAGCGGATCCGAAGCCTTGCCGCTGTACTGCTCCGAGAGCTTCAAATTTCGCGCCGACGCGACCTGCTCCTCCAGATACGCGACGACGCCGGCCTCGGTGAACTCTTTCTTGTTGATGTTGACGTGACAGGTGATGCAGCGGTCGATCGTCTCGACTTCCTTAACGCCGCCCAGCGACGTCCGCACGTCCGGCAGGACCACCTGCTGCACCTTGGTCGCGGGATTGATGAACTGAAGCAGCGGCGTCTCGCGAATCTGATTGCTCAGCTTCGCGAGCAACGTCGGGGGCTGGAGCGCGGCGAGCTTCTTCTTCAGCGCTTCGGCGTCCGCCAAAAGCTTGGTCTTCTGCTTGTTCAGTGCATCGACGTCGGCGGTGAGCGACTTGAGCTTATCCCGCGCCTCGGCAACCTGGTTCTTCTTCGCCCACAGCGCCTCGGTCTGCGCCTCGAGCGTCTTGCGCGGCTGCTCATTCTGCTTCCGCAGCGACGCCTCGCGAGCGGCATCCCTGGCGGTGATCGCGTCCTGGAGTTGCGTCTCGGCGACGGTGACGTTGGCCTTTAACGTGTTCAGGCGGAACTCCATGTCCGCCTGATCGCTTTCGTACTTCCGGATTTCGCCCTTGAGGCTGTCGAGCTCCGCCGCCTTCGATTGAAGCTGCTTCTCCTTCGCCGCGATGGCGTCGTTGAGCGATTGCAGTCGCGCTTCCTTCTCCGGCGTGCTTTCGCGGTCGATCTTCTCCTCGACCAGCGCCGCTTCCCACACCTTGCCGTCGCGCTGGGGCTGGCGCCACTGCTGGTTGAAGTCCTGGACGATGCTCCATCCGGTGACCGCCAGGAGCAGCACCGCGGAAACCGCGAAGACCACGTTGAGCCGTTTAATATTCCAAAACGTGTCGGTAGGGATGGGCATAACTGAACACTCAGACAGCCGCCGCCGATCCGCGGGCGCGCACGTGCTTGCGATTCAGGTACAGCACCGACTCAAAAGCGCGGCGACTATAAGGACGCGTCGAACCGGACGCAAGCGCGTCGATTGACGCGCAAGCCACTGCATTTTCCGAAACTTGCGCGAGACATTTCGGCGAAGCTTTTGGTGCGGCTTTCACGACCGTCCTGCGATGGCCAGAGATGCCGCAGGGCAATCCACCGGCGCTGGTTATCGGACCTCGCCGCCGCTTCCGGCAAATCATTTCGGCCCGGTTGGTCGATAGAGATCGCAGCCAGATCAAGTGGATTACCGGGCTTCGCAGCCCGCGGGCTTTGCCAAGCAAGGGAGCGAAACACATGAATCGGTCCGTCCTGCTCAAAACGATCCTCGCCGCCACGACCGTCGGCGTCGCATTCGGATGCAACGAGAACGACAAGAAGACCGACGCGGACAAACAAGCGTCGATGCAGAAGTACAAGATCCTCAGCGGCAACACGTCCGACGCCTCGGCCGCCAGGAATGATCCCTTCACCTCGATCAAAGAGCCGGCGCTGAATCCCGAGACACGCTTCGCCGCCGGGCAGCTCGCCGAGAGCGAAGATCGGGCGGACTGCGCGATCATCCAGTACGAGCAGGCGCTGCGTCTCGATCCCAAGCACGTCCCGTCGCTCTACCGCATGGGCGTGGTGCTGACGAAGCTCAAGCGCTTTGACGTCGCCGTCGCCATGTGGAACCGCTACATCGAAGCGACCGGCGGGATCGCGTCAGGCTACTCGAACCTCGGCTTCTGCTACGAGATGGCCGGGAATATCGACGCGGCAGAGGAGGCGTACAAGAAGGGCCTGGCGATCGATCCGAAGAGTGGCCCGTGCCGCACCAATTACGGCCTGATGCTGGCCCGGCAGAATCGAAAGACCGAAGCGGAAGTGCAGCTCTCCGCCGTCCTCCCGCAGGCGGAAGTGAACTACAACCTGGCGGCCGTCTACGAACAGCAAGGCGCGCTCGGCCAGGCGCGCGAGGAGCTGAAAAAAGCGCTGGAGGTCAATCCCAACATGACCGAAGCGCAGATGAAACTCGCGACGCTGCCGCAGGACTAGCGGCGGTTTCGATTTGCGAATCCGCGATCTGCAATTGAGCGGCGGGCGTGGCGTCGGGAAGGACGTGACGCCCGCCTTGCTTTCAATTGCAAATTGCAGATCTAAAATCGCAAATCATGAATGTCGCCCTGTTCGTCACCTGCCTGACCGACCAGTTCTATCCCCATGTCGGCGTAGCGGTGACGAAGATCCTGGAGCACTTCGGCTGCTCCGTCACGTTTCCGAAGAATCAGACCTGCTGCGGGCAGCCGTTTTTCAACAACGGTTATCATGATGAATCGCGCGAACTGGCGAAGCGATTCATTCGGATCTTCGAACCTTACGAGTACATCGTCACGCCCTCCGGATCGTGCTGCGCGATGGTGCGGGAGCAGTTCGAATACTTGCTGAGGGGTGATCATGCCTATGAGCATGGATTGCATCACGTCACCAGCCGCACGCACGAGTTCGTCGAGTTCCTCGACAAGGTTCTCAAAATTGATTTCTCGCGGTTCAAGCTCCCGAAGCTCGAAACGATGACGTACCACTACACGTGCCACCTGCGCGGGATCGGCGTGAAGGACGAGGGTGTGAAGCTGCTCCGCCAGATCGGCGGCGTGGAATTCAAGCCGCTGGAGAAGACTGATCAGTGCTGCGGGTTCGGGGGGACGTTCGCGGTCAAGTATCCCGCAATCAGTGGAGCAATCGTAGAAGATAAAATCAACTGCATTGCCGCCACGGGTGCCGGAACCGTGATCTGCAACGACGCCGGCTGCACGATGAACATCAGCGGCATGCTCCACCGCCGCGGTCAGGGCGCGCGCGTGCGACACATCGCCGAAGTGATCGCCGACGCGATGGGGCTGGACCTCACGAAGTGGTAGCCGCTTGCGGCGTGGCGGATGCAGCGGCGGGCGCGGGCGCGGTGCTCCTGGAGGCAATCAGCATGACTTCGCCGTGCAGCAGCGCCCCTTCCGCATCTTCCGTAGCGATGAGGACGGCCATCCCCGAGACAATCGGGTAGCGCAGCATCACAGTCGTTCTGCCCGCCTGCTTTCCCCGGAGCATCTCCAACGGCTGCCCGAGCAATTCGGTGACGCGGGCGAGCGCCGCGCGCGGGAAGTCGACCCCGCCGCCGGGCGGCAGCGAAGGCATCGGCTTGGCACCAAGGAGGCGGCAAATTTCTGCAAATGTACGCATCTGCCTTCTCTACAAAACCTTGCTGCGCCTTGCGCAGCCGTCTGTAATCTCGATTCCCTTTGCGATCAGGTCAAATAACCGCGCGTCGATGTTCGTCTTGGCCGTTTTATAAAACGGATTCGGTTTTCGTTTAACTCGTTATTTTATTGCGAGTTATGCCTGATCAGTTCTCCGCCCGGTCGTGCAAAAACCAGCAGGTCAGATCCATCGTAAAGGCTGAGGTAGAATTGCTTTGTCAACCGCCACCAGCCCTCGCCTTGCTATGACCACCACTTCGCCCCGTGCACGCAGCGTCGCCTTGGTGATCGCTGCCGCCTCGTCCGCTCTCATCGGGCCGCGCGCAGCCGATGCGGTCGTCCTCGGCTTCGCCGCCGATCCCAACGGCAACACCAACGCGCCAACCGGCTCGCTTGCTAATTCCGGCTGGCAATATCAAGGCGTGTTCGGAGCTTTCTTCCTCGGCACGCCGGTCGGGCCGCATACCTTCGTCACCGCCGCCCACCTTGGCGGCGTCGTCGGCACGAATACATTTCTCTACAACGGCGTCACCTATGACACGACGAGCGAGACGTCCTACGGCGACCTGGCAGTGTGGTCCACCAGCGGCACGTTCTACTCCTACGCGCCGCTGTACAACGCCGCCAGCGCGATGAGCGGCGGCGACGGCGCGGAGTGGACAATGACGGGCGGGGGGAAGGATCTCGTGGTCATCGGCCGTGGGCGGGTGCGCGGCTCCGAAGTGCGGCTGCCGGATTCGCCCGGCGGCACGTTGCACGGCTGGCAGTGGGGAACTCGCGATAACGTCGAGCGCTGGGGCGAGAACATCGTCAGCGGTTTCGACGCCTTCGCCGTCCCCAACGATTTATTGAAGGTCGACTTCGACTCCAGCGGCGCCGGCTTCAAGGGCGCGAACGAGGCCTCCCTCGCCGAAGGAGATTCTGGCGGCGCGGTCTTCATTAAGTCGGGCACACAGTGGAAGCTCGCCGGGATCAACTACGGCGCGACGAGCCCCTACAAGTACGCGACCGGCGGCGATCCCTTCAACGCCGCGCTTTTTGACACGACCGGCTTCCTCTACGGCGACGGCAGCGTGCCGGAACCCACCAGCATCTGGTACGCCAGCCGAATCGCTTCCTACTACTCGACACTTGCCGCATCGCTTCCTCCAACCTGGAAGCCGGACGGCGACGCGAACTGGACGGCGACCACGTCATGGACCACCGCCACCGTCCCCAACGCCGTCGGGGCTGAGGCGGATTTCCGCACCGTCATCAGCGCCGATCGCACCGTCACGCTCAACGTGGCGCAAACGGTCGGCACCGTGACGTTCGATAACCCCGTCGGCAACTACACGATCTCCGGCGGCGGCAATTTGACGCTCGATGTGGCATCGGGAAACACGTCAATCAACGTCGCCTCCGGCAACCACACGCTTGCGCTGCCCATGACGCTCAACGACGGGCTGACGATCAACGTCATTCCCGCCGGTTCATCGCTCACGCTCAGCGGTCAAATGACCGCCGGCAGCCAACCGATCACCAAGATCGGCCAAGGCATCGCCGACGTGAAGAATCTCCGCGCAGCGGCGGTCAACGTCAGTGAAGGCAAGCTGCGCGTGATCAGCAACGGCACGTCTGCCGGCACGAGCAAGGTGACGGCAATCCAGGTCAATACCGGCAACGGCGCGCAACTGGATCTGACGAATAACGACGCCGTAGTTGAGTACAGCGCCTCGTCGCCGCGCGGCAGTTGGACGGGCTCGGCCTACACGGGGCTCCAGGGCCTTATCGCCGCCGGCGCCAACAACGGCGCGTGGACCGGCCCCGGCATCACCAGCTCCGCCGCCGCCGCGACGCCCGGCTACACCACGCTCGGCATCGCCGAGGCGTCAGAGGCGCTCGGGCTCATTGGTTCGCAAACCGCCGTCTGGTCCGGGCAGAGCGTTGATTCGACGAGCGTCTTGATCGGCTACACTTATGCGGGCGACCTGAATCTCGACGGGATCATCAACGGCGACGACTATTTTCAAATCGACAGCGCCTTCCCGCAGCAATTGCACGGCTATTACGACGGTGACATCAACTACGACGGCGTGATCAACGGCGACGACTATTTTCTGATCGACTCCAATTTCCCTGCGCAGGGAGGGCAGCTCATCACGTCGAGCGGCGCGGGAACGTCCGCGCCCGCGCTCGTCGGCGCCGTCCCGGAACCGGGATCGATTCTGCTCGCGTGGATGATGTCAATCGGCTCGCTCGCGCGCCGCAGGCGTCGTCGCTGAACGCGGACTAGACGAACTTCATCTTCCGCGCCGCGAAAGAGACCATCTTGAGAAGCAGCCACCCGTGCTTCCATCGGTGGATGTTGGTCTGGCCGTACACGCGCTCACGATAGCGCACGGGAAGGTCGACGATCTTCAGGTTCAACTTCGCGGCGCCGAACAGCAGGTCGAAATCGCCGAACGGATCAAACTCGCCGAAATACGCGCGGTTCGCCGCCAGCGCCTCATAATCCCGCCGCCACATCACCTTCGTGCCGCAGAGCGTGTCCTTGATCGGCTGGCCGAGCAGCCAGGAGAACGCCATGCTGAAGAATTTGTTGCCCACGAGGTTGGCCATGCGCATCGCCTGCTGTTCCATGGGGTAGACCAGCCGCACGCCGTTGATGAACTCTCCCTTGTTCTGGGCGATGGCGTCGTAAAAGCGCGGCAGATCCTCCGGCGGGACGGTGAGATCGGCATCGAGGATCATGAGCATGTCGCCGCTGGCTTGGGCAAAGCCTTTGCGGACCGCGTCGCCCTTGCCGGCGCCCGCTTGTTTGAACAGCTTCGCGCTCCGCTGCGGATGATCGGCGATGGCCTTTTCGATCGCCTCGTACGTGCGATCGCGTGAGTTGCCTTCGACGAAGATCAGCTCCGTCCCGCCGCCCATCTCGGGAACGCGGCGGAAGATATTCTCGATGTTCCCTTCCTCGTTCCGCGCGGCGACGACGACGCTGACGGTCGGCTTCTCCGCGTGCGGCTCCGGCATCGGCCGCGCCAGCATGAAGTTCGTCAACGCGAAATGCCGGAACGGCCAGAAGCGGACGAGGAACTTGTTGCAGAACGAGTCGACGATCGGCGTGCGCACGGGCCAGAGCACTTCCTGCCATGTGCGCATCAACTCGAAGCCGGCGAGATGCAGCAGATTGGCGACGTCCTCACGGGTCATCCAGTTCTGGTTCAGCAGCGGGTGCGCGAGCTTGAGCTTCGCGGCCATCGCCAGCGGCCATTCCCACAGGCGGCTGTAGAGGTTTCCGATGATGCGCGTGCGCGGCGTGCAAAGCGGCCGCAGCTTTTCCAAGACCTGTTGCACGTCCCACAGCTCGTTCACCAGATCGGAGAGGATGATGAAGTCGAACTTCTCGTCGAGCGAAAGATCCAGCGCGTCCCCTTCGATAAAATGGAGCTCTGGATGCCGACGCCGCGCCTGCTCGAGCATCTCCCGCGAGGCGTCGATCCCGAGGCCGCGGCTCGGTTCCAGTGCGGCCAGCAGGTCGCCGCGCCCACACCCCAGCTCCAGCACGCGCCGCCCGCGCGGGATGAGGAAGCGATAGACCTCCGCAAGCCTTCGATGGTAGTAGCGACCCGTCTTGCGGTCGCGCGTCTGGCGCGCGATGTGGTCCCAGTGAGCGATGCGCCTCTGTCGATACGCTTCGGCGGCCGGATCGTGATGCGCGTGAGGCGCGGCGGTGATGGACATATCAGCTTTCGCCGAATGCTACCCACCCCGTGGCGCGAGCGTCAAAATCGCTACAATCGCCGAGCGAGACAAGCATGGCCGACACTGTTGTTGCGCAACCGCAAATCGATCCGCACACCGAGCAGTTCCTCGAGCAGTCCGCCGGGTCGAAGTTTGATTTCCAATCCGTCAGCACGAAAGCGGCGGGGGACGAGAAGCTCAAGACGGCGATCAATAACGCGGTGCTCCGCCAATACACCGGCCGGCAGCTTCAGCTTCTTCAGCTTCCCGATTCCGATGCTCTCCGCACGCTCGCCGGTCAGATCAAGCAGCACGCGCTCGATTATCTCGACTACTACCTCGATCAGCTCAAGAGCAACGTCGAGCGCAACGGCGGGAAGGTCCACTTCGCGCGGGACGGCGCCGAAGCGAAGCGCATCATCCTCGACATCGCACGCAACGCCGGATGTTCGCGCTGCATCAAGAGCAAGACGATGGTCAGCGAGGAGATCAACCTCGCGCACGCGCTCGAGATCGCGGGGATGGACGTTGTCGAGACGGACCTGGGCGAGTTCATCGTGCAGATCAGCCACGATCGGCCGTCGCACCTGGTGGCGCCCATCGTTCACAAGGACCGCGCATCGATTGCAAAACTCTTCAGCGAATACTTCGGCACCCCGTACAACGATGATCCGTCCGCGCTGACGATGCAGGCCCGCGCGTATCTGCGCGACAAGTTCCGCAGCAGCGATTTCGGCATGACCGGCGGGAATTTCCTGGTCGCCGAGACCGGTCAGCTCTGCTGTGTCGAGAACGAAGGCAATCAGCGGCAAAGCATCACCACGCCGCGCGTGCTTGTGAGCCTTGTCGGCATCGAGAAGGTCGTGCCGCGCATGGTGGATCTGGCGGTGATGCTCAAATTGCTCGCCCGCAGCGCGACCGGTCAGCCGATTACGATCTACACCAACATCTTCGGCGGCCCGCGCGCGGCGGGCGAGAAGGACGGCCCGGAGGAATTTCATCTCGTCCTGATTGATAACGGCCGCAGCGAGATCCTCGCCAGCGAAGAATATCGCGAGACCCTGAGATGCATCCGCTGCGGCGCGTGCCTCAACGCGTGCCCGATCTATCGCAAGATCGGCGGGCACGCTTACGGCAGCGTTTATCCCGGGCCGATCGGCGCGCTGATCACGCCGCTGTTTCAGGGGCTGGCTAACTTCAAGGATCTGCCGCAGGCGTCGAGTCTGTGCGGCGCGTGTTACGAAGCGTGCCCGGTGAAGATCAACATCCCGCGGCACCTGGTGAACCTCCGCCGCGATATCCAGAAGACGCACCTCAACTCAGGCGCAGAGCGGATGATCTATCGGCTCTGGGCCAACGCGATGAAGTCGCCGCTGCTCTACAACCTGATCGGCACGTTTCAGAAGTGGGACCTCCGCCGACGCGCGCGCAAGACCGGGGGGTGGGTGACGGAAATGCCGAGCGTCGCCGCCGGCTGGACGCAGATCCGCGACATGCCCGCGCCGGCGGCGAAAACGTTTCACCAGATGTGGAAGAAGCGATGACCGGCAGCGGCGGCAGCGATGACGAAGTGATGGATCGCGTCCGAGCGGCGCTCGGCCGGCGCGGCACGCTGGTGACGACCGTGCCGCCGCCTCCGCCATTGCCCGACGAGATCGTCCGCCTCGTCCGCGCCGACGCGAATCTGCCGGAGCTGTTCGCCCGGCGCGCCGGCGAACTGAAGATGAAGGTGAAATCCTCATCGCGCGACGCGGCGGCGGGGGAGATCGTCGCATTCTTCCGGCAAACTCCTGCCAAGCGCATCGCGCTGTCAAACTCCCCGGTCCTCGAGCAATTGAAGGTGCTCGATGCACTTTCTGAGAGCGGTTTTGAAACAAAACGCTGGGATCAGCTCACTCTCGATGAGCTGTA